>CAYNZC010000109.1:5041-13846 GCA_964401575.1 uncultured Verrucomicrobiota bacterium
TAGAACCCGGGCCACAACACATTTGCGAAGGTCCAGCGGACCGGCATGGAGGGGGGCAAAAATTGCGAGGAGCATTTTTGTTTTTGTTTCGTCCAATGGAACATGACGACTCACTTCAAGTCGACGGGGGACTTGAGGGCTGAAGGCCCGAAATTCGATAGCCCGGGCTGCAGGCCCGGGTATCTGTGCCCGCCATTTTTTCGTGAGCCCTGAAAGGGCGCCCTCACAGGGCGCAAATGTATTTTTCGGTCAATCCAACCCGGCCCGATGGACCGGGCTATCACATCATCGGGCCTTCAGCCCTTGATAGGCTGCGCCATCCCACGGGTGAAGACAATGTGGGCGGCGTCCCTGCCTGTTGTCTGCCACTTGACATCGCTTGCGAATTTGCCTACCCCCGCAGCCTATGAAACGAGTTTTCGGAGCGTGGATGGTGGCGATGATGTTCGCGGGGGCGGCGTTTGGCGGCACCAACCGGCTCGAGATCAGCCAGGCTTACAAAGCGCGCTGGGAAGATCCCGCGGTGACGGCCCGCATTGAAAAAGGCATCCGCGAAAACCGGATGGCCGAGTGCGAGTTGACGTTGCCCGGCGTGCCAGCCGGCGCGGAAGTGAAGATCGAGCAGACGCGACACGCGTTTCTCTTTGGCGGCAACGCTTTCCTGTTTGGCGATTTGAAGACGCCCGAGAAGAACCAGCGGTATGCGGAGACCTTCGGGACGCTTTTCAACGCGGCCACCGTAGCGTTTTACTGGAAGACTCTCGAGCAGGAGCGGGGCAAACCCCGGTTCGAGCAGGGGAGCTCGTATGAATATCGCCGTCCGCCAACGGACCCGGTGGTGGCCTACCTGGAATCGCGCGGGGTTTCGATGAATGGGCATGCGATCATCTACGGGATCCGGCGCTGGGGGCATCCGGAGTGGATGCCGGAAGATCGCAAGGCAATGGAGCCGATTTTCGAGCAGCATGTGAAGACCCTTGCGGCGCGGTACGGGGCGCGCGTGCAGCGATGGGACGTGGTCAACGAGTCCATTGACCAGGCTAATCGCGGGCCCATGCCGGACGATTACACATTCAAGACCTATAAATGGGCGGACAAGTATTTCCCGGCATCGGTGCGGCTGGCGATCAACGATTGCGATATTCATTGGGGGCCGTCGCGGCGCTACGTGGAGATCGTGCGCGACCTGCTGGATCGCGGCGCGCGCATTGACCTGGTGGGGGTGCAGATGCACATCTTCAACCCGGCGGAGGCGCAACGGATTGCCAACGGCGCGGACACGCTGACGCCGGAGAAGAATTACGCCGTGCTGGATTGCCTGCGGGAGGCGGAACGCCCGATCCACATCAGCGAGGTGACGATCACCGCGCCGGAGGACAGCGCCGCCGGCTGGGCGATCCAGGCCGAGTTGACCCGGAACCTTTACCGGCTGTGGTTCAGTTATCCCGACGTGATGGGCATCACATGGTGGAACATGGTGGATGGGGGAGCGGCTCCGGGCGAACCTTCGTTTTCGGGCTTATACGACACCAACATGGTCCAAAAACCGGTGTATCACACCCTGGAGAAATTGATTCACCAGGATTGGAAAACCAGGCTGACGCTGCGCGCGGAGTCCGGGAAGCCGCTGTTGTTCCGCGGATTCAAGGGCGGTTACCGCGCGTCATGGAAAGACGCATCCGGCGCGACAGCGCAAAGAGAGTTCGACCTGGTGAAAGACGGGAAGGTAGTGGCGGCGAACCATTAAAAGGGTGGTGGTAGGTGATGGATTCGAACCATCGAAGGCGTGAGCCAGCAGATTTACAGTCTGCCCCCGTTGGCCACTTGGGTAACCTACCGCCAGCGTAAGCGAAGAGGCTTCGCCAGAAGCGAGCGTCAAATTTGTCAGAGGCGCGGACGGTTGTCAATCGTTGCCGGATGGAGTTTTGGCGACGTTGCGAAAGAAGCCTTCCGTTTTGTCGCAACGGCAACGCATCATGAAGTCAGCCTTCTTCAGGCGATTTCATTCATGAAGTCGGCTGCAAAAAATTCCCGGTCAACCAATTAAGGCTAGGCTTTGTTTGTCTAGACTTTGCAACCGCGCGTCCTGCGATAAAAAGCGACAAGGACACCCAAGGTCATTATAGACGCCATTGAGGGTTCCGGCACGTACTCAACGATGTAACCCACTATCGGATCCCAAATGGTTGGCGTTGGAGGGGCGTCAGCCCACTTTCCCGGAGCAATAACACTATAGGCAAGTCCAATGTTCATCATCCCATAGTCTTCCTGCACCTTGGCGTCATTGGGTTCGATGCCGCCCCAATTTGCGTAGTTGAAGGGAGCCGTAGCAGTGGCAAAAAGCGAGAACTGCGCGCCTGCCTCAGGTCCGTCCATCCATCGCCACACGCCGTCATCCAGCGGTTCGGCTGCGCCAATCCAGGCAAACTGTGACGAAAGCCCGGTGTTGAACGTGTTAAAAACAAAATCGTTTTCAGCGGCTGAAGTAATCGTAACGAGATATCCGCTGTAGCCCATCAACGTTGAGGCCGAGGCTGCTGCCCTCGCATCAGCCCAACTAACCGCGCCCTGGACGAATTCGTAGTAATGCCCTGTCCCGGGAAAATAGACCGGCGCAGAATGCGCTTGAGTTGCGGAAATCAAAATCGCCAAAGCCAGCGGTGGAACGAGTTTCATAGATCTATCCTTAATTTATTAGGTGCTGCGCACCAACCGTTGGTGCGCTTAGATTTCGAGGGGATTAATATCAAAAAACTGAAGTAAAGTCCAGACAAAAATGAGATAAAAATCATGGGACTTTTGGAGCGGGTCGTGATCCGGGGCATGCGCGAAGGACAGAAATTCGCGATTGATGCGGTTGGTCGTGGGGGTGAGACCACTCCAGTTCCTGCCATCAAATGGGGGTGTCCCGATGGACGACATCGGGATTTCGACAAATGCCGAGGAGTGTTGATTAGCGCTCAAAGGCGGGGCCACCCCCCAACTCCGATGATGGTCCCGCCTGATTTCTTATTGAGTCAACGCGGGCAATGGGCGACTCTGGAAGCGATGAAGAGATCTGTCAGGCTTCCTCTGGTCATTGTTCTTTTGGCGGTTGCGGGGGGGATCGCCATGGCCCAACAACACCGGGCGACGCGGCTGGGCAACCCGGAGACGCGGTTCGCACCGCCGATCAACTCGCAGGAAGAGCTGCGTAGCCGGTTTGCCGATGAAAAGCTCAGGCCGGACATCGAGTCGATCCTGCGGCAGGCGCGCTGGGACGGGGATGTGGGGGATTTGTACAAGGCGGCAGCGGCAGCGACCGTATTCGAGATGAAGCTGCCCAGGGGAACGCGAATGCCTTACATGTCGTCCCGCCACAGCGGAAACCCGATCACACTGCTGGACGTCTTGTGGGACGGGCCGGAACCGATCCAGGCGTATGCGTTTGACTTTTTCTCGAAGGGGCGGCTTTACCGGTGCATTACTCCCAGGCCATGCAGCAATTTCTTCCTTGTGGATATGGGCGCGCCGGAGCTTGCGCTGGCCTGCAGCGCTCCCGGCGAGGTGACCCTTGGGAAACCGGTGGAAGTCTGTTTGAACGTGGCGAATGTGGGCGGGGCGGTTGAACCCATGGCTGTGGTCTCGCTGCCGGCGCCGCCGGGGGCGGTGCTCGAGGAGGCCACACCCGCAAGCTCGGGGACGGCGGATACCGTGGTGTGGCGGCTGGCGAACTTCGCTCCGAAATCCACCAATACATTGTGCGCCCGTTTTAAGATCACCGCGCCCGGCGGGCTTGCGTTCAAGGCCGCGGCTCGTGGCATTGTGGCGCGGGGCGCCGAGACGGCATGCGAGAGCCGGGTGGGCGGCATTCCCGCCTTGCTCATTGACGCTGTGGACCTGGATGATCCGGTCGAAGAGGGCAAGGAAGTGACTTACGAGATCAAGGTGACCAACCAGGGATCGATTCCCGTGACGAACCTGCGGCTCGAGTTCAACCTGCCTGAAAACGAGCAGTTTGTCTCGGGCTCGGGCGACACGGCGGTGAGCGGCCAGGATCACGCGGCAAAAACCGAGCCGATCGCGTCCTTTGCGTCGAAGGCGGTGGGCACGTGGCGTGTGGTAGTCAAGGCGCTGAAGGCGGGAGATGTGCGGTTCCAGGTGAACCTGTTTGCGGACGAATTTGAACGGCCCATCTTCGAGGAAGAGTCCACGCATCTGTATCGTTGAGGCGGGCCCTGTTGTCTTATTGCGCGCGGATTCTATACTTGAGCCATGTTTGATTCATTAAGCGGCAAGCTGCAGAACGCCTTCCGGAACCTTCGCGGGCTGGGAAAGATAAGCGAGGAGAACGTTTCGGAAGCGTTGCGCGAGGTGCGCCTGGCGCTGCTGGAAGCCGATGTGAATTTCAAGGTCGCGCGCGATTTCATCGAGCGGGTGAAGGCGAAATCCATCGGCATGGAGGTGGTGCAAAGCATTCAACCGGGCCAGCAGATCATCAAATTCATCCAGGACGAGCTTGTGGATCTGCTCGGGTCCACCAACGCGGGATTGCAGTTGGGCGGCAACCCGAGTTGCGTGATGATGGTGGGCCTGCACGGCTCCGGCAAAACGACTTCAAGCGGGAAGCTGGCGCGGCTGCTGGTGAAGCAGGCGCGCACGCCGCTGCTCGTGGCTGCGGATGTGTACCGTCCGGCGGCGATGGACCAGCTCGAAAAGCTGGGGCAGCAGGTGCAGGTGCCGGTGTTTGTCCAGCGCGGCGCGACGGATGTGCTGAAGATCGCCCGCGCGGCCCTCGAGTTTGCAAAGGCGAACAACCGCAACACCCTGATTTTCGACACCGCGGGCCGGCTGCAGATTGATGAAACCCTGGTGCAGGAGCTGGTGCGCCTGCGCGACCTGGTCCGGCCGCAGGAAATACTGCTCGTGCTGGACGCGGCCACCGGCCAGGAGGCGGTGAACGTGGCCACGCACTTCGACAAGGCCCTGAACATCACCGGGTGCATCCTGACAAAACTGGATGGCGACGCCCGGGGCGGCGCGGCCCTGAGCATGAAAGCCGTCACCGGCAAGCCGATCAAGTTTGCGGGTATGGGCGAGAAGCTGGACGAATTCGAGCCGTTTCATCCCGAGCGCATGGCGTCGCGAATCCTCGGGATGGGCGACGTGGTCAGCCTGGTGGAGAAGGCGGCCGAGGCGGTGGACATGGACGAGGCCATGCGGCTCGAAGAGAAGATGCGCAAGGGCCAGTTCACCCTGGGCGATTTCCTGGACCAGCTCCGCGCGATGAAGAAGCTCGGCCCGCTCGAGTCCGTGGTGAAGATGCTGCCGGGCGGCGCTGAAGCGATCAAGGGCGCGGACCTGACGAAGCAGGAAACGGAGTTTCGGCGGATGGAGGCCATGATCTGCGGCATGACGAAGGAGGAACGGCTGCGTCCGGAGATCCTGAACGCCCGGAGACGTCAACGCATCGCGAAGGGCAGCGGGGTGACCGTGACTGAGTTGAACACCATGCTCAACAAGTTTTACCAGATGCAGGACGTGATGAAAAAGATGGGCAAGTTCCGGAAGATGTTTTCGAGAATGGGCGGCATGCCCGGGATGGGCAGGTAGAGCGGCAGCGATGCCCGTCCGGAAAGAGGTGTTGGTCGTTCCGGAGGACCAAAGGATTGGACGAGGAAATCAATTGTGCGCGGAATCATTTGTTGAGGTCCGGAGGACCGAAAAGTTTATAGAACCCGGGCCACACCACATTTGCAAAGGTCCGTAGGACCGGCATGGAGGGGAATGTGTCGGTCCTACGGACCTTGGGTTCAATTCAGCGGTTGGTTTCTATAACCATCGCGGTCCTGACGGACCTTACACCTCAGGATGTGCCTGCCTGTTTCAGCCGCGATCCCGCTTCGGCAAGGTCTTCCAATTTCTTCCTCGCCCTGCCGCTATCCAGAGTTTCAGCCGCCATTTCCCAGCCTTCCAGGAGGTTTTTGGCGGCGCCCGCCACAAACAGGGCGGCGGCGGCGTTGATCAGGACGGCATCGCGCTTGGGCCCGCGATCCTCGAGATTGAGAATGCTGTGAATGATGCGCGCGTTCACCAGGCGATCGCCGCCGCGCAGATCCTCCAACCGGCTCTGTTGCAGGGGAAACATCGAGGGGTCCAGCTCCGAACAATTCAACCCGTTCGGCTGGTAAAACTCGGCCACTGTTGTCGGCCCCAGCGGGGAGACCTCGTCGAGGTATTTTTGCGCGCCCTGGGCGTCCCGGACGGCGCCGGAGACAACCATGGCACGGCGGACGCCGAGGGATTGAAGCACGCGCGCAAGCGGCTCGCACATATCCGGTCTCGGGGCGCCGAGCAGCATGGCGGATGGATTGCCGGGATTGAGCAGCGGGCCGAGGAAATTGAACA
Organism: uncultured Verrucomicrobiota bacterium; assembly: GCA_964401575.1. Classification (GTDB taxonomy): domain Bacteria; phylum Verrucomicrobiota; class Verrucomicrobiia; order Limisphaerales; family UBA8199; genus CAYNZC01. The sequence continues at coordinate 11,429 of CAYNZC010000109.1, forward strand.
CCGTGCTCATGCCTCGTTGGGCGCAAAGCTTGCGCGCAGGGACGATGTGCTTGAAGGCCGGGTGATACTTCGGGGCGAAGAAGTAGCAGAACCTCTGCTCGCGCAGCAACTCGGCCGACTGGGCGGGTGTGACGTCAAAGGGCAGCCCCAGGGTGTCGGCCACGTCCGCACTGCCGACGGGCGACGTGCTGGCACGGTTGCCATGCTTGGCGACATAAACGCCGGCGGCGGCGGCGAGGATGGAGACGCAGGTCGAAATGTTGAACGTGCTCAAGCGATCGCCGCCAGTGCCCACGACGTCGAGGATTTCATGGGCGCGGAGCTCCCCGGGGATGTGCGGATCCACGGCGCGGGCGCGCAGTTCCGTGGCGAACGCGGCAATTTCCTCCACGGTCTCGCCGCGGGTGGAAAGCGCGCAGAGGAAGTCGGCCTTTTGCTCGACCGGGATTTGTTCATCCGCGAGGTCCCGGACGGCGCCGGCGATCTCGCCGGCTGCGAGCGGAGAGGAGATGATCTTGAGTGTTAGAGTTTCCAGCACGGCGGCAAGATAGCGTTTTTCGGGCTTTTCTCAAAAACTTCTTTCCCGGCAGACTTGCCACCTGAAGGACCGAATTGCTAACCTTCAGGCTCGTTTTGCGCCGGCGGGACCAGGGATTTCCAGCAGGAAACCGGGGTTGTGACGCCGGACGGCAAGGGACATGGACAATATTGCTGACAAAATCAAGCGGCTCGATGACCTGGTCCGGCTTTTGGAAAAGACACGGGCCGGGAAAAAGGTTGTGCACTGCCACGGCGTGTTCGACCTGCTGCACATCGGGCATATCAAGCACCTGCAGGACGCCCGCACGCACGGGGACATCCTGATCGTGACCATTACGCCCGACCGGTTCGTGAACAAAGGCCCGCACCGGCCCGCTTTCCCGGAGCGCTTGCGCGCCGAGGCCCTGGCATCCCTTGCTTGCGTGGATTACGTCTGCATCAATGAGTGGCCGACCGCCGTGGAAACCATCTCGCGGCTCAAGCCGGATTTCTTCGTGAAAGGCCTCGTGCGGGAGGCTGGAAAACGGGATCACACGGATGCGATCGATCGCGAAGCCGACGCGGTGAAAGCGGCCGGCGGCCAACTGCTCTTGACGGACCAGGAGACCTTCAGCGCGACGACACTGATTAACAGGTTCATGGACGTCTTTCCCGCCGAGACAAAAACCTTCCTGGAAGAGTTCCGGTCCCGGCACACGCCCGAAGAGGTGGTGGGGTATCTGCAGGCTATCCGCAAGCTTAAGGTGCTGGTGATCGGCGAAAGCATCGTTGACGAATACCAGTTCTGCTCTGTGATGGGCAAATCCGGCAAGGAACCGGTGCTGGCCGCGCTGCACAATCGAACCGAGCAATACGCCGGGGGCGTTCTGGCGATTGCCAACCACATTTCAAACTTCTGCGACAACGTCACGCTGGTCAGCGCCCTGGGCGAGGTGGATTCGCGCGAGGATTTCATCGAGTCCAAGCTGAACAGCAACATCAAGCGCGTGTTCAGCAGGATTCCGAAAGCGCCAACCATCATCAAGCGCCGGTTCCTCGAGGAATACCTCTCCGCAAAGATTTTCGAAGTTTACGAAATGCGGAACGAGCCTTTGCCGGCCGGGATCGAGGAGGACCTGGTGACGAAGCTCTCCATGCTGCTGCCCGAGCATGACCTGGTGGTGGTGGCCGATTACGGGCACGGGCTGATGACCGACCGCGTGATGAAGGTCGTTTGCGAAAAGGCGAAATACCTTGCGGTCAACACCCAGGCGAACGCGGGCAACAAAGGTTTTAACACCATCTCGAAATATCCGCGCGCGGACTTTGTCTCCATCGGCGAGCCCGAGGTGCGGCTCGATATGCGCAACGCGGCGGGGGAGATCCGCATGCTGACCGAGACTTTGGCGGACCGGATGCGATCGAAGAGCTTTCTCGTCACGCGGGGCTACTCGGGATGCCTGGTCAGGCACAACGAAAAGGGTTTGTTTCATGTGCCTGCATTTGCGATTCGCGTGGTGGACCGCGTGGGCGCTGGGGATGCGGTGTTGGGGATTACGGCCCCGTGCGCGGCGCTGGGCGTGCCGCCCGAGGTGCTGGGTTTCATTGCGAACGTGGTCGGCGCGGAAGCCTGCATGATTATGGGCCACCGCAGCTTCATCGAGCCGAGCAGCCTGTTCCGCCACATCACTTCCCTGATGAAGTAACCCCAGGTCCCGGAATGATCTTATGAGCAGTCAAAATCCGAACGGTTACAAAACAATCCTCGTCACCGGCGGCGGCGGCTATGTGGGCAGCGCGCTGGCGCCGGACCTGGTCCGCCACGGCTACAAGGTGAAGGTCGTGGACGTCTTCTGGTACGGAAAAGACGTCTATGGCGAAGCGAACCATCATCCCGCG
>CAYNZC010000110.1:0-13751 GCA_964401575.1 uncultured Verrucomicrobiota bacterium
GCCGATGAAGCCGATGACTTCCGGGAAGGCGTGGACGTGCGGTTCCTCGGTGGTACCGGAGGTAGTTTTGCCGCCCCAGAGCCAGATGCACTCCATGTAGAACTCCGCCCCTTTTACCTTATCCTCATCCATCCAGAGCAGCCTTTCCATCTCGATGGTGGACTTGATAGGCGGGCCTTTCTTCATCATTTCCTGTATCATCTTGATTTCTTCGGGAGTATATTCCCTGGTTTCAGTAATGATGTTTTTGGCATAAGGCAATCTGGCCATATTCATCTCCTCTAACTTTAGTTGGACATTATCTTGAATGCCTATTGTTTTTTGGGCAGGGTTAATTCAAAAGGCAAAACGTTGGGTAATCCCTCGCGGGTTTTACCTTTAGTCAAATTTACCGGGATTAACTCGGCTAACTCTTCCGGGGTGAAAGCTCCGTGCTTATAAAGTATGTGTTTTACCGGCGGCGGCTCCTCGAAGATGCCTACGTGCCCGTTATATACCTCAAAGATCTGGCCGTTGATGTGATCGGCGCCTTCACTGGCGAGGTAGGTAACCAGCACGGCAACGCCTGCCGGCGTCTTTTCTTCAAAATACTGAATTTTTACCTGAGCGCCACGCCAGGCCGCGATAGGACGAATCACATTACATGTTACGCCAAATTCCGCCGTGTCCCGGGCGACAGAGCGGGAGAACCCGGTAATGCCCTCTTTTGCCGCGGAATCTGCCTCGCCACCGGCACCCGAACCAGCCGCTCAGGCCCAGCCGGGCGCACCCGCCTTCCCTAACACCGACTGCCTCGATTGCCACAACGACCCCGCAAACACTCGAACCGTAGGCGACAAATCCGTTCCGCTCGAACTGTTCACAACAAACCGGTTCGACAAGTCGGTCCACGCAAAGCTCAACTGCGTGGATTGTCATCGGGGCATGACAGACCTCGTTCACGACAGCGACCTGCCCGAACCCTCCTGCTCCGGCTGTCACGAACCCGCCGCGACTCATGACAAGGCCGCAAAGGATTATTCCATGAGCATTCACGGGGCCAGCCACGCTCGCGGAGCCTCGGGCGCCGCCACCTGCTGGGATTGCCACGGCTCCCACGACATGCCACCGGTCAAAGACCCCCAGTCCCGCGTTTTCAAGCTCAACCAGCCGCGCACCTGCGCCGCCTGTCACAGCAACCCCGGACTAACGAAAGAATATCGGATGCACTTCCCGGAGGCTGCGAATCAATACATGGACAGCATTCACGGCATGAAGCTCCTCAAACAGGGACTCATCGTCGCCCCTTCCTGCGCAGACTGCCACGGCGCCCACGACATCAAACGCGCCGTCGATCGCGACGCCCCCATCAACAAGGCCAACGTCGCCAAGACCTGCGGAAAATGCCACTACGGCATCGAAGAAACTTACATGAAGAGCGTTCACGGGCAGTTGCTCGCCAAGGGCGACAAAAACGGCCCGGTCTGCACAGACTGCCACACCGCTCACGAGGTCGAGGTTCCGGCCAGCGGCCATTTCAAAGTCTCCAGCGACCAGCGATGCGGCAAGTGCCACGAGGAAATGCTCGCCCGCTACCGCGAGACCTACCACGGCAAGGCCATGGCGCTCGGCAAGGCCAGCGACGCCGCAGACGTCGCTGCGTGCTACGACTGCCACGGACACCATGATGTCCTGCCAACCTCAGATCCCGAGTCGCACCTCTCAAAGCAGAACATCGTCGCCACCTGCCAGAAATGTCACCCGGATGCCAACCCCGGCTTCGCCGCCTACGATCCGCATGCAAATCCACATGACCGCAACGCAAACCCTGTCCTGCACGGGGTTTTTGTCTTCATGACGGCTCTGCTGGTGAGTGTGTTCGCGTTTTTCGGGTTGCACACCATCGCGTGGTTCGCACGCGCCATTTATCTCTACCTCCACGACAGCAAGACCTTCCGGGAATCAAAAATCGCCGCTCAAACCGGCGGGGAGTGGTTCACACGATTCGCGCCATTCGACCGCTTCCTGCATTTCCTGGTGGTCACCAGTTTCCTCCTGCTCGTCATCACGGGCATGCCGCTGAAGTTTTACTACACCGAATGGGCCAGAACGCTCTTCGCCTTTATCGGCGGACCCGAAACTTCCCGCGCTCTCCACCGGTTCGGCGCCCTCGTCACTTTCCTCTACTTCGGCCTGCACCTGTTTGCGCTGACTGCCCGCGCCTGGCACGGACGCGGGAAAATGCGGGATCCACAAACCGGCCGTATCAGCCGCAAACAAATCATGAACGTGCTTTTCGGCCCGGATTCCATGCTCCCAACCGTCCAGGATTGGAGGGACTTCGTCGCCCACAATAAGTGGTTCTTTGGCAAGGGACCGCACCCGCAATTTGACCGCTGGACCTACTGGGAAAAATTCGATTACTTCGCCGTGTTCTGGGGGGTGTTTATCATAGGCCTCTCCGGCCTTATCATGTGGTTCCCGGAATGGTTCACGCAATTCTTCCCCGGCTGGATCATCAACGTCGCCCTGATCGTCCACTCGGACGAAGCCCTGTTGGCTGCCGGTTTCATTTTCTCAATCCACTTCTTCAATACTCATTTCCGGCTGGAAAAATTTCCCATGGACACGGTTATCTTCTCGGGCCGCGTCTCGAAAAACGAAATGCTCCACGAACGGCGCCGCTGGTACGACCGGCTCGTCGCCGAAGGCCGTCTGGATGATTTCCGGGTTCGCGATGAATGGCTCCGATGGAAAGGCATCGCCCGGTCCTTCGGCTACATCTTCTTCGGCATCGGAATCATTCTCCTGATCCTGATCGTCTATGCCATGGTGACATGGCTCGGGCACTGATCCGGCCCAGCCACCCGTTCCGAAAGCCCGCCCGGCTCAACCCCGGGCGGCTTCGATAAACGCCCGGATGTTCTCCGTCGTCACACCCGGCGGCATTCCGCCCGCACAGGACAGGAGCAGCCCGGCCCTGTCCGGCGTGTCGGCCAGCAGCTTCGCCACCGCGGCCCGCACTTCTCCCGGCGTTCCCCCGGCCAGCACATCCCGCGGCGGTATGTTGCCAAGAATCGCCAGCTTGTTCGCGGACATCTCCCGCAGTTGCTGCAATGTGTTGAAGATTCCCGGATTGTACAAGTTCACCCCCATCTCAGGGTAATACTTGATCGATTTGGCGCATTCGGCGTCGTTGTGAAAGAACTTCACTCTGTGATCGCCCGAGTAAAGCTCCTTGAAATACGGCAGGCCAAACTCAACGAAATCCTTTTCGCCAATAAACCCGACAATATCGTCCAGCATGAAGATGCCCTCAATGCTCGGAAACGTTTCCCGCTGCAGGTCATGCCACTTCTTCAGGTAATTCGTGATGATTCGCAGCAGCTTATGGCACGGGCCGGGATCGGTCTTCAGCGCCATCATCAGCTCGGTCGTCCCCATCAGAAAACTCGCCACGTTCAACGGACCCCGCGAGACCGAAAAACGGATCTTGTGCCCCAAACCCTCAATCTTCGGACGCGCATGGCGCAGCCGGTTCAGCACAAATGGCAGCAGGCCGTCCGTCGCGGGATTCGGCTCGGTTATGGAATCAATCTGCGCCGGATCTGTGATGATCTTGTCGGCAAAAGGAAACTCGTTCTCGTAAAAAACGCACTTCACGCCAAAGGGCGAAGGTTCCGTGCACATGCCATACTCGGACCAGAATCCCGGCAGAAAAATCACCTCGGGAAATGTTTCAATGGCCTTCCTGTTCGCCTGGAACCACAGCTCGTCATTCGTAAAGTAGTCCAGGATTTTGATTCCGAACCAGTTCGGTAGCCACGGCGAATCAATAATGAAGCCCATTGGCGGATGCCGCTGCGGCTTGCCGGCAACGACCTCCAGTACCTGTGCCCATTGTGCGTCGGTCATAACAACCATACTGCTTAACCACACCCGCACCTCGTGTCGAGATTATCCCTATTAGCAATAGGAGTCGGGGGGGGCCCTGCCCGTTATTGGCGAGGGCTGGAGAGACCGCCTTTTTATGGTTTGATCACCCGAAGATTTTTGTTTGCCTCAGGCAGGCGACAGAAGCAATTTCATGAAGATGAAAAGCCCAAATTCGAACTTAGACTGCCGGCAGGCGAGCGTTGCGTCCCTTTTGATGGCAGCGACCCTGCTGGTGTCTGCTTGTGGATGCTCCAATAATCACGTAGTGAGAGGACCCATCGAAGTCTCCTATGAAGTTCAGCTGTCCGAAACGACCAAGTCATCCGGGAGCAGAACATGCCGGGAAATTCAGATTCGCGATCAGTGCGTCCTGCTGGTTGCCGCCGACGGAAAAGGCGGCTCAGTGATTCCCGTTTCCAAGCTTAACAGTCTGAGTTGGAGGAGGGAGTAGATTTTGAACCACAGCATTCCCCGGATAAGAGCCGGTCTTTCAGTCATTCCAGTTCAGACGTCATTCTGCCAACCGGCTCTCACCGCTCGCGCTCATCCACGAGCACAATGATGCGCTCCCTGTCGAAAGACGGTTACGTCGCTGTCGTTGCGATTATTGCATGGATCGTCGCGATTATCGTGATGGTTGTGAACCCCGACACCCGGTCGAGAATACTCGCACCGGCTTTGCTTTGCTCAGTCGCTACGGTGGTCGGAACCGTGGGTATCTCTCGATTCTGGATCAAACACAAGAGTCTCCCTTCCTTCGGCAGCCTTATTGTCATTCCCTTTTCTTGCGCGTTTCTATTTGTGTTTGGATCCTTCTTCTGGGCGGCGTGCCGTTACGGCGAGTGGTATCTGTTCACCCCCGGTTATTGGGAGCAGGCCAAAGGAGGTCTTCGAGATTTGCTTTTTCCGCTCGGAGTTCTTTGGGCGGTTTCCATCTTTCCGGCGGTAACTGTCATACTCTGCTTTCAGAGGCAGCATAACGCGGACAGACCAAACCTGCCCTAACAATCCGGCCTCCGCAAAGCCGGTGGAGCGTCTCAGCCAGCGCCGGGCGACGTCACGGTCGTATGCCGTTGCGCATGGTTGGGCAGAGCAGCCCAGCTCCGCAGGGGCGCCATGGCTTGAGACAGGATCATCAGGTCCTCCGGACCTGTGCCCGCTTCGAGGCGATGAACACCTCTTGTTTACCGGGTCCGGGCATTGGCCTTCACTGATCACTCGCCGTAGTTGGGACTCCGGGCCTGAGACCAACACCGCCACGCTGCTTTCATCGAGTCTGCTTTCAAAGAATGTCCAAACTCCAGCATGGGCTGCCTGTCGCAGCCCCGGGTGTTTTTGCTCGCCTCTCTGGCAGCGCCCGTTAACCTGACCGTCATGCGCTTTTGGATCTTCTGCCTGGCCCTGGTTTTCGTGGTTATGCCTTTTTCGGGCTGCAAGACTCAGGGAGGCAATCACCCGCAGAAAGCTGGTTCCGCCTCGCCCACGCCTAAAAAGCCGGTCGTCACCCTCGCTGACGCTATCTCCGGGAAAGTGGCGCGCGTGAACCCCATCGGCCGATTTATCGTCATCGTCTTCCCGATCGGACAACTGCCCCGCCTGGAACAACGCATGAATGTCATCCGCAACGGGTTGAAGGTCGGGGAAGTCAAAATCACCGGACCGCAGCTCGATGACAGCATCGTGGCGGACATCGTCGCCGGAGACGTCCTGCCGGGAGACATCGTCAGAAGCTACTGAGTCCCCCGAAAACACGAACCCCGCTCCGGGCCTTTTATAACAACGGAATATTCGCCTTCTTGCACCGGGCAATCATCGCCTCGGGCCAGAGGCTCGCCTGGATCTCCCCCACATGAGCCTTTCGCAGGAAATACATGCACAACCGCGATTGGCCGATGCCTCCGCCAATGGATAATGGCATCTCGCCGTTCAACAGCATCTTGTGCCACATCAGGTTCGCGCGGTCCGGACATCCGCGGATTTCCAACTGCCGCAACAGCGTCTTCCGGTCCACTCGAATCCCCATCGAGGACAGCTCGAGCGCCGTGTTCAAAACCGGATTCCAAACAAACAAATCGCCATTGAGCCCTTTATAGTGGGCCGATGTGGGCGTGGACCAGTCATCGTAATCCGGCGCGCGCCCGTCGTGAATCGTGCCGTCGCCCACATCCCCGCCAATGCCGATGATGAACGCCGCGCCGGCCTCCTTCAAAAATCTGGTTTCCCGTTCCTTGGGCGTCACACCGGGATAACGCCGGAACAATTCCTCGGCGTGGATAAAATGAATATCTTCGGGCAGCTCGGGCTTGATCTCGTAGCGCTCCCAAATGAAATGCTCCGCCCGCTTCAGTATCGAGTAGATCCGCCGAACGGTTTTCTTCAGAAAGTCCAGGTTCCTCTCGGCGGGGCTGATCACCTGCTCCCAATCCCACTGGTCCACATACAGCGAGTGCGTGTTGTCCAGGACCTCGTCCGCCCGGATTGCGTTCATATCCGTGTAGAGGCCATGCCCGGGCTGGAATCCCAGCTTGCCCAGTTGCATCCGTTTCCACTTCGCCAGCGAATGCACAATCTCGGCACGCACTCCCGGCATGTCCCGCACCTCAAACGACACCGCTTTCTCAACCCCGTTCAGATCGTCGTTGATCCCCGTGCCGGTTTGAACAAATAGCGGCGCGGTCACCCGGCTCAGGTTTAACTCCGTCGAAAGGTTCAGCTCGAAGAAATCTTTAAGCGCCTTGATGGCTCTCTCGGTCTCCCGGACTCCCAGTTGCGGCTTGTATTCCGGCGGAAGAATTAACGATGTCATATTGCTAGCGCACTCATATACACCCCCCGCCCCAAACCCGAAAGTTGAAAAGACTCTCGATGAATCAAACCGCCCGCTACTTCGTCTGCGCGAATAGCATGAATATCCGCGGGCCGCGCTCGGTCTGCAATTGGTAGCGCTCTTCGTCCGCCCCGTGCGGAACGGCGGTCCCGTCGCACGTTCGGTCGTAGGTCGGCTTCCCGTCAATCAGGAGCATGTAGTGATGCGTCCGGTGCGCGGTAATGTTGTGAACGGTCAGGTGCCACGCATCCAGCGCGCTGTCGCGGGTCAGCGCCAGTTTCTGCCAGTGGGTAAAGGAACCAACGATTTCCACGGATTGCGGCGGGTTCATTTGACCGTCCGGCATCCGCCAGCGGAAAACTTTTGAAAAGGTCGGATGGCTATCCGCCCGGCCTCTGCGGATGCTCGAAACAACCGGGGCAGGCTCAGGAATCAACGGCCCGCTTTTCGGGCTGGCCGGCTTGCGGCCGAACATATTTCCAATCGCATTAAGCATATACTACAAAGACCACGATTCTAGGCACACCGAAACATCAGCACAAGTGAGTGTTCGCGCCGGATGAATATTTTCTGCTCCTTATGAAGGCCGCGCTTGCGCAAAAAACTTATACGCTGGCAAGCTTTTTCCACCGGCCCGGCCACGGATAATAAACAATCGTGCGCCGGATAATGGATCGGACGGCGTGGCGGCTCACCTTGATCCTGCGGCCAGGGTCCAGGAGGTTTTCCGTGCGCAGCAGCTTCAGCGTTTCAAGCCCGATCAGGAGCGGCCACGCGCACGCCAGCCGGACCCGAACGCACGCAAAGGGCAGCGCATTGGTATAATGCCAGCCCTCGCGCAGGTGCGCCTCGGCGCGCTCAATCCACGCGTTGCAAACAGGACGAAATCCCGCAATCGCGCCGGCGTTCAGCAGCGCCGCCGGCCCAAGCCCGGCCCGGGCCAGTTGGCTGGCAGGCATGTAGCAGCGGCCCATGCGCAGATCCCCGGAAATGTCACGCAGAACATTCACCAGTTGCAGCCCCTTGCCAAAACGCACGGCACGCTCCATCTGAACCTCTTCATCAAATGCCGCTTTCGGAAACACGTGCCGCCGGCACATCCGCGTCCAGAATTCACCCACGCACCCGGCCACCCTGTAGGTGTATTCGTCCAACTGTCCTTCCGACTCCAGGGCGCGAATGTCCGTCACCGAGGCGCCGTTGAACCGCCGCAAGTCCTCTTCCTGCCCGGAGACAATGATCTCAAGCACCCGAACAATCTCCTGGCGGTCTCGCGCATCGAAGGTTTGCAGCACCCGCAGAGTGTCTTCCGCGCGCTCGATCAACACGCGCTCACCCCGCGAGCTTTGACCCTCCGCCAGGCCGGCCAGACCGAATCCCGTGGCTGTGGCGCCGCCAATGCGCTCGCGAAACGCGCGCAGAACCTCCAACCGTTGCGACACCGGCACAATCTCTGTATCCGCAATCGTGTCCGTGGTGCGCGCCAAAAGGTAAGCCACCCCGATCTGCCGCCGCACCCTGCCCGGCAGGGCGCGCAAGGTAAGATAAAACGAGCGCGAGACATCCCGCAGGATGCCGCCCAGCAGATCGCCTGAACCGGTCGGGCTCAAGTCAGTCGCTTTTTCCAGACCGCAAGCTGGCGGCGCACTTGCTCAGTCCCGGGCGCCCCAAAAGATTCGCGCCGGGCCATGGCGGCTTCCAGGTTGAAGATGTCCAGCGCGTCCCGCTCAAATGCGGAGTGGGCCGTCTTAAATGCCTCCATCGGCAGTGCGGGCAGCGGCTTGCCCGCCTTCTCAGCAGCCGCCACAAGGCTGCCCACCGCATGGTGCGCCTCGCGGAATGCCACCCCCTTGCGCACAAGGTAATCCGCAAGATCCGTCGCCAGCAGCGCCGGATCCGCCGCGGCGCGCGCGCATGCCGCTTTGTTCACCGTCACGTTTCGCAGCATCGCCGCATTGATCCGCACCGCGCGGCGAACGGTGTCCATCGTGTCAAATACCCGCTCCTTGTCCTCCTGCAAATCGCGATTGTAAGTCATCGGCAGCCCCTTCAGCAGCACCAGAAGCGATGTCAAATTCCCGATCACCCGCGCCGATTTCCCACGCGTCAGTTCCGCTACGTCCGGGTTCTTCTTCTGCGGCATCAACGACGAGCCCGTCGTGTACGCATCCGAAATGCCGACAAAGTTGAACTCCGCGCCCGCCCAAAGCACAAGATCCTCGGAGAGACGCGAGAGGTGCACCGCAATAAGCGCCGCCGCCGCGCAAAATTCCACCGCAAAGTCGCGATCGCTCACCGCATCCATCGAGTTCGCGGCAACCCGCGCGCCCCCCCGGGCGTCAACAAACCCCAGCCGCTTCGCAACAAACTCCCGGTCGAGCGGCAGCGTGGACCCGGCAAGGGCCCCGGCCCCAAGCGGGCAGACATTCACTCGTTCCCGGCAATCCCGCACCCGGTCCGCGTCCCGCGCGAACATCTCCACATACGCCAGCAGGTGATGGGCAAGATAGACCGGTTGCGCCCGTTGCATGTGCGTGTAGCCGGGCAGGACAACATCCCTTTCGCGCTCCGCGAGGTTTACCAGGGCCTTTTGCAGCGCCATGATTTCCGGAACAAGCTCGTCCATCTCGTCCCGCATCCACAGCCGCAAGTCCAGCGCCACCTGGTCGTTCCGCGAACGGCCGGTGTGCAGCTTCGCTCCGGCAGGCACTCGGCGCGTCAGCTCAGCCTCGATGTTCATATGCACATCTTCGAGCGCCTCGCTCCAGGCAAACCGGCCCTCCCCGATCTCCGCCGCAATCTCGTCCAGCCCATTCTCAATGCTCTTCAGCTCGGCAGCGCTGAGAATGCCGATCTTTCGCAGCATCGCCGCATGCGCCTTCGAGCCCCGGATGTCCTGGCGCCACATCCGGTAATCAAACGAGATGGACTCCGTGTACTGGGCCACATCAGCCGCCGGCCCCGACCTAAAACGTCCGCTGCGCGAGACTGGAGAAGTTCCTTTCATGCCTGTCCATGGAATGTGCATTTTCCCCCGCTCGAAGTCACTTGAAAATAACAGGCCATCAAACAGCGCCTTCCAGAACGCCTTCTGAAACAAAGCCTTCTGAAACGAAGTTGCCCTTTGCATCAACTTCTCATATCATTGCAGATACGTGCGCGAGTAGCTCAATTGGATAGAGCGTCGGCCTCCGGAGCCGAAGGTTATGGGTTCGACCCCCGTCTCGCGTACCAGCCTTCGCTCTCCGCTTCCCTTCGAGCTACGGCTGGCGGGCCAGCTTTTCGAAGCGGAGAGCGAAGGCTGCCCGCCGTAGTCCCGACCGCGGGACGAAGGAGGGCCGGGTTGTTCGATGTAGTTCGCAAGCCGAAGGAACGTCAGCTTTCAAATCAGGAGGTCCGATGAATGGCTATCATTACGTTTACACTCTCGAATCGCTGTCGAAATCTGGCGAAATTTACACCGGCCAGACGCAGGATCTGAAGCAACGCTTGAACCTGCATAATTCGGGTCAGGTTCCACATACCTCGAAGTTCACTCCCTGGCAAATCCGTTCCGCAACCGCCTTTCGGAGCAAGGAACGGGCGCTGGAGTTCGAGCGTTATCTAAAGAGCGGCTCTGGTCGCGCTTTCCTGAAACGGCATCTTTAAGCGGCCTTTCTTCTTTACGGTAGAATCAAGCTGGAACCCGTCCGCCGACTTGTCCGCCGTAGTTCGAGGAACGAAGGCGGAAGTCCGCGGGACGAAGGAGGAACCAGAACAAAAACCAGAACAAGGGCGAGGAACTGAGGCTCCAGCGCTGTTGGGTCAGAACAGAATCGTGGTTCGTTCACGGTTTCGGGATCCCCCACCCTCAGTTCGGCGTCTGCGCTTCAACACCACGGAGAGTAACGGCGAGCGGATTTGGGTTTCGGTTGTTGGGTTTCGGTTTGCGCCGAAGCTGAAGATTTTGTCTAATCCCCCGCGATGCCGGTCCAATGACGAATGAAGCATTCTCGTGGGTCTTCATAGACAAAGAACTGGAGTTCAGCGGAGGGAATCCGCTCAACCCCAAGGAAGTGCGTTTTGACGGTCACACTGACCACGCTGGCTTCGGATAAGAGAGAATCGTATGCACTGGATTGCCCCATCAGGAAAGGACTCTGCCACCGACACGCTGGAAAAGCGCCTTTGGGATGCCGCCGACCAGTTCCGTGCCAACAGTGGGCTGAGTGCCGCTCAATACTCCCAGCCGGTCCTCGGCCTTATCTTCCTCCGATTCGCCGAAGTCCGCTTCGGCAAGCAACGGGCAGTTTTGGAAAAGGCCGGTGCATCGTCACGGCGCGGTTCGCGAGTGGATGAACCCGGCGCGTATCACGCAGACGGCGTTCTCTACCTCGCCCCAAACACGCGATTCGATTTTCTGCTCAATCTGCCAGAAGCGGCGGACATCGGTGCAAAGGTCAACGAAGCAATGCGCGACATCGAGAAACACAACCCGCAACTCGCCGGTGTCCTCCCCAAGACCTACAACCTGTTTACCAGCACGCTCCTCAAGGAAATACTGAAGAAAATCTCCGAGATTCCCGCCACCCTCGACTACGACGCCTTCGGGCGCATCTATGAATACTTCCTCGGCGAATTCGCCATGACGGAAGGCCAAGGCGGCGGCGAGTTTTACACGCCCTCATCTATCGTCCGATTGCTCACAGAAGTCATCGAACCGTATCACGGGCGGATTCTTGACCCGGCGTGCGGCTCGGGCGGCATGTTCGTCCAGTCGGCTCGGTTCGTGTCCGAGCACAAGAAGAACCCCTCGTCCGAGCTTTCCATCCACGGCGTCGAGAAAACCGATGAAACCGGACGGCTCTGCCGGATGAACCTCGCGGTGCATGGACTCGAAGGCGACATCCGGCACGGCGGTCAGGTGAACAGCTACTACGACGACCCGCACGAGGCCGTTGGCCGTTTCGATTTCGTCCTCGCCAATCCGCCGTTCAATGTCAACGCAGTGGACAAGGAACGGCTGAAGGACTCAGTTGGGCCGGGCCGCCGATTCCCCTTTGGCCTGCCGCGCACTGACAATGCGAACTACCTCTGGATTCAGCTTTTCTATTCATCGCTGAAAAATGGAGCGGGCGGCAATTCCGGCGGTCGCGCCGGATTCGTGATGGCCAACTCCGCCTCCGACGCTCGCAGTTCCGAGCAGGAAATCCGAAAGCAACTCATCCAAGACCGCGCCGTGGACGTGATGGTCGCCGTCGGCCCGAACATGTTCTACACGGTCACGCTTCCATGCACCCTCTGGTTTCTGGACAAGAACAAGTCCAACACGCCACGCGCTGACACGGTTTTGTTTCTCGACGCCCGGCACATTTATCGGCAGGTGGACCGTGCGCACCGCGAATGGACGCCCGCGCAGATTGGATTTATTGCCAATATGGTACGCCTCTACCGTGGCGAAGAGCCAGACTTCACCCTCGGCGGTGAGGAAGCCGAGGCGAAGCTCAAGGAAGTCTTCGGCAAGAAGCCCAAATACGCCGACGTGGCGGGGCTGTGTAACGCCGCCACGCTCAAGGCAATTGAAGCACAAGGCTGGTCACTCAATCCCGGACGCTACGTTGGCGTCGCACCGGGCGAAACCGTAAGCGACGAGGACTTTAAAGAAAAACTTGAGAGCCTGAACGAAGAACTCGATACCTTGAACGCCCAGGCGCGGGAGCTGGAAGCCACCATCGCGAAGAACGTCGCGGAGATTCTTGAAGCATGAGCGAGGCCCCTCAATCCCAATTGATCCTCTACCGAACGCCGGACGGCCAGACACGCATCCAGTGCCGGTTTGAGAATGAGAATGTCTGGCTGACGCAGGCGTTAATGGCGGAGTTGTTCCAGAAGGATGTTCGGACGATCAACGAACACCTGGTCAACATCTACGAGGAGGGAGAGTTGCCCCGAGACGCAACTATCCGGAAATTCCGGATAGTTCGCCGCGAGGGGACGCGGGACGTCGCCCGGGAAATCGAGTTCTACAACCTGGATGCCATCATCTCCGTGGGCTACCGCGTGAAGTCCCAGCGCGGCACGCAGTTCCGGCAGTGGGTCACGGCCCGGCTCAAGGAATACCTCGTCAAGGGATTCACGATGGACGACGAGCGCCTGAAGAATCCCCCCGGCAAGGGACACAAGGACTATTTCGACGAACTGCTGGAACGCATTCGGGACATCCGCTCCTCCGAGCGGCGGTTCTACCAGAAGGTGCTCGAGATCTATGCCACGAGCGTGGACTACGATCCGGGAGCGGATGCCTCCCAGCAATTCTTCGCCACTGTGCAGAACAAGATGCACTGGGCCACGCACGGCCGGACGGCGGCGGAATTGATTTACGAGCGCGCCGACGCCGACAAGCCGTTCATGGGAATGCTCACGACCCGTCCGGGCGCGCAGGTGCGGAAAGAAGACGCAGCGGTCGCAAAGAACTATCTCACCGAGGACGAATTGAAGGTGCTCAACCGCATCGTGAGCCTCTATCTGGATTATGCGGAACTCCAGGCCCTGGAACGGCGGGCGATGACCATGCGAGACTGGATCGCAAAGCTGGATGACTTCCTCAAGGCCAGCGGACGCGACCTACTCACCCACGTGGGAAGGATTTCCCATGAGCAGGCTTTGCAGAAAGCGGCAATAGAGTACGAGAGGTTCCGCCAGCGCGAACTCGCCGTTCCTTCCCAGGTTGAGAAGGATTTTGAAGAGGCCATCAAGCAATTGCCGCCAACGCCCAAGCGCAAGAGGGAAGGGAAGAAATGAAATATTCGCTGGGGAAAATCCAATGCACCGACCTCGAACGAGCCAGCGCCAGCAACGTGGCGGAAATTCTGGAGGCGTGACGATGGTTGAACTCCGTCCAGTTCGCATCGGTAGTTTGGGCCGAGTCGTAACAGGAAAGACGCCACCAAGCTCCCAACCTGAACTTTTCGGCGACGCGTTTCCGTTTCTTACGCCGACCGACATTGACGGTGCTGCGCGCTACATTGAG
>CAYNZC010000111.1:0-13609 GCA_964401575.1 uncultured Verrucomicrobiota bacterium
TTCCCGGGTTGAACTCACCAGGCTGCTCCTGGTGATTGATCGCGGATTTACGATTATTGGACAGGTCACGGATGCTCAAGGCCGGCCGCTCGCAGAAGCCCGCGTTCGGACCTTGAACTGGAACTCGGGTGAGCGCAAATCCGCGCAAACCGATAACACGGGCCAATTCGTCCTCCCCGGCGTTTCGCCTTATGGAGATTCAGTTTATACCTTCACATCCCGTCAGGTTGTTACGAACGCTGCCGCCGCGTATTTGATCCGCGGGCCGGCTCCCGCCTCTTCGCCCGATAAGGAAAACCTCTCACAACTCGAAAATTCCCGGCGTGCCGTCGAGCAGCGCCTGGCAGAGATCGAGGAGAGCCTGGCAAACCCGGATTCCACATCTTCGTCCCGCGCCTCCACGGGAAACCTCGGGACGATGAGGGATGTGCTTCGCAAAGCTGTGGAGGATACCACCCGAAAGATGGCGAGTGTTCAGGCCGCCATCGCAAACCCAAGCCCTTTCCAAGCGGACCTGGCGGTCCAGGCGGAAGGCTTCGCCTCCCGAATCGTCACGGCCCGGCTCGAAACGCCCACCAACAATGTTCAGATCGTAATGGCGCCCGGCAATATCCTTCGAGGCGTCGTGCGCGACACGTCCGGAAATCCGGTGGCAAACGCGCTCGTGCGCACAGATATGAATTTTGAAAAACAGATCCAAACACAGTTCGATTGGAAGGGCCGGACGGATGATTCCGGGCGCTTCGAGTGGAACTCCGCTCCCGCCGAGCCGGCGTGTTACTGGTTCGCTGCGGACGGGTATGTTTCCGTCAGGGGAATTTCTCTCCCGGCGGACGCCACCGAACACGCCATCACTCTGAAACGCCGCGGCGAGTAATCCCTCGCACTCCCCCCCGCCAGAAGAAGCGGAATCCGCCCATCACAAGCCGCAAACGCGGCGCGCGAGGCAAATCGGGATTGCATGGCCATTCAACATTCGTCAGATTTGACGAGACGTGAAAAAACTGACCGCCGTTTTGATCTGGACGCTTCTTTCCGTGTTGGGTGCGTGGGCTTACGCCACGATTGCGTTCAGCCGTGGGGAACATTTGAACTCGGTCTATATCCTGATTGCCGCGCTCTGCACTTACGCGATCGGTTACCGGTTTTATTCCAAGTGGATCGCGGCCCGGATTCTCATGCTGGACGACCGCCGCGCCACTCCCTGCGAGGTTCACGACGACGGCAAGGATTTCGTAAAGACGAACAAGTGGATTGTGTTCGGTCACCACTTTGCCGCCATCTCCGGTCCCGGCCCGCTCGTCGGACCCGTCCTCGCCGCCCAGTTTGGCTACCTCCCCGGCACGCTCTGGATTCTGTTGGGTGTGGTGCTCGGCGGCGCCGTTCAGGACTTTATCATCCTGTTCGCGTCTCTGCGGCGCGATGGCAAAAGCCTCGGGCAGATGGTGAAGGAGGAGCTCAACACGGTCGCCGGCTACTTCGCGCTGGCCGCAATTCTGGCCATCATGGTGATTCTTCTGGCCGTCCTGGCGCTGGTCGTGGTCAAGGCGCTCGCGGAAAGTCCCTGGGGCGTGTTCACCGTCGGCGCGACCATTCCGATCGCAATGTTCATGGGCGGCTACCTGCGCTTTCTCCGCGTCGGCAAGGTCATGGAGGCTTCCGCCATCGGGGTGATTCTCCTGCTGCTGGCGGTCTGGGGCGGCAAGCTGGTTTATGAAAGCCCCACATGGTCGGTAGCGCTCGGCCTGAAGGATATCAGCCTGGCCTGGTGTATCATTATTTACGGCCTGGCCGCCAGCATCCTGCCAGTCTGGCTGCTGCTCGCCCCGCGGGATTACTTGAGCACGTTCATGAAGCTCGGCACGATCTTCGCCCTGGCCATCGGCATCTTCTTCCTCCTGCCGGACCTGCAAATGCCCGCCATTACCCGGTTTATTGACGGCTCAGGCCCCGTTGTGGCCGGAAAGGTCTTCCCGTTCTGCTTCATTACCATTGCGTGCGGCGCGATTTCGGGCTTCCACACGCTCATCGCAAGCGGCACCACGCCCAAAATGGTCACCCGTGAAAGTTACGCCCGCCCGATCGGTTACGGAGCAATGTGCCTCGAATCCATGGTCGCCATCATGGCCATCATCGCCGCATGCACTCTCGAACCGGGAACGTACCTGAGCATGAATATGAAGGGCGACCCCGAAGCCGTCGTGGCCAAAACAACCGCGCTCGGCTTTCCGGCATCCGTCGAGCATATGGACCAGCTCGCCGTGCAGGTTGGGGAAAAGTCCCTGTTCGGCCGCACCGGGGGCGCCGCAACGCTGGCGGTCGGCATGGCCCACATCTTCTCCTCCGTCGTCAGTGGCCATGGCCTCGATCTCTGGTACCACTTCGCCATCATGTTCGAAGCGCTCTTTATCCTGACCACCATTGACGCCGGCACCCGGGTCGGACGCTACATTCTCCAGGATGTGCTTGGGCAAGTCTGGAAGCCCCTCGGCGATACGCGTTCCGTTTCTGCCAACGTGGTCGCAAGCGTGCTGATGGTTAGCGGTTGGGGCTATTTCCTCATCCAGGGTGTGCGCGACCCCCTCGGCGGCGTCAACTCTCTCTGGCCCCTCTTCGGCGTTGCCAACCAGATGCTCGCCGCAATCGCCCTTTGCCTGGCAACAACCATCATTCTTAAAATGAACCTGCCCGCGCACACAAGCGGACCCGCTCAAACGTCGCCCTCTTCTCCGCGCAAACGGCCCGCGCTGGCACTCATCGTCGTGCTGCCCCTGATCTGGCTGCTGGCAGTCACAATGACCGCCGGCGTTCAGAAAATCTGGCATCCGGATCCGCTCATCGGGTTCCTCTCACAGGCCGATTCTTTGAACAAAAAACTGCCGGCCCTGCAGGCTGCCGCCGAGCTGGCCGCAAAATCCGGCGATGCCGCCGCGATCGAACAAACAACAAAAGCCGTCCGCGCGAACCGGATGCTGCATTTCAACAATGTCCTGGACGCGGTCGTTGCGGGCACATTCCTCGTGCTCATTCTTATCATTCTTGCATTCAGCGTGCGCGAATGGGTCATGCTCTTGCGCGGCGCCAGGCCGCCCCTTCTTCACGAAACACCGCCAACCTGGCTGCCGGACTATGCGGTCCGCGAGGGGCGGAGTTTCCGGCTCGGCACGCTCATCGCCCTCGGGTTTGCGCTCGCGCGTGAACTGTGCGGCCAGGCTCAGGTCGAGCGCGCGCAGGTCCAGGCCCAGGCACAACCGTGCTGCGAGTCTCACGCGTGCGTTCCCGCCGCTGCGGATAAGGCCCCCGGCGCGGTTTACGCCCGTGTCCTCGAGGATCGCTACAGCCGGCCCAACCGCTGCTGTTAAACCATGAAGAGCGCTTGCCTGTTCGGCGGTTCTTTTGATCCCGTTCACACGGGCCACCTGCTCGTGGCCCGCGCGGCACGCGAGGAGCTCGATGTCGAGCAGGTCATCTTCATCCCCGCCGCCAGATCCCCCTTTAAGCTGGCCTCGCAGCCGGCGCCACCGGCGGCCCGGCTGCAAATGCTCCGGACCGCCCTGGCCGGCAGGACATGGACCGCCATTGATGAGCAGGAAATCTCCCGCGGGGGCGTCTCCTACACGGTCGATACTTTAAGGGACTACAGAAAGAAGTTCCCGGAAATCCGGCTTTGTTACCTGGTCGGCGAAGATAACGTGGCGCAACTGATCGAGTGGCGTGAACCAGCAGAACTCGCCCGGCTCGCCGAGTTTGTCGTCATACCCCGCCCCCTGATGGCCGGCGCCGGGCAGGCCGGGAATGCTGCCACCGCTGCCGGGGCCGAAAAGGCGCGCGCCGCAGGCTTTAAACTCCGTTTCCTCAAGGGCTTCCCGCTCGGGGTCTCGTCCTCGGAAATCCGCGACCGGGTGCGGGCGGGCCTGGCCGTCGAGGATCTGCTGCCCCCCGGGGTTCCCGAAATCATCCGCAATAATGGACTTTATCTCTAGCGATTCATGAGGCACGTTGCTCCACGGATGGATTCTAAAAAACTGGCCCTGCTCTGCAGGGAATTGGCGGATAACAGAAAGGCGGAAGACATCGTCATTCTCGACGTGAAGGAATTATCCTCGGTCACGGACTACTTCGTGATCGCCTCCGGCACCAGCGAGCCTCACCTGCGCGCCATCGTTGATGAAATCTCGGACAAACTTGAAGAGGAGCACGAGATCATTCCCCGCGCGCGGGACGGCGCATGGTCAACCGGATGGGTCGTGCTCGATTTTTTCGACGTGATCGTGCACGTCATGCGCACCGATGTCCGGGACCGATACGATCTCGAGACGCTTTGGGGTGATGCCCCGCGCATCAAAGCCCGCCGGCGCAAAGTGCCGAAGAAAGTTGCCTGAACTCCTGTGGGATCGGGTCGAGGCCCTCCACGCGCCGTTGCCGCGCACACACCCTCTGCCGCCCCCCTTCGAACCGGGGTTGCGCAACGAATGCCGCTCATGCACATTCTTTCTCGCCATGAACGACTACGAGAAGCTGGGGGTTTTCTATCTCGGACGCTATTACGATCCGGAACTCAAACAGGGAAAAAAAGAGCTTGTTCTGCTCGAGTCCAAAACTCTGGTCACACACGGTCTCGTCGTGGGCATGACCGGCAGCGGCAAGACCGGCCTTTGTTTCGACATCATCGAGGAAGCCGCCATTGATGGCATCCCGGCCATCCTGATCGATCC
Source organism: uncultured Verrucomicrobiota bacterium (assembly GCA_964401575.1). Lineage (GTDB taxonomy): Bacteria > Verrucomicrobiota > Verrucomicrobiia > Limisphaerales > UBA8199 > CAYNZC01. Next base: position 4,716 of record CAYNZC010000111.1, read on the forward strand.
CAAAGGCGATCTCGGAAATCTAATGCTGACCTTTCCCGGGCTGCAACCGGCGGACTTCGAGCCGTGGGTCAACGAGGAGGATGCCCGCAAGCAGGGCGTCTCAACCACCGAGTTCGCCGCGCGCGAGGCTGATAAATGGCGCAAAGGTCTCGCCGCATGGGACCAGGACGGCCAGCGAATCGCCCGTTTGCGCGAGGCCTGCGAGTTCGCAATTTATACACCCGGCAGCTCAACCGGGGCGCCCTTGTCCCTGCTCAGCTCGTTCGCCAAGCCGCCGCCCGAGATCCTCGAAGACATGGAGCTGCTCAGCGATCGCGTCGGCTCCACCGCAGCGGGCCTGCTCGGACTCGTCGGCGTGGATGCCGACCCCGTGAACAGCCGCGAAAGCATTCTGATCTGCAACCTGCTCCAAAATGCCTGGGCCGGAGGCCGGGACCTCGATCTCGCCGGACTCATCCAGGAAATCCAGCAGCCGCCAATGACCAAACTGGGAGTCTTGGACCTCGAAAGCTTCTATCCCGCCAAAGACCGCTTCACGCTGGCGATGCGATTGAACAATCTCCTGGCCTCGCCGAACTTCGCCGCATGGATGCAGGGCGAACCGCTCGACATCAGCAGGCTCCTTTACACGGCCGAGGGCAAACCGCGCGTGGCAATCCTGTCCATCGCGCACCTGGGCGATTCCGAACGAATGTTCTTCGTCACGCTGCTCCTCAACCAGATGCTGGGGTGGATGCGCGCACAATCAGGCACCAACAGCCTGCGCGCCCTGCTCTACATGGACGAAATCTTCGGCTACTTCCCCCCGGTGGCCAACCCGCCCTCCAAAAAGCCCCTGCTCTCATTGCTCAAGCAGGGCCGCGCGTTCGGCATGGGCGTCGTCCTCGCCACCCAGAATCCCGTGGATCTCGATTACAAGGGCCTCGCAAACATCGGCACCTGGTTCATCGGACGTTTGCAGACAGATCGCGACAAGGCCCGCGTTATTGACGGACTCGAAGGCGCCATGCTCGGGCGCGGCGCCGCATTCGATCGCGGAGCGGTCGAACGCACCCTGGCAGGCCTCGGCAGCCGCGTCTTCCTTTTGCACAGCGTGCATGACGAAGGCTATGACCTCATCGAATCCCGCTGGGCCATGTCCTACCTGCGCGGACCGCTCAACCGCGCGCAAATCAAATCGCTAATGTCCGGCGCCCGGCCCGGGACAGCCCCCGCTCCGGCCCCCGCCGCGCCGGTCCCGCGCGCTTCATCCGATTCCGGCGGCCGCACGGCCTCGCGGCCCGTCCTCCCGCCGGAAGTGCCGCAATTCTTTGCCCCGGCGCGCGCCAATCGCGGGCCTTTCGTGTACGTCCCGCGCCTCCTGGGCGCCGCCCTGGTCCGCTATTCCGACGCCAAGCTCAAGGTGGATACACAGCAGGAAGTCGTCACCATCACCGACATCACCGACGGACCTGTGCCCGTGGATTGGGCCGCCGCCGAGGAGTTGGCCCTCGAAATCCGGGACCTCGAAAAAACTCCGGTCGAGGCGGAGTATTCGGCCTGCGTTCCAGCCGCCAGCCAGGTGAAGAATTACGACAAGTGGTCCAAAGAATTTGCCGCGTGGATTTACAGCTCCAGAACCGTTTCTCTGCAGAAATGCCCGGCGACGGGCCTGGTGTCCGGACCCGGCGAAGACCAGCGGGACTTCATGATCCGCGTGCAACAGGAGTTGCGGGAGCAGCGGGACGCTCTCAGCGAAAAACTGCGGCTTAAGTACGCGCCTAAACTCGCCACGCTCCAGGAGCGCATCCGCCGCGCCCAGGCGGCGAGAGAGCGCGAGGCTTCACAGGCACGCCGGGCCAAAATGGACACCGTCGTTTCCTTCGGCTCCACCCTGCTGGGCGCCTTCCTCGGCAGAAAAGCAGTTTCCGCGGGCACTCTCGGACGCGCCGCTTCCACAGTCCGCAGCGCCGGCCGTTCCATGGGCCAGGCAGGGGATGTCGAGCGCGCCGAGGAAACAATCGAAGCCCTCGAGAAACAGCTCGCGGATCTCGACGCGCAGTTCCACGAGGAAGCCGCGGCCGCCGTCGCAGCCCTCGATGCCCGCTCCCGCGAAATCGAGACAGTTGATGTGCACCCGAAAAAAACCGACATCCAGATCCGCCTCGTCGCCCTGGTCTGGCTGCCTTACCAGCAAAAACCGGATGGCACAACCGCACCGGCATATTAGACAATGGCAGTTGGCGGGCAGGGTCCCGCTTTCCCCCTGTCGAGATGATGAATGCCTCTTGTTTACCGCACCCGGGCGCCGAGTCAGCAACGCGCAATCACCAATAACAAATCTTCAATTCTCAATGACCAATGAATGGCCTCAGTTGCCGGGTTCTCCACCCTCCGTATCCGTCACTGTGGTCTCATACTTCACCCCTTCAGGAACCGGAACCGCCACCGGCACGGTTGTGCCCTCGCTCCCCTCCGTGCGGCGGGTCGAGTCCACCGCCACAAATGCCGTGAATGAGGTCAGCAACCCATAATCCAGAGCCACCTGCTTGATGGCCTCCGGCAACTCGCGATCCGGGCGGCGAATGAACTCGGTGCTGAGGCTCGATATCTTCATTCGCGCCCACACGTTGGCGAGCGCCGGTTGCTCGCTGCCACCGGCCAGGACAGGAATCTCTATCTGAACGGCTTTTCCCCCGGCCTTGCCGTTCACGCGAATGTTGGTTCCAGCGCTTCCCCGGAACCGTCCTGCCAATACCACCGGCCGCCCGACAAACACGTCCGGCACGGCGGACGGGAAAACTTCCGAGACTTCAAGCCCGCCCCAATCCACGCTTACGTCGGTCATCGCGGGCTGGCTGATGCGTGTGAAGAAGTCTTTCATGATCTCCGGGGCGCTGTCCTTGACCCCCAGATACGCCACCGCGCCGCGCCCCGCTTTCGCCATTTCATCGAGCAAAAATCGGTTCACCGACGACCCGATTCCGAAACTGAAGATGCGCGAGGCCCCTAAACGTTGATGAATGGCGCGCAGGATCTCCGTCTCGTTGCCGATGTAGCCGTCCGTCAGGAAACAAACAAACCGCAGCCGTTCCGGGTCATGCGGAAAATCCAGCGCCGCCTCGATGCCCCTGATCATCATGGTGCCTCCTCCCGCTTCCAGGGAACGCAGGTGGCGCAGGCCGGCCTCGATATTCTCCGGGCTCGCCTCGATCGGCCGCTCCCCAAGCTGCGACGCGGACATCGAAAAGTTTATCAGTTGGAACGAGTCTCCCGGCTGGAGCAGTTTCAATCCCTGCTCAATCGCGGCTTTGGCCTCCCGCAGCGGCGCCCCGTTCATGCTGCCCGAGCAATCCAAAACAAACACCAGCTCGAGCGGCTGTCGCGCAAGCCGCAACGGCTCCTTCGGCGGATACAGCATCAGGGTAAAGTACCCGCCCCGATCGTCCCGGTGCGTCATGAAGGCGGACTTCATCTCCCCGCCGGCCACGCGATAGCGAAAAACGAAATCTTTGTTCGGCAGGGAGCCGCCATCGGCAAGGGCCACCGAGATCCGCCCGGGAGATGTCGTTTTCGTGGAAATTTTGTGCGTCCGGCACTCGAATTCCTCGATGGCCACCCCGGCATCCACCTCGAGCGCCAGGGCAGTATCGTGCGACGAATACTCTCCCGGAGCCAGGTAGGGAACCTCTGTGGCCTGTCCCGACCGCCCGGACTTGCCGCGCGGCACAGCCCCAACGCCATCACGAACGCCGGACGGATTAAACCGCGGACCCACCACCATCGGAAAAACAAACTCATACCAACCATCCGTATAATCGAGGGTGTTGTAATAACGAATCGCCACGTCAATCTGCTTCCCGGGCTCGATGTTCGCGACAGACTGCTTGAACACGTTCGGACGCTCCTCGGTGAGCAGGGAGGCAACATAGCCCTGGCTCCGGGCTTCGCGATATACCCGCTCGGCTTCCTTCCGCTCGCGAACGATCCCGCGGATCCGGCGCTCTCCAATCGTCATGATAAACTCGCCCACAGCCGCGTTGTGCGGCAGCGGAAACACATACACCGCCTCAATCTTCCCTGAATACGGATTGTGAAATTCCTGGCGCACATCAACCGTGCCGATATACCCGCTCACGGTTGCCTTCACCTCCGTGTGCTTCAGGGGCATCGGGACGTGTTTGCCCTCCACTTCGGCCATCAGGCTGCCCGACCCCGGTTCGTCGCTTGCAGCCGGCCCGGCTCTCTGCACTTTCGCGATCACCCATAACTCCTCGGAACCCGTCAGGGCGCGCTCGACCGCCCCAGCCGCCCGCCCCTTGCTGTCCTCGCCCAATCCTCCCCTGAAACCGCCGCCGTAAGATGGCATTGGCGCCCACAGGTGGGATCGCATTGGCGCAGGCATGGCGATGCCCCCACCGCCGCCGCCGCCGCCACTCGGCGCCCGTTGAATCCCGGGCAAACCGGTCACGTGCTCGCTCGTGTTCGTGCTGCAACCGCTCAGCAGCAGGACTGCGGCAAGCGAAAACACCAGCCATTGCATCGCCCTGGTTCTCAGGATTTCATTTTGATTCATGGTCTCTCCCTTTCCGCATAGGTTGCTTTCGCCGCGATTCTCCGCCCCGTCGAATCCGCGGCCGCATGCAGCCGCAACTCAAAACCGGGCGCCCGGTCTCTGCTCACCCGGATATGCACCGTGGCAATCCGCACGATCCCCGATGGCAGTGCCGCATCCTTACTCGTGCTGAAGCCGGCAAGAACCACGCGGTCTCTCTGCATGGCTTTCGGATCGTAAGCGGGCGGCTCCTTGAAGGCCGCAGCCTCGCCACCCTCGATCCCGGCGATTTGGACAACGCCATTCGTAGCCATAAACTCAACCTGGTAGGCAGCCAGCGGGGTCTTTCCGGAATCAACAAACAAATCGATCGCGGCAAAGCGACCACGGCCTTCCTCAGCAGCCGGTTGTTGCGCCGAAAGCCCCGCCGGCAGCAATAGGCTCAAAGCGGCAACTATTCCAAATGATGCAAAACCTGGATTCCGTGTCATGAGCGTCCGCCTTTCTCGAGTCGCACGGCCTTCGCAAGCAGGAACTCCACATCCGCCCGATCCGTCCGCCCATCTCCGTTCATGTCTCTCGAATCAGAACGGCTTACCCCCACTTCAATCTCTCGCGCCAGGGCAAAGGCATCCAGGACATCCAGGACACCATCGTTGTTCAGATCCTCCAGCCGGGCCGCCACCGGATCGTGCGGCGTGTCGCGTCCCGGCTGAAGTGTGATCAGGCCAATAATCACTGCCGCGGCGCCCCCCACAGCCCATGGCACAAGCCGCCACCAACCCCGCCCGCTTTTCGCCTCGGGCCGGAGTTGTCTGCGCGCGGCCGCCAGCACGGCATCGTCCACTGTTCGCGGAACGAAAACTCTCTCCCGCGGAAGCCGCTTCAACGCCCCGACCAGTCTCTCAGGCGCCCGAAGGGCTTCGTCGTGCTCTTTACATTTGTCGCCGGGAAGTTGCATCGTTCATCAATTTAAGTGTGGCAGCCGCTTAAAAGGTTCATTTCCCGAAAAACTCCCGGGTGCGCCCGTCGTTGCGCAATGTCTCCAACGCGTTGTGCAGCCGGCTTTTCACCGTGCCCAGCGGTATCTCCATGGCCTCCGCAATCTCGGCAAGGCTCAGGTCGTCAACGAAACGTAAAAGAATCACCTCCCGCTGCTCCTCCGGCAGACCCGCAAGCACCTGACGCAGTTCCTCAACCGATTCGTCACCGGGCGGCACAGCGGCATCCGGAACCGAGTCGCCAATTTCGTCCCCGGTCCCCTGGCAGCGCTTCGCTTTTTCACGGGCCGCGATGGAAAGGTTGCGAACAGGGGTGTATAGAAAGGTCTTGAACTGGCAGGTCAGCCGGAAACCTGGAAACTTCCTCAGAAGATACAGAAAAGTCTCCTGCATCACATCAAGCGCCGTGTCGCTGTCGCCTGTAAACCGCAGCGCCAGGCCCACAACCCAATCCCGGTAACGCCAATACAACATCTCGAAGGCCCCGTCGTCTCCGCCATTGATGGCGTCAATCAGTTCGAGGTCGCTTCTCTCCCGACCCTGCAATGCCGTTTGGTCTCTCACCCGTTTGCCGGCGGACCCGGCCTCTCTTCTTTAAGTGAAGAGGAACCCTGAAAAGTTCAGAAAAATTCTGCCAAAGCTCAACGGGTTTTGTTTGAAGTCTTGTTTGAAGCGACTCCCCGGGCGATCACAAACCACCCGTCACCCCGGCAAAAGACACCGGGTGGGCGCCCGGTGCAAAAACAGGAAACGGGCAGCCCGGCCCTTTCGAAAACCAGACCCGCTCCCCCCGGCTTTCGCCTTCGACACCGGAAGTTCGGTGTTCGCCTCTCGGATCTTAACTGCCCGAAAGCGACGTTTCCTTCTTGTACCGAGCCAATTCCGCCGCAACCCGCTCTTTGGACCAGCCGAGCAGCTCGGCCATCCAATTACAGGCTTGCTCCGCTTTCTGCGCCGCGTCGGGGTGGTAGTAATGCCAACTGCTGCGCCGCAGCATGACGTCGTCCAGGTGCGCGGCCCACTCGTTCTTCACGTAGTGCTCCACGGCTGCCCGGTCGAATTCCGGCGGCAGATTCGAGCTGACTTTCCGCACTTCTTCGGGCGGCAACAGCGGCTCCGTCGCAGTGCGGCAGCGCTGGGCGCTCAAATTCTTCTCGCGCACTATGCGATCCACCACCTGCTCGGCCATCAGCCGGTACGTGGTCAGTTTGCCGCCCGCCACGTCCCACCACCCCGGCTCGGGATTCCGGATTTCATGCGAGCGCGAGATGTCCGACGGCTTGCCGTTCGGGTTGGCAATCAGCGGCCGCAGCCCCGCCCAGAAGCTGATCACGTCTTTCTGCGCAAGATTAGCTTTCGGGAAGAACAGGTTGGTCACTTTGAGCACATAAGCGATATCCCCGGCGTCCGTTTGCACATCCTCGGGCCGGCCGTTGTAATCCGTGTCGGTCGTTCCAAGAATGGTTCGCTTGCCCCAGGGAATGGCGAACAGAATCCGCTTGCCCTCGCTCATCACAACGGTGTCCGGCACGGGCACCCGCTCGCGGTCCACCACAAGGTGAATCCCTTTGGTCGCGCGCAGTTTCACCCGGCTGTGCGGCAACCCGTCCGCCCACGGACCAGTCGCATTCACCACGGCTTTCGAGCGGATCTCAAAGGCGCCGCCATCTGCCACGTTCGTCACGCTGCTCACCCATTGGCCGCCCTTCTCGGCGGCGCTGACGTAGCGGCAGTAATTCAATAAAACCGCCCCGTTCCGCGCCGCTGAGCGCAAGGTGTCTATCGCCAGGCGCGCGTCGTTTGTGAAACCGTCGTAATAGCGAACGGCGCCGGTCAACTGGTCCTGCTGGAGCGCCGGCACCATCCGGACGGTGTCCTCCCGCGAATGCCACGTCGAGTTCCCCAAATTGCGCCCGCCGCAAAGCAGGTCGTATATCTTCACGCCGATCTTCAATTGCCACAGCACCCAATCCTTGTTGTTGCGATAGGTCGGAAAAATAAATGGCAGCGGGTCCGCCAGGTGCGGCGCAATGTGGTGAATGACTTTCTTTTCGACGCTGGCCTCATGCACAAGTCCCACCCTTCCCTGCGCCAGGTAGCGTAATCCGCCATGCAACAGGCGGCTGGAACGGCTGCTCGTGCCCGACGCAAAATCTCCCTGCTCAATCAGCGCGATCTTCAGACCGCGAAGCGCCGCGTCGCGTGCCACCCCGGCGCCGACAATGCCACCCCCGATAATAAGGACATCAAAGGTCTGGTTTTTAAGGGAATCTATGGTTTCAGAACGTGTTGGATTCTTCATTCGAATTATTTGTCGTTTCTACCCGCAAGGGCCGAGCCCAGTTCGGACAGGCCTTCCATTACAAAATCCGGACGAAAATCAGCTTTGGCGAGATCTTCACGGCGCGTCTCTCCCGTCAGCACCAGGACCCCAACCGCCCCGGCGCGCCGCGCCATTTCCATGTCGGTGTATATCCGGTCTCCCACCATGGCCAGGTTCTCCGGCCGCAATCCATTCTTCCGCAATATGCCCTCGATCATGCACGGATCCGGTTTCCCAAGCACCGCGTCGGGCGCGCGCCCGGTGGCGCTCTGCAATGCCGCGCATACCGCGCCGCAATCCACAAGAACGGTCGGCGCATCCGTCGGGCATATCCGGTCCGGATGCGTCGCAATAAACGGCTTGCCCCGGGAAATCCACCACGCAGCCCGGCACATGCGATCGTAGGCCAGCGTTGTGTCAAAACCCGCAACCACCGCCTGCGGCTCGTCTTCCGGGCTGTCCGCCGTGGACTCGAAACCCGCCTCCTCCATCTCCGAGATCATGCTCGGGGTCGCCAGAAAAAACGCGCGCCGGACGTCCGGATAAACGCGCTTCACGTAGGAAATCGTCGCCTCGGTCGAGGTGTAGAGCTGCCCGGGCGCGGCATCGATCCCGATCTTTCGCAGCTTCTGCAGGTAATCGCTCTTGCTCCGGGACGAGTTGTTCGTGAGGAAGGTGTGGCCAATGCCCATCGCATCGAGACTCTTCAGAAATGGAAGTGTCTCGGGAAACAGGGTGCCTCCGCTGTAAATGGTCCCATCCATGTCCAGCGCGAGGTGACGAACTTTGCCGAGGCCGTTAGCCATAAACCTAACCATGCAATTCCGGCTGCCGCGAATCAACATAATATTGCTGCATAGTTAATCAGAAAATTAGGATGTCAAAGAACGGTGAAAGCTCCGGTGGGGGCGTTTCAAAATAACCGCAATTAAGTGCAATTTGGTGCAATTAAGTGCAACTCGGAGGGGGGGGTGTTCACAGAATACCGTAACTTGGCGTAATTCAGCGTAATTTGGCGTAATGCCGGGCGAGCATC
>CAYNZC010000112.1:0-1082 GCA_964401575.1 uncultured Verrucomicrobiota bacterium
AACAGGACCCTAACCATGCGCTTTGAAACGCTACCTAAACAACAGGACCGGAATTTTGCGTTCGCCTACCGCAATCATGACCGAGCGTTGATTTCGGTCCCGGCGCAGGCTGGCTTCGGATACAGCCTCAGCTTTAACGAAGTCCAACTCGAATTGTCTGAAACGGGGTTGGCCAATCATGCATGGGGCTACTGCCCAAGAGAGTCATGGCAAGCGACGGACCTAGGGCCGCCGGAAGCTGCGTCAGGAGAGTTGCGAGTGGTTCCTGATTCCCCTTTCGTTCCAGGTGTTGCGGTCAGGGCATCAAGGGCGCGATTGCCTGTCTTTTACAACGAACAGAAACAGTGGCTTTGCTTTGGAAATCCCGCTGACAGTGGTGGGTTCCGACTTAAGCTTGCTCCGGGTCTTATAGTTGTCGGCAATTCGTCCCTGATCACCGCTCTTTGGATTCGAGTTGAGCGGTTTACGAGCTGATGAATTGTTACGGACCAAATTAACATCGTACTTCTTTCGGATCTGGCATCGTAGCACTTTCAGTATTTTGACCGGGGTGCCGTCGTAATTTGCAACCAAATTGCCGCGCTCTGGTCGTACGGTTGCGACGCGGTTGGTCAGGGCGTGATTTTCAAGAACCGTCTGAGGTGTTACGAACTTTTTGTTACGAACTTTTTTGACATCATAGCATTGGCCAAATTGGCCTCATAGCGTCGTGAGGCAGTTGGCCGCACTGGCATCCGATTTTTTGGCCGAATAGCCGTGCTCTGGTCGTACCGTTGCGATGCGGTTGGGCAAGGTATGATTTTCAAGAGCGCACTGAGGGGCGTCCGGCATTCGCAGCGTACAGGTCAGGTTCCCGGAGTTCCGTCGTACTTGGCGGTGGCTGTGAAGCGGGTGCCCGATTGGCGTCGTACGGTTGCAACGCCAAAGGGCAAAACCCGAGAGTGCCGGCTTTAGGGGCCCGAGATGTGGCGCATGGTGTCGTGGAAGGACAGGTTTAGGACGCGCATGAAGAAGTCGATGGCATTGCCGGCCAGATTGCGCTCGGGCCATCGCCAGTAGCGGTGGCCGGGGCGGATCAAGGC
>CAYNZC010000112.1:1092-7051 GCA_964401575.1 uncultured Verrucomicrobiota bacterium
CACAGCCGGGCGGAAGCGGTTGCGGGCGGGGATCTGCGGCCGGGAAAGCAGCTTTTGTCCGGGCGAAACACCGGTTCCTGCGCCCACGCCACATCATTGATGGGGGCGGATCAAGGCGCGTCGGACGACGTGTCCCAGACGCCTACCCACCGGCGGCTGTTCGATTCACTGCCAACAATTTTCAGGCGCAGAGATTGTCCCGCAGTCACGATTGTTGCCGGGAGCACAAAGGTGAACCTGCCCATCTCGGGACGGGAGAGATCGCGTTCGTAGCGCAGGGTTACGCCTTTCCCGGCATTATGCCACGAAGTGCTTTGCTCGCTGATGGCAGGGATATCGATCACCTTCACGTCATTCACATGCAATTGAAACGAGGACTCAGGCTCGGCGAAGTAGCCCATGCCTCCCTCCCATGTGACAGAGCAGGTGTTTTCTCCCGCGCGTGTTTGGACCGGGCAAGTCTCCCAGACCAGCTCGTTCTTTCCTGCCATTCCGCGGGCAACATCGATCTGGCGGCCATTGATCGGCGGATGTTCGTGTCCGACATCCCCTGTCTTTATTGTCTTCTGCCAGCCATTGGGCGCCCTGAATGCTTCCAGGTTCATGATCTGCCCCTTGGGGTCAAACTCAGCGGAACGAGCGTATTGGATCAGGCCGTCCAGAATGCAGGTGCCCTCGGGATGGCCGGAGAGGAGGTCCAGCCCGAACGTGATCAGCGCCTTGCCCTGGCCGGCCCGTCCTTGTGCGGCATAAAGGAAATAGCTATCCAACCCTTCGCCCACAATGAACATTTCATCCGGGCGAAGGCCGCTAAACGCGGGCAGCTTTTGACCTGTCTTGAGGATCCGAAAGGCAAGAGGCGACAGGAAGCCTTCGTGTGGAAAGTCCCCGAGCGCGGGATGTGCGACGAAGGCCGTCCCGACCTGCTGGCCCATTGACCACCAGCCAAGGCTGACGTTGGGGCTTCCACGGGTGCGGTTCAGCAGAAGCACGCGCTTGCCCGAAGCCAATGCAGGCTCGACATCCGGTGAACCAAGGTACGAGATGAGCAGGTCCGGCGAGTCCGCGTCCATTTGCCCTGCAGGCGCCAGTCCCGAGTAAAGCGGCGCCAGTTTCTCGTGCAAGGGACGGGAGACGGCGATGCCAGTGACTCGTGGGACGGTGCGTTTTGGGAATAACCAGAAGTCCCATGTGTTGGTCACGTGGGCGGAATCCAGCCAAACCTCCAGAACGGCCCGGGCGGGCTTTGGCAGATCGGGAACGACTAACTCCGACTCGCCCAACAAACGGACGGAACCGAGTTCGACTCGAGCCGCGTCCAGAGCGCCGTCGGCCAGCACCGTGTCGCCCCGGCGCAAGGCCCATCGCAGGCGTCCTTCATTCATGGGTGAGTCCCCGTAATGCGAGATCCAGAACGCAAACTTCACGCGGTCTCCGGCGACCGCGATTCTATGGGCAGGTTCGGTCTTGAGGAGCAGCGCGGTCGGGCCGTTGAAGGCCGCAAACTGCTGAGGGGTCGAGCCATTAGGCTTCGGTTCCCAGAAAGCATTGAGAAAGCCCTGGGCGCTGTAGGTTTTTCCCTGTTGAACGATGACATCCACAATGGTCCAAAAGCTGTAGCCATCGCACGTCGGGTCCATGCGGGCGGCCTCGAGTCCTGCCTTCTGGTAGTGCCGCTGCAAGGCATGCGCGGCGTCCTGGCATGCGTCACCCCAGCGCCGGTCCAGCCCGGCATCCTTCAGCCACTCGTCTCGGGTTTCGATCGGGACAGGCGCGGCCATGGCTCCCCGGAACCTGGGCGCCAGCCTCGGGTCTTGTTTCACGGAAAGGTTCAAATACTCGTGCGCGATGAACGGAGCATCTGTCGCGAAGGTTCCAGGTTCCCAGACATTGATCGGCCCGTTGCGGAAGTCTGAGTTCCCGGCATCGTTCAGTGTGCCGTCCTGGTGCAGGACCAACCGGTCGGGGTCTGTGTTCTTGACCAGGTTTTTGATCTCCTTTCCCAGGTAGCGGCCCAGCGTTCCTTCGTTTCCCATGCAGTAGGTCGCCAGCGAAACGTGCCTCCGATAATGGGCAATTAACTCCTTCAGGTCGCGCATCGGGTCAAACGCAAACGCTTCGGTCGGGTAATCCCCGTAGTAAGGGAGTTCCGGCTGGATCATTATGCCGGCTTCGTCCGCCGCTTCGAAAAACTCGGGCAGCTCGCAATGTGTGTGCAACCGCACGTAAACAAACCCCGCCTGGCGTGCGAGCTTTAAATGGCGCAGGTGTTCCTCGCGTGAGGCAGGCGAGACCAGCGTGAGCGGATAAACAAAATCGTCCCCATAACCGCGCACGAAGAAAGGCTTGTTGTTGAGATAGAACTGATCACCGCGCACCTCGAACTTGCGGACGCCGAAGCGCTCCGCCCAGCCGTGGACGGGTTTGTCACGGTTCAACAGCACAATATCGGCGAGGTAAAGCTTCGGGCTTTCGGGCGACCATGCTTGAAAATTTGTCAACGCAACCGGGACGGTGATTTCCTTTTTCCCGCCCTGTGCATCGAACATGAACTCAATGGAGCTTTCCCCCGCAGGCGAACCATCGAGGGTTTTGACTGAAACCCGGAGTGCCGGGCGTTGCAGCGCGGAGTTGCCCCGGGCCCAAGCCACCGTGGCATGAATCTCGGCCGTTTTTGCATCGAAATCGCCCCGCACCCAAGCGTAATCGATGCGCGCATCCGGGGTCGCCTCCAGTTCAACGTCGCGGTAAAGCCCGCCGAACCGGTGTGTGCTGCTAAAAAGCCCTTTTCGGCTGGGCAGCACATTGTTGACCTCCGCCACGATCGCCGCAGGTTTGCCGGGTTCCACAAGGTCGGTGATGTCGTACTTGTACGTTCCGCAGTAATTGTCCACCCACGCCACCGGGGTGTTGTTGACCCAGAACCAGCCCTGCGAGCGCACGCCGCCAATCTTGAGCCACACCCGCTTGCCGCGCCAATTCTCCGGAATGGCCACGGTCTTGCGATACCAGGCATCACCTTTGTAAACCGAACGCAGTGGTTTTGAGCAGTGGTCCCACTTGCAGTCCCAGGAGTCCCCCATCCCGGGCGAGCCGACACCTTGCGCTTCCCAGCACCCCGGGACCTGAATGGTGCGGGAGCCGTGCCATGGTTTGGAATAGAATGCATGCCATCCCGGGTGACGAAGCGGCGCCGTATCACGAGGGATGAATTCCCATTCGCCGCGGAGGGAGACCACGGACTGGAGAGGAGATTTCACGACGGGATTTACCAGGGCCGGAAGAGCTGGACGGCCAGACCAGGTCTCGGCGCTTTCCAACGCTCCGGTGCTGTCTCCAGCTCGCAGGGAGAGCGCGCACAGCAGGAAGGCGGCTGCAAGCCCGGCATTCACTGTTGAAGGTAATGCGGTTGATAAATCAGGTCCGGGTCTCATAGGGCGACCATGTTGCTGCCGGTTATGCGCGGCATGTCAGAAGTGTTGTTAGACGAAAATCGCGCAGTTGCCTACCAGAAAACCACGCCGTGCGCTGTTTTGGGCAGCGCGTATTCATGAAGCGATTTCTCATCCGGAGCGCGACTGTGTCCGGCAGGACCAGTCGCAGCAGCAGCATTCTCGGCACACGCGTCGTTCCTCGACAGCTTTGATACCGCTCTTGCGAGGAGATTCCGCCGCGCAGGGAACATTTTTGCGAAATCTTTTTGATCAGCGATGTCAATTCGGTTTTAATAGGTGAACTGGCAAGCGACAGCGCTGGCTGGCCGGTTCGCGGTTTTATGACGTAACACATCAGCAAACAGGCCCGAAGGCACGGTGTTCCTCGAAAGCTCAGGGTGTCGGCATTCTCCGCATTGTAGTAACACAATTATCCGTCACAAAGAAACATGTTAAAAGACATCTCGTTCAAATGGATGCTGGTTCTGGCGTTTTTCGCCATCCACCCTCTACAGGCCAAACACGTTGACACATTCCCCCTGGTAGTCAGGGCAAACAGCGAGGCAACGATTACTTTCGTGTTCGAAAACGAACCGCTTCTGGCCACCCCCAAGGCTGTTCGGGCCGAGTATGTATGCGCGGATGGATTGGACGCCAAAGGCTCCGTGCTCGGATGGGGCAAAGGCGAAACGGTGCCCGTCAAAGTCGAAGGCAACACGGTCACCGTGACGGCGCGTTTTCGCGGCGAAACGGAGCACACCTTGAGAATCGTTCACAAAAGCTCCGCCTCCGCGGATCCAAAAATCCTGGCAACGTCCGCCCTCTATTCGCTCAAGCCCGATTACTTCGCCCTGAGGCCCTATCGCGGCAACGTGCATATGCACAGCAATTTTTCGGACGGCGCCAAGAACGAGACTCCCGCGATCATGGTCGCCACCTGTCGCAAATTAGGGCATGATTTTGCGATTCAAACCGACCACAGAACCTACGCCGGTTCTCTCTCAGCCATCGCGGATTTTTCCAAACTTCCCACGGACATGAAAACGTTTCCCGGCGAGGAAGTCCACAGCCCCGGCAACAGTGTGCATATCCTTTCGCTCGGCGCCTCGGAAAGCATGACCGATTGGTTCACCAAGCAGCGTCCCGAATATGACAAAGCCGTGGCCGAAGAATCAGCCAGGCTTCCGGGCGTCATTCCCGACAATCTCAAACACCATATTGCCGCCTCCTTTGCGGTCTGGGACAAAATCCGCGCTTGTGGAGGGATTGGCGTTTTCGCCCATCCCTATTGGCGGCCCCATGGACGGCAATATATTCCGACGGTTGTTTCTGATTACCTCCTGCAAACCGCAAAGTTCGATGCCATGGAAGTCCTGAACGGCAGCAGCAACGATCTTGGCATCCTCCATTACAATGAACTGCGAGCGCAAGGCATGAAGATTGCCGGCATTGGCGTCACGGACGCGCATTCGTCCAAAAACCTGGAGCCGGCCTACACGTTGATCCTGGCCGAAACGCTGGACTTTCCGTCTCTCGCCAGAAACATCCGCCTCCGCAACTGCGCCGCGGTTGACATTGACCTGGTATCCAAACGGCAAACCGTTATTGGAGAATTCCGGTTTTCCCGGTATGCGATCTTTCTGCTGGAAAACTTCTATCCCAAACAGAATGAGATCTGCAAACAGGAAGGCGAATGGCTCCTGAAGGCGCTGGCGGGCAACGCCGAAGCGATCCAATCGCTCAGGAAAAGCCAGGGCAAAACCCCGGGTCTCAGAATCAAATACTGGCAGCAATAGGCGCTTCCTGTTTTCGCAATTGGCCTCTGATCCGGGGCCCCGATTTTGCGTTGAATGCTGTGTGGCGGAATCGCGTTCCGGCTCGTTCTCGCGGATCGCGATTAGGCCGGGCACGCCTCATAAATCATGCTTGGACATACTGTGCTGGTCCTGACTACATTCCCATGAGCTCGTGGAATCAGCCGTCCCCCAGTCGGAGCAGCGCAAAGGCGTCGATCCTGGCGCCCTCCTCAGTCGCGCGCTCCTGCTTGACCTCGAAGTCTCGCCGGTTGGCCGCCTTCTCAAGATTGGGGCGGCGATTGGCAGTCTGACTCTTTCGCGCTCAGGCGCCATCGTCCCGCAGAGTCTCGCCGCCGAGATTGCCCGGCTCTCATCCCACGCTGAATGCCTCCTCGGGCACAACCTGGTGGAGCACGACATTCCAATACTGCGCAGGCGCCTGCCCGAGCACCCTCTCTTCCGTTTGCCGATTATCGATACCCTCATTCTTTCTCCCATCTGCTTTCCCGAGAATCCATATCACCGCCTGGTGAAGGACTACAAACTCGTGCGCGAGAGTCTGAACGACCCGGTGGCTGATGCCCGACAGGCAGCCGCTCTATTCGTTGATGAGTTCCAAGCCCTGGAGGGTCTTCGCCAGAAAGACCGCCGCTTCTTCGCTATTCTGCATTTCCTTTTGGCCACGCCGGACCACCTCTCAGACCAGCTCTCCAGCGGAATGGCCATGCT
>CAYNZC010000112.1:7151-13297 GCA_964401575.1 uncultured Verrucomicrobiota bacterium
TGGCGCGAAATTTCCGTCGAGGCGTCCTCACGATCATCCTTTCCCCACTGCAGGCGCTGATGAAAGATCAGGTCGATGGTCTCGTCCGTCGCACTGGCACCTCGTTTGCTGCCGCGCTGTATGGATTGCTAACCCAACCCGAGCGCAGCGACGTTCTCCGCCGCATCCGCATGGGCGACATCGCGCTGCTTTACGTATCTCCGGAGCAACTCCGTAACCGCTCCTTTTCCGAGGCTATCGCCTCCCGCGAAATTGGCTGTTGGGTCTTTGATGAAGCGCACTGCCTCTCCAAGTGGGGTCATGACTTCCGGCCCGACTACCTCTACGCCGGCCGCTTCATAAGGGAGTTCTCGAAGAAACATGGCTGCGAAATACCTCCGATCGCCTGCTTTACCGCCACCGCAAAGCAGGACGTTCAGGAGGAGATCATCGCCTACTTTAAAAATGAGACGGGCCGGGACCTGAAACTCTACCTGAGCACCGTCGAGCGCCCAAACCTGCTTTTCGACGTCAAGCCGATTGCAGGCGCCGGCAAGTTCGAGCGTATCCACGAGCTCCTTTGCGAGCGCTTGCCGGAGCACAAGCCTGGCACGGCCATCGTGTTCCGCGCTACTCGCAACGACGCCGAACTCACCGCTTCCTTCCTGCGCGCGCAGGGGTGGACGGCAGCCCATTTCCATGCCGGTCTTACCGCTCCCGAGAAAAAGCGTGTCCAGGATGCCTTTCTTGCCGGCGAGACGCGGATCATCTGCGCGACGAATGCCTTTGGCATGGGCATAGACAAGGAAGACGTCCGTCTTGTCATTCATGCCGACACGCCGGGCTCGCTCGAAAATTACCTTCAGGAAGCCGGTCGCGCGGGCCGCGACGGCCACGCCGCCGAATGTATTCTCCTCTTCGCCGAATCCGACTGCGAGCGTCAATTCCGCATGGAGGCGTTCTCCGAGCTGAGCCGGCGTGACATCGCCCAAATACTTCGAAGCATCAGAAAAGCCGCGCGCGGGGAGAAGAAGGAGCTTGTGGTGACCACAGGGGAAATCCTGCGGGACGAAGACATGCAGGCGAACATTGACCTCCAGGACCGGCTGGCCGACACAAAAGTCAGAACTGCCATATCCTGGCTGGAGCGCGCCAATTTTTTGCAACGGGACGAAAACGTTACGACTGTTTTTCAAGCCCGTCCGCTCGTCAAAGACATCGCCGAAGCTGTTGCAAAAATTGCTCCACTGAATCTGTCGCAACTGGAGCGATCGCTTTGGCTCGCGATCCTCCGGGAAATATTCAACACACCGCCCACCGAGAGCATCACCGTCGATCGATTGGCGCTCCTGCCGGAGTTCGTAAATTTCGCTCGCGGCAACCCCGAAGCGTCTCCAGAACTTCTGACCAAGAGGGTGCTGGGAATTCTTCGCAGCATGAGTGATGCGGGCATCATGAAGCGCGACATGCTCATGACCGCGTACGTTCGTCACAAGGTCCAGGACTCCTCGCACGTGAAATTGCAGCGCCTTGTCGCTATTGATCGCAAGTTGGTGGATCTTCTGGCCTTAGCCGCTCCGGACCCCGAGGGCTGGGTACCGCTCTCCCTCAGGCTGCTCAACCAGCGCCTCATCGACGAGGGGTTCGAGAGTTCTTTGGATCTCGTTCGTTCTCTCGTTAAAAGCCTGAGTGAGGACGGCCGCGGCTTCGGCGGCACGCATGGCAGCATCGACCTTCGCTTCGAGTCGCGTGACTCGTATCGGGCCCGCGTCCGCCGCCCCTGGAAGAGGATCACCGAACTGGCCGATAGACGCCGCCGGCTGGCCTCCGTATTGCTCGATGCAATCCTTGGAAAGATCGCCGCAGACGTTCCCGCCCGCGCTGACCTCCTGGTCGAGTTCCACTTTGACGAGCTGCACGATGCTATCGAACGCGATTTGCTGCTTCGCTCCGAGGTCAACGACATTGATGCGGCGATCGAGCGCGCCCTGATGTTCCTGCATGAGCAGCGTGTCATTGTTCTCCAGCAGGGCCTGGCCATCTTTCGCTCTGCAATGACCCTCCGGATTCAACCCGAGGCTCACGGTGAGAAATACAAGGCTTCCGATTATCAGCCTCTCGACCACCACTACAAAGAGCGAATCCTTCAGGTGCATGTCATGAGCGAATACGCCCGGCTTGGACTGCAGGGCATCCAGGCCGCACTTGAGCTGGTCCTTGCCTATTTCACGCTCGCCAAGACCGAGTTTCTCCGACGCTACTTCAATGCCAGGCCTGATTTGCTTCAGTACGCCACGACCGCAAGTTCTTTCAACAAGATCGTCACCGAGCTTGCCAATCCTGCCCAGATCAGAGTGGTGACCGCCCCTGCTGGCAGAAATATGCTCATCCTCGCGGGCCCGGGCTCCGGCAAGACGAAAGTCGTGGTCCACCGGTGCGCCTACCTCCTGCGCGTTGAACGTGTTCACCCCCGAAGTGTTCTTGTTTGCTGTTTTAATCGCAGTGCCGCCATTGAGCTGCGCAGACGACTCTCCGAGCTGGTCGGCGATGACGCGAAGGGCGTGACGATCCTGACCTACCACGCTCTTGCCATGCGTCTTCTGGGCTATTCCTACTGGGGCCAGGCCGGGAAGCCTCGCGACATCGATTTCGATGCTCTGATTGCCGATGCAACCTCCTTTCTTCGAGGTGAGAAGACCCCTGCAGGAGCCGAAGCTGACGAAGTGCGAACCCGTCTGCTCGCCGGCTTCCAATACATTCTTGTTGACGAATACCAGGACATTGACGAGCCCCAATACGAGATGGTCAGCGCCATCGCAGGCCGCTCCCTGGATGATCCCGACCTTAAGCTCTCAATCCTCGCCGTTGGCGATGACGATCAAAATATTTACACGTTTCGCGGCGCAAATGTCCGATTCATCCGTCAGTTCGAGACCGACTACGAGGCTGAAATCCACTATCTCGTGGAGAATTACAGATCCACCCGCCATATCATAGACGCGGCGAACGCTCTCATTGCCTCTAACCAGGATCGCATGAAGTCAGCGCATCCGATCCGGATTGACCGACGCCGCGCAATGCTCCCCCCAGGCGGCGACTTCCAAGCCCTCGACCCGCAGACTCGCGGCAAAGTGCAGGTCATCGAGGTTCAGGACAGCACGTCCCAGGCAAAGGCCGTTATTGGCGAGCTCAGCCGGTTGCACCATCCTGGCATCGTAAGTTGGTCCGGTTGCGCCGTGCTCTCACGTGAGCGTACCGATCTCGCCCAGGTTCGCACGCTGGCCGAGCGTGCTTCCATCCCCATCCGCTGGGTCGCGGCTCGCAATGCAATGCCACCCTTGCACCAGGTTCGTGAGGTTTCACAGTTTCTCACGCGCATTGCCGGAGAGCGGGCCGCATTCATGCGCGCCACTGAGCTTCGGAACTGCTTCGCGCAGTGCCGAGAAGGTCAGCCCCCCAATCAGTGGACGCATTTCATTGAAACCATGCTCGATGCGTGGGAAAGAGAGTCTGGGGATGGACCTGTTTCCGCGCTGGATGCCCTCGAATTCTTCTACGAAACATGCATGGAAGCCAGGCGCGAAGTCAGCTATGGCAACGGCGTCACTTTGACCACAGTGCACTCGGCAAAAGGCACCGAATTCGACCACGTGCTCGTGATCGGGCCGTGGCGATTACCCGGAACATGTGCCCAGCAAGAGGAGGAACGCCGCACGTTTTACGTGGGTCTGACTCGCGCCCGCAAAACACTGACAGTCCTGGACAGGCTCGATGCTCGACCATCCATCGTGCAGGAGGTTTCTGGCGCGGACATCCTGCGCCATCAATTCACCCCCGGATTAGACTCCCCGGCACCCGACTTTCTCGAATACACAGCGCTGGGCTTGGAAGACATACATCTCGGTTACCCGGGACAATTCGTATCAGGTCACCCTATTCACGTCTCCCTCACGGCTCTGAGCCCGGGAGACAAACTCACAATGAGGACAGGGCAGGGCAATAGCATCGGCTTCTTTGACTACTTGGGCGCCTGCGTCGCCCGCCTATCCAGCGCCGCGCAAGCGAAATGGGATAGCAGGCTCACATCAGTCCGCGAGGTCCGTGTCCTCGCGATGGTCCGCCGCACCGCCGAACAGGATGCGGACGAAGCTCGTCGCGCCCGCTACCTCGTTCGGGAATGGGAAGTGCCAATCGTCGAAATTGTATCCAGCAGGTAAGCCTCATTTCGCTGAGCTCGCTTTGTTCTGATACCGAAGGACAACTCCTGCCGAACACACATTCACCGAACCTGCCGTCACTCCGCCTGAATGGCTTACTGCGATTGGAGCCAACGGGCCCTTTTGCGCTCACGTTCCTGGATGGGGTCAGCCAGGCTTCCGCTATCATTTTCCCTTATTGACATCACCACTTCCAAGATCCTCGTATGGCCCGCGGAGGGTCCGTAAGCCTCTTTAGCTGAAAACACGGATGCCAGCGCATGTAATGGAAGATAATTGTTGGAGCCCACGCACTTTACTACACCGTGTTGTAACTCGTTGCTAAAAGTGGAGCGGGTCAAGGGAATCAAACCCTCATCTAAATGTTGGTAGAAAGTGGTGAAAAGTAGCCGTAGCCCTGCATATTGGAATAGTGGAGCCGTTCCTGATGGCCCTTCCGCCTTTTGGCGACTGGCGCCAGCGACATTCCACAAACCTTTGCATTTTCGATCATGCAGGCTGAATTCTTCCAAACATGTCCTCCCATTCGGGCGCATCGCCGACCAGGGTCTCAATGAATCTCGCCTGGTCCGTGCGTGTCTGTTTGTGGCGTGCTCTTAATGCAACCAGTGGGCGGCCGGCTTGGAAAGGAATTCTTCCAGTGGGATGCCCTGTCCGCCGACCTGCAGTTGCCGCCGGGGCTTAAACTGTCGCGCAAAGGCTTCCATTCCGGGAAATACTTCACGTCGACCTCCGCTCTTAACTTCGATGGCAACGGTGGACTTGCCCTGGTGCAGAACGAAATCGACTTCATGGTTCCGCTCGCGCCAGTAGGCGACCTGAATGTTGGTGCCGAGGCTGGAATTGAGGAGATGCGCGCCGATGCAGGATTCGACCAACCGTCCCCAGTGGTCTCCGTCCTGCCGGGCTTCCTTGAGCGAGCGGTGGTCCTGGGCGCTCATGAGGGCGGTGTTCATTACCTGCACCTTGGGACTGGAACCTCGTTGGCGCACCTGACCGTGAGCATACTTGGAGAGGCCCGCGAGCATCCCTGCGCCTTGCAGCAATTCCAGGTAGTGGGCAAGCGTTGTCGTGTTCCCCGCCTCCACCAACTGGCCAAGCATTTTCTGGTAGGAAAGAATCTGGCCGGAATAGGCGCAACCGAGCTGAAAAAGCCGGCGGAACAGGGCGGGTTTGTCCACCCGCGTCAGCAGGAGGATGTCCCGCGAAATAGTGGTTTCGATCAACGAGTCAAGAATGTAACGCCGCCAACGTTCTGCGTCTCCAATCAACTCGGCGGCGCCGGGATACGCACCATAGAAAACATATTCCTCGAACTTGCAGCCGAAAGCCTCGCGCATCTCCTGGAAGGACCAGTGGGGTGCAACAATGACCTCAAACCGGCCAGCCAGGCTTTCCGTCAACCCGGATTGAATGAGCAGCGGCGAGGAGCCAAGCAACACTACCTTCAAAGGAGTTCCTGAGTGGGTGTCGGTATCCCAGAGCAGTTTAACCGTCCGCGACCAATCGGTGACCTTTTGTATTTCGTCCAACACCAGCAATGCGCCGGTTTTTCGTTCGGTGGCCTTGAGCCGCGCAATGTCCCATTGCTGCTCAAGCCAAATGCGGTCACGCAGCGTTGGCTCATCGGCAGATGCGTAATGGGCGGGAAGCTTGGATGCGGCCATGACTTGCCGTACCAGCGTGGTTTTGCCAACCTGGCGCGGCCCGGCCAGCACCTGCATGAATCGACGCTTCTCCTGCAAGCGTTTGATCAACTCATCATGGATGGTCTGACGAATCATACAATTTACTCAATACACTGAGTATTTTTACTCAGTCAGTCGAAGAAAAACAAGGCCCAATTTTGGAAACGCGAAGGCCCTCG
This sequence comes from uncultured Verrucomicrobiota bacterium, assembly GCA_964401575.1. Taxonomy (GTDB): domain Bacteria; phylum Verrucomicrobiota; class Verrucomicrobiia; order Limisphaerales; family UBA8199; genus CAYNZC01. Next base: position 13,215 of record CAYNZC010000112.1, read on the forward strand.
ATTGAGCCTCCACAGAGAAAAGAAGCTTACTGCACTCCTTCGTAAGTCCTTGATTATCAATGGAGCGGGTGAAGGGAATCGAA
>CAYNZC010000113.1:0-13270 GCA_964401575.1 uncultured Verrucomicrobiota bacterium
GCCCGGTTCCCCACGAGCGGCGCCCCTGTCTTCCACCGGCAGGGGCGCCGCCATGACGAGTTTTATCCCCAAACCAGGGAGATCCAGCAAACCGGCATCGAGTGCAAGGTGCCGCCAGACTCCTTCAATACTGTGGGTAGCGGAAGATCCAATAATTGTCTTTGTCTTTCGGGTTTCCGGCGCTTTCATCCAAGGCCCCTGTGTCCGCCACAAAGCGAAACACCTTCTCTGCCCTGAGAATGTTCTGACCCGGCGCCGCAAACCTCAAAGACCCATGACTGGTTGGGCTGTCCCCCGGTTTTCCATGGAAACTCCCTTTGCCAAATCGAGGATGGCCGGTCGTCCTTCGCTATAAAGTGGCGTGAGCGGTTGATGGGCATGGTGGAGGCGGCGGGAGTTGAACCCGCGTCCCGGGCAATCTTGCCAGCCGCGACTACATGTTTAGTCAGGAGAATTTTTTCTACCGGGCAATTGCGGCCTGACACCGAGTCGCCCAGCCTAGCCTGCGGTAAAATTTTCGGCTGTTCGCGCCGCGGGCAGCGCGCCCCACCTAACCTGCTGTTGCGTTCATCCGGCGTAGCAGGTGTCCACCGGTGAACGTCACGGCACTTAGGCCGCGAGGGCTAATTCTTCGTTAGCAATTAACTTTTGGTCCGATTTTTTACGAGGCCAACGAACCATCCTCGACATGCCGCCTCTGACGCGTTTACCAGGTCGAAACCAGTACGCCCCCAGACTTGCAAGGTGACTATCGCACAAGGAAGCGGTGAAAGCAATGCGCGTGTCCTGCGCGGCGGCCGTTTGCGGGGTGGCAAGCCCGCAGTTCGGGCTTGATGAACGCGCCTATGCATGCGGTAATCATCGCGTGCCAGAAAGAGAACCTGAACACCTCGGGCATGCCAGGGGTTGGCCGGCGGCGCCGCTGTTTTGCATGGGGGCGGAAGCTTGCCGGGGCGTCCATTTCGCCCGGTGGATGTGGGTGCATGATGTCTGAGGCGGGGTCAAAATCGCATTTGGTGTTGATGCCCAGTTACGATGCCGGGTCCAGGCTGGTGCCGACGGTTCAGGAGGCGTTGAAGAGTTGGCAACCGGTTTGGGTGGTGATTGACGGCAGCAAGGACGGGAGCGCGGAAGCTGTTGTGGATGCCAGGCTGCCCGGGGTTAAGGTGATTGTTCTGCCGGAGAACCGGGGCAAGGGAGCCGCAGTGATGGCCGGGATGGTTGCGGCTCGCAATGCCGGTTTTAGGTATGCACTGGTGATGGATTCGGACGGGCAGCACCCTGCAGATTGCATTTCAAAGTTTATGGAGCTTTCGCTGCAGAATCCGGGAGCGATGATTTTAGGCGAGCCGGAGTTTGGGCCGGAGGCGCCGGCCGAGCGCAAGAGGGGGCGTCGGATCGGGAACTGGTGGACGAATCTGGAGACACTTTGGGGCGGGATCGGGGATTCGCTTTTTGGCTTCCGTGTGTACCCGATCCACGAGACGCTGGGGGTGATGGAGAGCACACGCGGCGGCCGCAGGATGGACTTTGACACCCAGGTGGCCGTGCGGCTGTACTGGCGCGGTGTGAAGCCGATCAATGTGAAAGTGCCGGTGCGCTACCTTACGCGGGAGCAGGGGGGTGTTTCGCATTTTCATTACGTGAGGGACAACCTGCTTCTTATCAAGGCGCACGCGCTGCTGACGCTGGGTATGCTGGGGCGGATACCGAAACTGAGGCGTTTGCACAAGTCATGAACGGCAAGCCTCGAACCGCTTTGTTCGCCGGAGGGGTGGCGCTGTGGTTGGGTGCGTTTGTGCTGCTGCTGCTGAACCCGCATGCATGGCTTCTTTGGGGATCGGTGCATCTGGCCATTCTCGTGCTGATGCTCTACGCGAGTTTGCGCGGCAACTGCAGATGGCTTGGTCCCGTGATCTGTTCATTTCAAACACGGGCGAACGAGATTTGGCTGACCATTGATGACGGACCGCACCCGGTGGAAACGCCGCGAATTCTGGCACTATTGAAATACTTTGATGCCCGCGCGACTTTTTTCCTGGTCGGGGAGCGCGTGCGCGCCTTTCCCGAGCTGGCGAGAGCCATCGTTGAACACGGTCACAGTGTTGGCAATCATTCGGCGCATCATCGGGCAGGAGTATTCTGGGCGTTGCCGCCGGGACTGGCCGCCCGCGAAATCGAGGAAGGCGCTGCAGCGATCCGGGAAGTCACCGGTCAATGGCCGAAGCTGTTTCGGGCGCCGGTGGGCATGGCAAACATCTTTGTGCGCCGGGCGCTTTTCCAGAGGGGGATGCATCTTGTTGGATGGACGAGCCGTGGCTTTGACACGTTGTCGCGGTCGCCGGAGGAAATCGCACAGCGGGTTCTGAGGCAAACGCGTCCTGGCGCGATTGTGCTGTTGCACGAGGGTGATCATTCGGGAAGCCCATCGGAAGTGCGGCTGGCCGCGCTGGAGAGAGTGTTGGCGGAGGTGAAGGCGAGAGGGTGCAAATGTGTCCTGCCTTCCGCCGTCCCGCCCGGTGTGAAACAAACGATCGAGCCGTCAGATTCCATCGGGGTCTGGCCGGCGAGTGGAAGGATCCAGACAGAGCATGCGCGTAACATTGGTGCATCCCGCGGGGCATAACTTTGTTCCGGGCCGGCCGGACATCACGCTCCTGGTGAACCGCATGGCGCCGGTGGGCATTCTTCAACTGGCGGCATGGCTCGACCGGTTCGGGCACACGACGTTTGTGCACGATTGCCTTGGGCCGCGCGCGAGCGGCAATGTCGAGCAGACGGCGCAGTCGATCATAGCTCACAGGCCGGACCTGGTTGGTTTTTCGGTGACCACATCGGCGTTTCTGGACGCGTATGACCTGACAATGGCCATCAGGAAACTTGCGCCCGGCGTGAAGGTGGTGTTTGGCGGGCCGCATGTGTCCAGTGTGGGCGCGCCCCTGCTGCGGCATTTTGAGGAGATTGATTACCTGTGCGTGGGAGAGGGGGAGGGTGCGCTGGAGGATCTGGCCGCGGGAAAGCCATTGAAAGAAATCCGCAACCTGGCGTTTCGCGATGGCGACCGGGTGGTGACCAACGCGCGCCGGGGGCCAATACCCAGCCTGGATGACCTTCCCTTTCCCGCTTACGAGAAGCTCGAGGGATTTCCGAGGCAGTACCACCTCCCACTGTTCAGCTACATCAAGCGGCACGGGGCCACATTGATCACCAGCCGCGGGTGCCCCTACACGTGTTCCTATTGCGACCGGACGGTGTTTCAACGGCTGTATCGCTCGAATTCGGCGGGTTACGTATGGGAGCACATGCGGCATTTGCGCGATCGGTGGGGCGTGCATCATATCAACTTTTACGACGACCTTTTCACAGCGCAGCGCGAACGGATCGTGAACCTTTGCGAGATGCTGATCCGCAGGCCGCTCGGGATGGACTTCAATTGCGCGATTCGCGCCGGCCAATCGGATGACGAACTGCTCGGGTTGTTGAAACGGGCCGGATGCCTTCAGGTCAGCCTGGGTGTGGAATCCGCCGATCCGGGAATGATGGAACGCCACAAGCCCGGTGTGGACCTTGCGACCGTTAAAGAGACTGTGCGCAAGGTCCAGGCGCATGGGTTGCGCGCAAAGGGTTTGTTTATCTTTGGCTTGCCCGGCGAATCCCCGGAAACGATTCGCGCGACATCGGACTTTGTGGCGGAGACGGGTTTTGATGATTTAAACTATACGAAGTTCACGCCGTTCTACGGCGCGCCAATCTGGGAGGAATGTGCGCGTGAGCGGGAAGGACGCTTTCGCGAGGATTGGCGGCTCATGAACTGCCTGAACTTCACTTACATTCCGCGGGGCTTCAGGTCGAAAGCGGAGATGGACCGTTTCTATGACTTTTATGTGCAGCGGTTTTACCGGAGCAGGCTTTACGGACGGCGTTTCCTGCGGCGGTTCTGGCAGCACCGGTGGAGCCTGGCGCGTGTGCTGGGGAACCTGCCCTCGTTTTTGAGGGCTCCGATGCAGTTCTCGCCGAAAGCGGATCAGCTCGAAAAAGGCAGTGAGTGGCCGCCGCTGGACCCGCGCCAACCGCAAAGGCTCGGCGCGTTCAAGACGGCGGGTGAGAATGGACCCGATTCCAGCCAAATCCAGCCAAATCCTTGTTGACAGCGTGTCCGAAATGACTCAATTAGACCCTTGAGTATTGAAGCCAGACCAACAAATCTAATCCCGGGAGATTTATGAAGAACCTACTAACTGCAATGCTATTAGCCATCGTTTTGTCGGCACAGGTCGTTTCGGCCGCTTCCAAGTTGAAAAGCGGTTCCGCAAGTGTGACAAAGGGCCAGATTCTCTACACACAATTCGCGCTCTATTACGAGGACAAGGAACATCTGACCACAAACTACCGCAAAGGGATCCTGGTGCCGGTGAACACAGAAGTGACGTTCGTGAAATCCAGCAGTAAATCCATTGTGGTCAAGCTTCCCTCCGGTGAAAACCTTGTCGTGGCCAACGTGGAGGCATTCTCCGGCGAGAATATTGAGGGGATCTTTAAGCGAACCTTTTCGACCGAGAAAGTGGACCTGAGCAAGTTTACCGCGGAAGAACAAAAGGCGATTGCGTTGGGAGAGCCCAAGGCGGGCATGAGCAAGGCTGCCGTCATTGTGGCGACCGGATATCCTCCCAGGCACAGGACGCCCAGCCTGGAGAACTCCGACTGGCGCTATTGGAGAAACCGCTTTGCCACGTTTGTCGTGCACTTCGACGGCGACGTGGTGTCGGGGATAAAATGACACGACGACGTTTCTTAGGATTTTGACGAAGGCGAGCATTGCGGAAGGGGTTGAGCACCGGTTTGGTCGCCAGGAGAAAATGACATTGAAAGGGAGGGTGTTCAAGTAGAGCCGGGATCTTTCCGGTGTTGCCGCGCCGGGCGGACGAGAAGGTCGAGAGTGAGGTTGCATGCCGAGCAGAGTTCTACTCATTAACGCAAACCGCTGCCAGGTGCCGGATCCGGTTTTTCCGATTGGTCTGGCGTTTCTGAATGGAGCTTTAAGGCGAGCCGGGCACGAAACCCGGTGGGTGGATTTCTCGATTGACCGGTTGGAAACGCTGCGCGGGGCTATTCAAGATTTCAGTCCTGCTTACCTTGGCGTTTCCTTTCGTAATATTGATAACGTGCTGGATGGCCGGCACATAAGATATTCCGCGGAGTTGGCAGAGGTTTGTGGCCTTCTTCGAAAAATGACAGAATGCCCGATCATCGTGGGGGGGAGCGGTTTCTCGATCTTTCCGAAGCAACTGTTGGAGATGTCCGGCGCGGACTTCGGCATTAGCGGCGAAGGGGAGCGCCCGATGGTTCAACTCCTGGGCTGCCTCGAAACCGGGGATGATCCCGCTGAGGAGCGAATTCCCGGCCTGGTGTTTCGGCGCGGCAGTGAGGTTGTGGTTAACCCGCAAGAGGCTGACGGTTTTGGGGCCTGCCTGGAGATGGCGGATTTTCCGCCGCGGAGTGTGGAGTATTACTTGCGGGCCGGGGGAATGATGAACCTGCAGACACAAAGAGGGTGTCCTTTCAATTGCTGCTACTGCACCTATCCGCTGCTTGAGGGCCGCAGATCGAGACGGCGCGCCGGCGCCGAGGTGGCCGCGGAAATGGAGACGATGAGCCGGTTGGGCGCGCGGTATGTGTTCATCGTTGATTCGGTTTTTAATTCATCGCATGCGCACGTCGTCGAGACGTGCGAAGCGATCCTGAGCCGCGGTGTGAAGATCAAGTGGGGATGTTTCCTTCGGCCGCAAGGATTGACGGAGGACCTGATGGGACTGATGGCGCGCGCGGGTCTGCAGCACGTGGAGTTCGGGAGTGACAGTTTTTGCGATGAGGTTCTTGCCGCCTATGGCAAGAACCTGAGATTCGACGAGATCCTGCAGTCGAGCGAGTTGGCGTGCCGGGCGCAGTTGGCCTACTGCCATTTTCTGATCTGCGGCGGGCCGGGCGAGACGCGTGATACCCTGAGACGGACATTTGAAAACTCGAAGCGGACCGGCGGGGTTATCATGGCTGTGGCCGGGATGCGTGTGTATCCCGGCACTCCTTTGGCCGGGCGTGTGCGAGATGAATCACACGGAGGAAACGCGGATCTGCTTGCGCCGATGTATTACGTCGCACCTCCCTTCACAGCGGAGACGATGAGTGCGGAGATCGATGAGTTTGCGGCCCGGTCGTCGAACTGGATTCCCGCCAAAACCCCGCCGGCCTACACTGCGATGGTGGCGCGGTTGCGCAAGCGCGGAGTGACGGGGCCGCTCTGGAGTTACTTTGCCGTGACGCAGGGCCTTTGGCCACACCCGTGATACGGACAATCATATTGCGGTCAGGACGCAGAATAAGGACGTAGAATAAGATTGCTGCGCGTTGGAGAAGTCCTTTAACCTCAGGCTAATGATAAACTCGTTGCCGCCAGAAAAGCATGTTTGCGCATGGTCACGGCGGATCATGGGAGCCGTGTGGTCCTCGGGGGTTGGCCTGCCATAAGGAGGTAAATTGTGGCGCCGCGACCAGTGGAGCTTTCGGAATCAAAAGAGTTTGGCGGCGGAGCTTCCGGGTTCCAAGGTCAGACTTCAGCGGCCAAGTCTGGTGTACGGCGGGGCGCGGCATCCATCAAACAACGGGTTTGTTTCTGGTTCGCGTATTGCATGTTCGGTTCTGTGGGGTTTGTGACCAGCGTGGGTTGCTTTTTGCTTTCTTTGCTGCCCGGTTCGGTCTGGATGCGGCGTTTTGGCCAGCGGACAATACATTGCCTGTTCGCGTTCTTCATATGGTACTGTCGCCGGTGCGGGCTGATGGATCTGAGGGCGGAGGGGTTGAACACTTTGCGGGGCCGCTGCAACCTGATATTGGCGGCGAACCATCCTTCATTGCTGGACGCCGTAATCGTCTCGGCGCATTTGGAGAATATATTTTGCCTGATGAAAGCCAGCCTGGTGCACAACGTGGCATTGTGCGGGCAATCAAAGCTGGCGGGTTACGTGAACAACAAATCCGGAGCCGGGCTTATCAAGGCCTGCGAAAGCCGGATGCAGGAGGGGAGCATGCTCCTGGTTTTTCCCGAGGGCACACGCACGAGAGAGGAACTTGGCCGCTTCAAAATGGGGTTTGCCCTGTTGTCCGCGACGTGCGGGGCGCCCATTCAGACTCTCGTGATCCGGTACAGCCAGCCCTTCCTGGGCAAGGGGTGGCCTTTCTTTCAGGCGCCACGATTTCCGATCGTCTGCACGGTCGAGTTGGGAGAGGTATTCAAGCCGCACGAGGAGCGAGACGGCCGGGAACTTGGCCTGAGAGTGGAAGATTACTTCCGGCGGATGCTCGCGAGGCCAGGGACGGAGGAGGGATTGACATGGCGCGGGATGCCGGGTGACTGAAGAACCGCGAGTGAGGAACCAGATGCCGCAACCGGACACGATAGGCTTGTATGGAGATTTTTGGACGCGCTTTCTGCTGATGTTGCTGCGCCTTTTTCCGGCGTGGTTCTGTGTGGCTGCTACCTGGCCGCTGGCAATTATCTTCTACTGCCTGGCTGCGCCTCAAAGAAGAGTGGTTATGGCAAACCTTCGCGGGTTGCGGCCGAAATCGAGCGGATTTGCCTTGTGGTGGGGAGGTTGCCGCGTCTTTGCACAGTTCGCGCTGACCTACATGGATCGCCTATGGAGTCAGCACCTGCGAAAGCCCATTTGCCCCCAATTTCGGGACCGGGACGAATTGATCGAGCAGTTGGCGAAGCCCGGCGGAGTGCTTCTATTCACGACCCACTCGGGCAATTACGACATCGGCGCGGAGCTTTTTGCGCAGGCGTTTACGCGGCCGATTCACGTGGTGCGGATCCCGGAACGGACGAAGGGCCTGCAGCAGTTTCGTGCGGCCGAGTTGAGCGCATCGGAATCGCGGAACAGCAACCTGCGCATCCACTACGTGCGTGACGAGTGGAGCCTGGGATTGGAGCTTTGCCGGCTGCTCGAGAGCGGGGAGGTGGTGGCAGTTCAAGGCGATCGGGGCGTGCCCGGCTCCGCGCAGACGGTCATCGAGCATGAAGGCATGCTGTTTCGGCTGCCCCGCGGGCCGTTGATTCTGGCTGCGATTTCAAAAGTGCCGTGTTACGCGGTGTTTATCACAAGAGCGGCACGATGCGTTTACGAGTTCCGCAGTGCTCCGGCCTTTTACAAAGGCGGCGCAGCATGTACTGATGAAGACATCGGGCGGGCGTGGCTGACGCAAATGGCACCCTTTGTGCGTGAGCACTGGGACCAGTGGTATATCTTTGACGAGCCGGTGGTTGGCGCATTTGAAGCAGAACTGCCGGCTTGTGATTCCCGTCTGCAAACGGGCGCGACAGACAGCTTTGCCCGCGCCCGAAATGTATTTGAGGCTTCGTCCCGATAGTCTGCGCGCATCGATTCGCACGGAGGACCTTCGGGCAGCGGGGAGGCGGCCTGGCGGCTGAACATCGAGTGTTTGAGCATGATTGCCTTCCCCGGATTTTGAGGGATACTGGTGCTGTGCAGGCCATTATCACTGAGCTTAGCGAAAGACTTCTCGGATCGTACGCCGATTTCGGTGGCATCAACCACTTGGACGGCGCCAATCTGCCCTCCAAGAGGACGGTTGCCTTGCTTACGCAAGATCTTCTCCAGCTCCTCTTTCCCGGGTTCTTCGATGAGAAGCTGCTCCATTCCTCGGAGTTGCGGAGCGAGACAGAGAAGCTGGTGAAAGTGGCGCTGCAAAAGCTCGAGATGGAGATTGCCAAGAGCATGGAGAGCCGCGAACCGGCAAAATCGAAACGCGACTTCCGGTCCGCAGCGCGCAATCATGCTGTCGAGCTTATTGGGAGCCTGCCGCGCATCCGCGAATTGCTGCAGACGGACGCGGAGGCCGCTTACAACGGCGATCCGGCTGCGCTGAGCCCTGAGGAAGTCATCCTGGCATATCCATTTATGGAGGCGATTGCCGTGCAACGAGTAGCACACGAGCTATATAAGCGGGAGATCCCATTTCTGCCGCGCATGATGACCGAGTGGGCACACGCGAGGACAGGGATGGACATGCATCCTGGCGCGCGAATTGGGACGCATTTTTTCGTAGATCACTGCACAGGAACGGTAATCGGCGAGACCTGCGAGCTGGGTAACCACGTTAAAATGTACCAGGGGGTGGGGCTTGTGGCCCGATCGCTGTCCGCCGGGCAGCAATTGCGCGGGACGAAACGGCACCCAACGATCCAGGACCGGGTGACCATATACGCCGGGGCGACGATTATGGGTGGCGACACCGTGGTGGGAGAGGGGAGCACCATCGGCGCAAACGTGTTTCTTACCGGCAGCGTGCCTCCATACTCGCTGGTTGTGCAGGAGACGGCCAAGGTCCGGATCCTCAACAAGAAAGACCGGCGGGGGGCGGCGCTGTGATCGGGGATTGAAGGCGGGGTTTGGCCGAATGGTAATCATCGAGATTTGCAGCGGACTTCCGTTTCGTGTGGAACGGATTTTTTCCCGAAATGGAGGCATCGAAGGCGAGGCCCCAGCCGTGTGGCGCCCCGGGACCAACAAAGAAGCTTTCGGTCTTGGCACATGCAGTGTTACCTTCAGCCGATGACGAGTGCGAAACCCGAGCGTAAGGGTCAGGAGGCGGCGGGACCGTGCCTTGCGCGATCGGTTGTCAAAGCTCTTAGCGAGAATCCGTCCCTATCTGCTGTAAGCATCAACCGAGTTAATCACACGGTTTCGATAGCCACACTGGACCAGAGCAAATTTGAGGAACTTGAGGGCCGCATTTCACGAACGTTTCAAAAGGAGCATCAAAACAGGCAGATGCGGCGGTGCGGTCTTATGGAGGGCAGGGGAGAGTGCATGACGTGTCTTTCGCCGCTGACGGACGAAGAGCACCGGCGAATCACGATCAGTCACGAGGACGACAAGACGACCATTGCGAAAGTGACTTGCCCTACGGCTCCGCGTTTCTGGAGGTGGAGGGATCTTCCACTGCTGAAGGTTGTCCCCAGGGAAATTGACCTGCCCGAGGACAAGGAAGAGGCGGACGAGTGGAAGATGCAGTTGCTTGCGGCCCTGTTGTGCGGGGCATTCGGGTTGGTGGGGTATTTTCTGGGCTCACAATCGCTGGGGCACGCTGCATACGCGGCTGCCTATGTTGCCGGCGCATGGTTCACGCTGCGGGAAGTATGGGAGAAGCTTCAGCAGGCCGAGATTGACGTGCATTTCCTGATGGTGGCGGTGGCGCTCGGAAGCGCGGCGATTGGCGCGTGGGGGGAAGGGGCCATGCTGTTATTCCTTTTCTCGCTGTCCGGCGCATTGGAGCATTATGCGTTGGGGCGCACACAACGGGAAATTCGCGCCCTTTTCCGGGATGCGCCGAAATCCGCGATCATCCTGGACAAAGCTGGTCACGAGCATGAAATCGAGGTGGAACGGCTGGATCGGGGGATGCGGATGCTGATCAAGCCGGGCGGCCAGTTCCCGGCGGATGCCGAGATTGTGAAGGGCCAGACGGCGGCGGACGAGTCCAACCTTACGGGTGAGGCTGTGCCTGTGGAGAAGAAAGTGGGGGATAGAGTTCTATCGGGCACGATCAACCTTTGGGGGGCGGTGGAGGCCGTTGTGCTGCGTCCTGCGCGTGAGAGCTCCCTGCAAAAGATTATCCAGCTCATCCGGCAGGCGCAGCATCGGAAAGCGCCGGCGCAACGATTTACTGACAAGTTCGGGACCTATTATACATATGCGGTGCTCGGGGGAACCCTGGCCATGTTCTTCGTCTGGTGGCTCGGCTTGGATTATGCGCCTTTCCGGTCAGGACCCAACAATCCAAGCGCTTTCTATCGGTCTATGACGCTACTGGTGGTGGCGTCGCCGTGCGCGCTGGTTTTGTCGATTCCTTCCGCCATTCTGGCGGCGATTGCATGGGGAGCCAGACACGGGATTTTGTTTCGGGGCGGCGCAGCGGTGGAAAAGCTGGCTGGCATTTCTGTTGTGGCCATGGACAAGACCGGCACCCTTACGACGGGTGATCTGAAGGTTGAGAAAGTGGAAAGTTTTCCCCCCGGCAGCGAGGGCGAGGTTGAGCAGATGGCCTATTCTCTTGAGAAGCTATCCACGCATCCGCTGGCGCGCGCCATTACCCGGCACGGCAAACAGAAGAACCTGCCTGTGCTTGAGCTCGAAAACTTTGAATCCATTACAGGGCAGGGCCTGCGCGCCAGCTTCAACCAGCAGCCGTGTTTCCTGGGCAGGGCCGATTGGGTTCGGGAGCAGAGCGGTCTGGAATTGCCTCGAGATCAGCGTGACGCGGTTCAGCCGGGGCTGGCCCAGATCTGGGTGGCGAGCGGCGGGTTGCTGGGGCGGATTGTGCTGCGCGATGATATTCGGCCACAGGCGGGGGAAGTCATTGGAGACCTGCACCGGGCCGGACTGCGGTTGGTCGTTTTGACTGGCGATCATGAGCGGGCCGCCCGTGAGTTGGGCGCGCGATTGGGTATTGGGGACGTTCGGGCGGAGCTCAAGCCCGAGGATAAGCTGACCGTGATCCATTCGCTTACAAGCGCCGGCGGGAAAGTGGCAATGATTGGCGACGGTGTGAACGACGCTCCAAGTCTCGCTGCCGCGGAGATCGGCGTAGCGATGGGTGCGCGGGGTTCTGATGCGGCACTGGAGCAGGCAGACGTGGTCCTGATGCACGACAGGCTGGAAAACTTTCTGGCGGCGTTTCGTTTGAGCATCCAGGCGCGTTCCATCATCCGTCAGAACATTGTGGTTTCCCTTGGAACGGTGCTTGTGCTGGTTACCTTTGCGATCCTGGGAAAGATCCCGCTGACCGTTGGCGTTCTGGGTCACGAGGGCAGCACCGTCCTGGTGGTGATGAACAGCCTGAGATTGTTATTTCGCAACCGAGGCTAAGCCTGGTGGATTGTGAGGACGGGACAGGAAGCGTGATGAACAACCCAATCCGTGTTGCTGCCCGAAACAGAGGCGTTTCGGGCGGCCTTTCGAGTGCCCATGACGATGAGGTCGCACGCCATCGCGTTGGCCGTATCTGCAATTTCTGAATAAGCTCTTCCCACCCGGACCAGGGTTTCCACAGCTATTCCCGGGGCGCGGCACTTATCACAGAGCTGTGCCAGTGCATCGTGCGCGGCATCGATCGCGGCGCGGTTAGACTCCTCCATGGCGGGAGAGGTGAACCGGGCTCCCTGGACGGCATTGGTGGGTTCGACGACGTGCAGCAGGATGATCGTCGCGCCAAACTGGCGGGCCATTTTAACGCCGTAATCAAGGGCCCTGTCTGAGCGGGGAGTAAGGTCCGTGGGAAGCAGGATTCTGGCAATTCGCAGGCTGTCCGGATGCATTTCCGGTTTGTCGAAATCGTTTCTGGTCGTGATGTTGCTGGGGTCCGGCATCATGAAAAATTCTATTGGAAAGCGTAAGCGGGTGTGGTGTGTATTACTTGCCAGCATTTGTCCAATGCTTATCTTTTCTTGTCTGAGGCAGGGCTGGAAGTAATTTTATTAATGATCCTTCTGTTTTTTTTGGAAAGAAGAGGGGTGTAGCTTGACACCGGATATCAAATTACTTTCGCGGTTTTCTTGACCGGAAGTGGTTATTGCGGATACTTTCCGGCTCCAATCTTGGGCGTACGGCCCGTTGATTCACCAATTTATGACAACAACAAAAGACACGTTTGGCACACGGAAGACGAACAACAAAGTGCTGATCGGCTGGGTTGATGAAACAGCCAAGCTCTGCAAACCGGACAGGATTTTCTGGTGCGACGGTTCAAAGAGCGAGCGCAAGATGCTGCTCGCGCAGGCGGTTGACGAGGGCATCCTCATCAAGCTGAACCAGAAGAAGCTCCCCGGGTGCTACTACCACCGTTCGAATCCGAACGACGTGGCACGTGTTGAGCAGTCCACTTTCATTTGCACGCGGGAAAAGGAGGAGGCAGGCCCCACCAATAACTGGATGGCGCCCAAGGAGATGTATCAGAAGTTGAGAACTCTCTGCGAAGGGTCCATGAAGGGGCGGACGATGTACGTCATTCCTTACCTGATGGGCCCTCCGGGGTCTCCACTGGCAAAGGTTGGGATTGAGATTACAGACTCCATTTACGTGGTGCTGAGCATGGGGACCATGACCCTGATGGGGGAAGTGGCTCTAAAGCATCTTGGAGATTCGGACGATTTTAACCGTGGGCTGCATTGCATGCTGGATGTGCATCCTGATCG
>CAYNZC010000114.1:0-13216 GCA_964401575.1 uncultured Verrucomicrobiota bacterium
AAACTCTCCCGAAGGCAAAGTGAACTCGCTTTGAGGTCAGCTCACGGGCACCAGGGAAACGCGCTCGCCCTTGTCGTTCCTCGTGATGCCTTGCGCATGCGGGTCGAGGGTGAGAACGCCGTCAACCATGAACGCGTAGCGATGGTGCCCGTGTTTGAGCTCGATCTTCAAAAACCAGGATCGATCGACCATCTGTTTCATCGCGTGCGACGAGGGATTCCATCCGTTGAAGTCGCCGACAACACTCACAGCTTTCGCGTTGGGCGCGTGACAGATAAAATTCACCCCTCTGAGGGGTTTCTGATATCCAAAAGAACTCATTTTAGGTGAGGAGATTTTGCAGAACAGTCATGGCGGTGCGCCGGACTTGTTCAGACCTGCCTTCCAGCGCGTGGTAACGGGCAATCCAGTCCCTGGAGCTCTGGTTCTGATCGCGCCAGACGGACTTCAGCACCCGTTCGGTGCGCTCGACCTGCTGCCATGCGGCAGCGAGCGATTCGCGTCCGCCGGGCAGGTCGGTGATGTTTCCGACAGAGAAACGGCTGATGCGTTTGTCCTTGGCGACGGCATCGAGAAGCATGACAACGGTTTGCTCGTAGGGGTACCATCTTTTCGCGAGCATTTCACCCAGGAAATCATGGCGCAAGGCAAAGAACTCCGAGCGCGGTCGCTCTGTGTATTGCCGGATCTCGCCGGCTTCGTTCGGGAACCAGTTGTAAAGCAGGGCGAATGTCCCGTATGTGTCAATCAGGTGTTTGGAATGATTGCCGTCCACGGATACCTCGCCGATGCAGATATCCTGTTCCAGCTCCATGATGATTTCAGGCAGATCATGCAGCCGGCCCAAAACTTCCTGCCCCACCGCTGCTCCGTAGTTGAAGTCGCCGGGAATCAACCAGTAAACATCCCCGGGCCTTCCGAGTTCAAACGCGCGCCCCAGGCCCGCATACCACATCTGGCAGGTGTCCACACACCACGCGTCCAGGATGTCCGACCAGCGGCTCACCGTTTTCTCGCGAAACCGGCGAAACGCCTGCAAATGCCCCCGCGAAAGCTCCGTCTTGCGGTCCATGACCGTTATAGGCCGGGCGTAACGCTCCGTGTCGGCGGCAAGCCGGCCCACAAAATCGTATAAGGCGCACGGGTCGGCCTGGCTCGCCGGTGGCATGAAAGGATAAATGATAACGGGGTGAATTTTACCTTCCGTCGTGCCGATTTTCGCGCTTCGAACGGCCCTGCTCCTTTTGCGGCTCACAGTTGCTTTCATTGGCTTGATGTTCCTGTGCTCTCGCAGCGGAACGTAGCACTGGCGCAGCGGCAATTACAACGGAAATTTTCCGCAGAAATTGCTCCCGCAGCACGGCATAGCGCCAATACATGAAGCCCGGAAACGCACCGGGGAGATTCGATCGTCGGGTGCGATCGGCGACCCCAAGCAACAGGTTGGACCATCCCACGGATTGAAGCGGAGGGGTGGCACAGATGGAGACGTGGAAATCGGCGACGATGTGAAAATCGTCCTTACCACGGATGCCCGGAGCGCAATTGGGCCTCGAGATTGCGAAGGTCCCTGGGCAGCGCCGCAGTCCAGGTCATGCGTGTGCCGGGCTTTTCCGGATGTTCGAGTGTCAGAACCTCCGCGTGCAGCGCCTGGCGCGGAAATCGAATGTGGCCCTCTGCCGGCTCGCAGCGAACCGCAGGATTATATGTGCGGTCCCCAATGAGCGGCAGCCCGGCGTTGGCCGCCTGGACGCGAATCTGGTGCTTGCGCCCTGTTTCGAGCCTGAGCCGCAGTTTGCTGGCGAATTGTTTTCCGCCCGCCAGCGGGTACTCGGCGATGACTTCATAATGTGTTATTGCTTCCCGAGCCTCATCGCCGATGGCCCTGGCTGCGGATTCTGACAGGACATGCTGGCGGAGTTCGTCCTGGCTCAACTGGAGCCACTGGCGCCAGGTCCCCTTTTGCGACGGAGCGCGGCCCTCCACATAGGCGACATACTCCCGTTTCATCGTATGCGCCTTGAGTTGCTCAATCAGGTGATTCCGGGCGGGGGAATTCACCGCCATGCAGAACACCCCGCTGGTGTATTGATCCAGGCGATGCACAGGCAGGGGCCGCAGCCGCCGATACGACGGAGGCAGGGACTTGCCCCCAACGCCCCGCTTCTGCGCCTTGAGTTTCCCGGCGAGAAAATCAGCCAGAATGCTCAATGCAGAGAGGTCCCCTGGCGCAGCCGGCACCGAAATCAGTCCCGGGCCCTTATTCACGATCGCGAGCGATGTGTCCAGGTAGAGCAGTGACACCCGGGGATGAATCTGCCAGCCCGTCCCGCAATCCAGTGTGGTTGCATGGCGCCCGCCCAGGACGATTTCATCCCGGTCGGACACGGGGAAATGCGGCTTGCGAACGACCACCCCGTTCACACTTACCCGGCCGGCAATGATCCATTGCTTTGCGCGGCTCCGCGGCGACCCGGGATAAATCAGCAAACAGGCATCCAGCAGCCGTGTGGCTGCATTGCCTCCTGGCGCGGGCAAGTTCACTTCAGGTCTGACTTGCGGTTGCGCAATCGGGATAGCGTGGAGCGGGTAACCGTATCCCGCTGACGCCGATCCAAACCATGGTCGAAGCGGCTCCTGCCCCCCAGTTCTCCTGGTTGGGCCTGGGGCTTCTTTTTACGCGGTGGACGGTGCGGCATACGAGATACTCCCACGGTTTGCGCCCATGAGCGAGCACGAAGCGTCAGAGACCGGCAGAAATTATTTTTTTTGCCGCCCGGACCAGTGCGGCAGCTTCCGACCGGGCGCCGATGGTGATGCGCAGAAAGGAGCGTATGGGGTCCTGGTCAAACCAACGAACCAGAATCTTTTGTTCCCGCAACGCGGCGAGCCACCTCGATGCCGGCGGCCCCGGCGGACGGGCCAGGAGAAAGTTCGTCTGGCTCGGGAACACGGTGAAGTTCAGCTTTTGCAACTCGGCGGAGAGCCACTCGCGCGTCTGAAGGATCTTTTCAAAATTGCGTTGGTAATAGGGCAAATGATCGAGGGTTGCCAGCGCGGCCACCTGCCCCAGGCCGTTCACGTTGTAGCTGTCCCGGATTTTATCCAGGGCCTGAATAAGTTCCGGGTGTCCCACAAAGTAACCGATGCGCAGGAAACAGAGGGAAAAAGCCTTCGAGAACGTGCGAGACACCAGCACGTTCCTTCGCCTGAGCGCGAGTAGCAGAGCGTTTTGAGGCGCAAAGTCCACGTATGTCTCGTCCAGGACGACCACTCCCTGAAGCAGCGCGCAAACTTTCTCAAGTTGGGCTGCGGCATAGCCGTGTCCGCTGGGAGCGTTCGGGGTGGTGATAAACGTGAGCGCGGCCTGTTTCTTGAAACGCGGGTCGCGTTTGAGCCGGCGGATCGGAGGCAGCGCAAAGTCCGGTTCGAGGGGATACTCCGCCTTGGCGGCATCGTGGATATCCGCAAGCACCGGGTATAACGAGTAGCTCGGGGTGAAATACTGGACAATGTTCCGTCCGGTTTGCCTCGCGCCGGGAGCCACGGGGTCCACAAAAGCCCGGCAGGCAAGGGCGAGCAGTTCGTCCGAACCGTTTCCGACCATGATGTTTTCTGGCGCGCACCGGTGAAGGCGCGCAAGGCGTTCGCGAAGTGCCTGCGACGTGGGGTTCGGATAAAGGCGCAACCGCCCATCTGTCGCGCCCCGGACAGCCTTGAGAACAGCAGGAGCGGGCGGGTAAGGATTCTCATTCGTGTTCAGCTTGATGAGCCCGCGAATCTTCGGCTGCTCGCCGGGCACATAAGCCTTCAACTTCTGGACGGACCTCCGGATCAACCTGGCTGCCATATCTCCTTTCAACGTTCGAAGCGCATTTCCGCGCTCCTGCCGTGGGCGGTCAAGCCCTCCACCGTTGCAAAGGTCCTCACCGCCCGAAGGGCCTTCTTGAGGGCCGGGGCGCTGTATTCGACAACGCTGGTGCGGCGCTGGAACTGGTCCACCGTCAGCCCCGGGAAGGAAGCGCCCGCGCCGCCGGTCGGCAGCGTGTGGCTGGGTCCGGCCACATAATCTCCAAGCACCGTGGGCGAGCACTTGCCCAGCAGAATTGCGCCCGCAGTCCGAATGCCTTCGGATACTTTGCGTGGATTCCTGGTGACCACCTCACAATGCTCCGGGGCGAGCCGGTTCGCCAGGTCCACACCGTCCTGAATGCCGCGCACCTGGATGAGCCATGCGTTTTCGAGCGCACGCTTGATGTATTCCCGCCGCGATAGAGACGGAATCTGTCTCGCAAGCTGCTTTTGCACCGATCGGATCAGGTTAAGGGAAGTTGTAACGAGCCAGACGCGCTCGTGCCCCGAACCGTGCTCGAGCTGAGCCAGCAAATCGGCGGCAACCAGCCTTGCGTTCGCCGTGTCATCCGCCAGCACCAGCAGTTCACTCGGACCGGGCAGGAGATCAATCGCGGCATGGCCGACAACGAGCCGCTTGGCAGCCACAACGTAGGCATTGCCGGGACCGAAGATTTTTTGAACCTTTCGAATCGTGGGGGTGCCGTACGCCATTGCCGCAATGGCCTGCGCGCCGCCAACCCGGTAAATCTCCGTGGCGCCCGCAGCGCGTGCCGCAAACAGGAGACTCGGGTTGATGCTGCCATCCTTGCCGCAGGGCGTGCAGACGACGATCTCGGGGCAACCCGCTTCCCGCGCGAGCACCACCGTCATGAGGGCTGTGGAAACCAGCGGAGCAGTGCCACCGGGAATGTAGATGCCCACCCGCTGAAACGGGTCGAACTTTTCACCAACCTTTGCCCCGTGAGAATTAGTGGACTGCCAGCCGCGCCGCCGGGATTTTCGCGCAAAAGACGCGATGTTGCGATCCGCCTCGGCAACGGCGGCGCGTAGAGACGTGTCCGCAACAAGAGACGCATTCATCATCTCGGCCTGTGTGACGGCGAGTCGGGAAGCATCGAGCTTCGCCCCATCGAACCTGGCGGTGAACTCGATCAGCGCGTCGTCCCCGCGCGCCCGGACCGCATCCAGAATGGTTTTTGCGCGCTCCTCGACAGCCGGGTCGAACAGGGAGGATGCGACGAGCGCCTCTTTGAGCGCGCGCTCAAACCCGGGTTTGTTAAATTGCAGAATCCTCATAAACGCAATGGGGTCAGCGGGCGTAGCGCCGCTCCATCTCCATCGGCGCACCCGCTTCGACCGGCTGGCCCGGACCCGGCTGCCCATAGCCGGGATTGATCGGTGTCCCGGGCGCGGCGATTCCTTCCTCGGGGATCGTGGTGAGAGCCGCAAAGTTGCCGGCTGCCACGGTCAGTTCCCTGTCAGGCAGGGCCAGGTAAATGCTGCCCTTGACCACTCCCCGGGCGTGCTCTTTGAATTCCAGTTTCATCACGTAGCCTGAAGAGAAAGACCTGGATGTGGGAGCGTACTTCGGGTTCGTTTTCCACCGCTTCATGACCTGCGGCAGGCCCGCCGCGCGAAGGTCCGCTGAAACTGCAATCTTTTGTCCAACAAGCTTCTCGCCCGTCTTGAGCCGCAGGTAAATCAGCAATTCCCGATCCGGGGAAAGCAGTTCACCCTGCGAAAAGCGGAGAACCTGGGTGGGACCAACAGGATCGATTCGGACGATTTCCGGAACGAAGTCGCCGCCCGAGACCTTGCCGTTGACGCGGCCGCTTGGAATGCGGACTGAAACCGCTTCGAGCGTGTGAACGGCGGGGATCACCGGTCCTGTTTGCGCGATGTTCGTGATAATGGTGGCGGATTCGGCTTTGGCTTCCGGGGGAGCGCCGGGCATGATCTCTCCGGGTTCGGCGGGCGCGGGAGCCGCCTCAGGCGCGGCGGCGGGTTTGGCGTCGGACGAAGCCTGCTCCTGCGGCTTCTCTTTGTTGATGAGTTTGCTGATATGAGGCCAGCCAAAATAGCCGCTGACCCCAAGGATGACCAGAATGGCGGCCACGATTCCCACAGTCTTCCAGGGGCTTTCCTTCTTTGCCACCGGGCCGGCGAGGTTCCTGATCGGAATGTTTTTCTGGTGGACGGAGGCGGGCTGCTGCGCGTTTTGGTTTAGCGACAGCCTGGTTTGTTCCGGAACCTTTGGCACAAGCCCTCCCCCGGGGCTGGACGCGGGTTTGCTGGGTTGCGGCGCCGCAGGCGCGGTGATCGTCTTGCCGCAGGCGGGGCACTGCAGCGAATGTCCGCCCCAGGCCTCGTCACACGTTATGTGCTGGTGGCATCCCGGACAGGAAAAGCGAAATTCAGCCATATAAATAACTCCTCAAAGGACGCGTTTTGCGCCGGCCAGAGTAAACGAACAAACCACCCTGGAATCAAGGAAAGACAGCAGGCCTCGTTGCAGCCGGCAAACCCGCCAACGAACGGCGGGGGTGCTTTGCGTGCCGGTTTCAGGCAGGTTTTCGACAGGAACGATCGCCTACTTCCGTTTCATGAAAACGTACGCGGCAATCGAAAGCCCGAGAAGATTCAGCGCGACGAGAATCCCAAGAACCGTTTCCACCGTTATGACTGCGAGGTGAACCATTCAACGTCATCGAAGCAGGGCCATCCGCCATTCCGTTTCATGCGTTGTCCGCAACGATGGTCCTGATTTTCTCGAGGGCCTTTTGGGCGCGTTCCAACTCCGCCCGGGATTTGTGGACCAGCGGCATCGAGAGAGACAGGTAACCCGTCTTTGCCGCCTGGACGTATTCGTCCGCAAGCGCCGCCAGGTTGCGGGCGCCGAGGTTCACAGCGCCGCTCTTGAGGGCGGTGGCCGCATTGATCGCGTTCGAGAGGGCCTCGGGATCCGTGCTGGAAATGGACCGTTCCATGGTGTCCAACTGGCCCGCGGCTTCGCTGAGGAACATGTCAATGAACTGCGGCAAAGGATCGGGCTCACCCGGACCGCGCAACTGCCGCAGACCCGCGATCACGACCGGGTCAATCACGGCATCGAGCGCCATTTGTGCCGACCGGTCCGTTCTCGCTCTTCGCAACGCCGCCTCGAGCTCGGGCAACTGCACCGGCTTGTCAATATAATCATCCATGCCGGCCTGCTTGCACCGCGCCTTGGTGTCCGCCTCGGAATTTGCGGTCATGGCAATGATGTAGGTGCGCGGGGAGCCTTCTTGAAGGTTGCGCCTCTCGGCATCGCGAATCTGCCATGTCGCCTCGTATCCGTTCATCTGGGGCATATGGCAGTCCATGAGGATGACGTCGTAGCCGGAGCGCTGGGTGGCGGCGATCACTTCCGTGCCGTCGGCCACGGCGTCGCAAGCATGCCCGAGAGCTTCCAATTGCTTGACGGCGAGCATGCGGTTCACAGGGGAATCTTCCGCCACAAGGATGCGCAGACCCTGCGAAGCCTGCTGCGCGTTTTCGGTATTTTGCGAGCTCATTTTGGTTTCAGAGTGTTTTGGATCTCTTCGAAACGGGGTTTGGCCGATTCGAAGGCCTGTTTGAGTTCCTGCACCATTCCCTGAAGATTTGCATGCGGCGGGGTTTTTGCCGCCGCCTCGATGCGAGCCGCCAATTCCTGCACTTGCGCGGCGCCCACGTTGCCCGCGCTGGACTTCACGGGGTGTGCCGCCTGCTCCACAACCGCAAAATTCCCGGCAGCGCAGGCTTCCACAACCTCCCCCACTTTCTTTCCGGCATACTCGAGAAAAACCCCGATCATTTCCGCAGCAAAACTGTCGCCACCCAGTTTCCTCAGCCGCTCGATCGCACCGGAATTGAGCTGGCCGTCCGTCCTGATCGCGCCGCGTGGGGCGGCCCCATCCAGAGTGCGTTCTATCGTTTGAATCAGAACCGCTTCGTCAACGATAGGTTTGGTGACGTAGTCGTTAAACCCCAGGGCCATGTACTTTTCGCGGTCGCCGCTCATCGCGTGTGCCGTGAGCGCAATCACAGGAAGGCCGGAAAGCTGCGGGTTGGCCCGCACCCGCCGCAGGACCTCCACCCCGTCCATCTCCGGCAGCGAGATATCCAGAAGGAGAAGATCCGGCGTTTCGCGCGCTATACCCTCGAGAGCGCCGGGGCCGGACTCATACTCCGAAACCTGGTAGGCGGATTCCAGGATTACCCGAACCAGGAGGCGATTGTCGGGGTTATCCTCGACAACGGCGACTCGTTTCGCTGGTGATGCAGGATTCATTCAGTTACGGCATTCAGGCTTCCGGGGGCCGTGCTGTTCCATGAGGTAAATTGCTCTGCGAAGGCTTTGCAAGCAACTTGTGAATCAATCTTTTCAAGTCCTCCTCAAACGCGCCGGCCTTCTTGGTGATCGCAATGGCTTCCTGCCGCAACAACTCGGATTCCGAGGCGGTCAGGTCTTTTGCGGTCAGCACGAGCACAGGCAGATGCTGATGCCGCGGATCCGCGCGCAACGCGTTGAGGAACTGGACACCGTCCATCTCGGGCATCACCAGGTCCAGCAGCACGATGTCCGGTGAAAAATCGCGAAGCCGCTCCAGTCCTTCACGCCCGTTTCTCGCAGTGCGGATCTCTCCGGCCTGCCCGGCGAGCATGCCGGTCAGGAGCCTGAGCGCATCCTCCTGGTCGTCAATCGCCAGAACATTTGGCATCGGCGGCAGGAAGCTGCGCATGAGCGCCGCAATCAGCGCTTCGCGATGGATCGGCTTTTGCAGCACCTCCACCGGACCGAAGATGCGCCCGCGATTTTCTCCCGCCACAACACTGACGACGATCACGGGGATCGAACGCAAGCCCGGGTCGCTCTTGAGCTCGCGAAGCACTTGCCAGCCATCCATGCCCGGCATAAGCAGGTCCGTCGTGATCAGGTGCGGCCGGAGCCTTCGGGCCATGATCAGGCCCAGTTCGCCGGATTCTGCGCTGATCGCCTGGCAACCGGTTTCCTCGACGGCATGCGTCACCAGCATTCGAGAGTCCGCTTCGTCATCAATCACGAGCACCATTTTGCCTGTCAGCGGTTCAGGCGCCGGAACGGATTGCGATTCAGGAGCCCTCGCGGCGTCAACGGGTGCATCCGCCGCGGGACTGGCCGCCGGCGGGGCATTCTCATCCCGAAACACAACGGTAAAAGTGGAGCCGCGTCCGGGCTCGCTGTCGGCGTGGATGCGATAGCCCATGAGGTGGCAAAGGGCCTGGGAAATCGTTAAACCCAGGCCTGTACCGCCGTATTTTCTGGCGGTGCCCGTCTCGGCCTGCTCGAAAGCTTTGAAGATGACGCCGAGCTTTTCCCTGGGAATGCCGATGCCCGTGTCCGCAACCTCGAGCCTGATCGGCTGGTGGTCGTCCGGGTGCGCGCGCACACGGACCGTAATCTGGCCGCGTTCCGTGAACTTCACAGCGTTGCCGATCAGGTTAATCAGCACCTGCTTGAGCTTGTCCGCATCCGCCAGCATCGGTTTAAGAACTTCGGGCAGTTCGGCCACCAATTGGACCGGCTTGTCGCGAACGAGACCTTCGCCCTGGGTGATGGTTTCCCGCACCAGATCATCAAGGGCTACAGGGGATAATCGCACATCCAGCTTGCGCGCCTCGATTTTTGAGAGATCGAGAATTTCGTTGATCAATCCGAGCAGGTGCCTTCCGTTTGCCTGGATGCGATCCAGGAAATTCAAATCTGCCGGGCTCAGGGTGCCGCCCTTGTTTTTGAGCAGGATGTTGGCGAAGCCGATGATGGAATTGAGCGGGGTGCGCAGCTCGTGGCTCATCGAGGCGAGAAACTGGCTCTTGGTCCGGTTGGCGTCCTCGGCGGCCTCTTTCGCGCGAAGCATGGCTTCCTCGGCCCGCTTGCGATCGGTAATGTCCCGCGAAATCCCGAATGTTCCCACGACTCTGTCCTGCTCGTCGCGCAGGGGCATTTTGGTTGTTAGTGCCCAGGTAACGCTCCCATCGGGCCAGGTTTCCCGCTCCTCCTTGGTCATCGGCCTGCCGGTGCGGAGAATCTCCTCTTCATCCCGGCGCGCCTGCTGCGCATGTTCTGCCGAGAAAAAGTCGGCGTCTGTCCTGCCAACAGCCTCGTCAGGGTCGCGGATCCCGAACCGCGACAGGTGCGCGCGGTTGTTACGAATGAACCGGTGCTCGCGATCCTTGAAGTAAATCCGGTCCGGCACGTTGTCCATCAGCGCCTGCAACAGGTACTTTTCGTATTCAAGACGTTCGTTGGCGGCTCGCAGAGCCGAGGTCATTTCGGAAGCCATCGCAAGAGCGCGCTCGCGCGTGGTGCTCATCGAAAGGACAATGCCGAAAAGCAAAAAGCTCAGAACAATGCCGCCCAGTGCTGTCGTCCGCGGCCAAAGGTAGGAAATCCCGGACTCGAAACCGGGTTTGCTCATGAAGACCAGCCGCCACCGGCGCCCTGCGGTAGGAAACGGGACCTCGTCCATAAACATCGGGGTGTGGTTCGCAAGACGAGGCTCGCTCTCAAACATCAGCGGTTCTGATGCGTCGAGGGTGTCATCATACAGGTGGAAAACCAGTTTCTGAGAGCGGTCTCCGAGAATGCTGCTCACAAGTTGAGCGGTAACAAAACGGGCATACACCCAGCCGTGGATGCCCTCGCGCCGTTCGGCAATGGTGTTGCGCAGATGCTGGTTCTGATAAACCGGAAGCACCATGAGAAACCCCCGGTCTGTCGTGCCGCTCAGAGGCAGCGACTCTGTGATGGCAGCCTCTCCGGTGTCTCGGGCGGCCTCAGCGATCGCCCGCCGCTTCGGGTCCAGCCCGGCATCCTCCCCCATCAGCGCCGCATGCCGGGAGGCCGGCTCAATGAATTTTACGATCAGGTAATCTTCGGCTTCCTCAGAGGTCCTGACATCGAAATCCGGCGCGCCATCCGCCCGGGTGGCGCTAAGAAACTCGCTCAACTCCCCTTTGCGGACGTATTCCATGAAACAAAGAGCGTCTATGCCCGGAAAGCGCCGGTCAATCGAGACACTCTCGATGTAGGCGCGCCACTCGTCACGCTCCACCGAGATGCTCGATGCGAAAAGCCCCACGGCGCCGTGCAGGATATCCTCGTAAACGAGCATTCGCTCCGCCAGGGCCGTTGCCACCGCATAGGCCTCCTCGTCAAACATGCGACGGGCGTTGATGCGCGCGTTGTTGCTGGCCATAAACCAGCCGGCAGCCGTCGCCAGGAGGGAAAGCGCAAGGACAATCCAGGGGGCCGGGTGCGCATAAATAAACCGCCTCGCCTCCCGGAGGACTCCCATGGCATCCCGTGGCTCGGGGTGTTCCCCGTCTGCCTGGGTGCCTGATGTGCGGTTGGTCTGCATCCAGCCTTGAAAGGTCTTTCTCTTTCGTACACCACGCTTTCCGCAACGCAAGGCAAACTTGCGCCAATCCGAAGCTTTGGATTCCCTGTCTGGTGCCAGACCATTCCCCGGCAGGCGCTATCGTGAATGCTTTCCATAGGTGCGCACAAGGTTTACGCTGGCTCCTGTGGATGAATTAATTCCAGGAAAGCCCGTCGAGCGCCTGTTCCCTTTTGTGTTGCGTGCCAGGCTTCTTGTTGTTGGCGCTGATAACGCGCACCGACGCAGGAGCAGCCTGCAGTTCGTGCTGATCACGAAGGATCTTTCGCCAAAAAGCCGCGAAAAGCTGTTGGCGGATTTTTCGCCTGTACCGGTCATCGAGCGCTATTCCTCGGCCGATCTCGATACCTATTTCGGGATCAAAGGCGCCAAGGTGGTCGGCTTCAAGAAATCCAGCCTCGCCCGATCCATCTACGGAGAACTGAAAAAGAACCTCCCACAACCACCACCGGGCAGTTGAGGCATTGATAGATACTCCGCCCCAAGAGCGAATCACTGCCTCCGAAAAATGGTGGGCGCGACAGGGGTCGAACCTGCACGAATTGCTTCACAGGATCCTAAGTCCTGCGCGTCTGCCAATTCCGCCACGCGCCCAACACAATCACCTTCCGTCACATCGCCGGGGCACAGCCAAATCCCGGTTCAGCCGCTGTGTCCGGCGCCTTTCGAGCCGAACGGTCCTCCAAGTTTATGCCTGCGCGGGGTGCGCGCAAGCAGCCAATTCACCGTCCGCAGGTCATTTTGCCACGATCCGACCCGAATTCCGGCCCATTTGCATAAAAATTTGTCCCTGCGCCCGGAAAGAAAGGGCACCTCCGTTGGCAGGAAGGAGCCATAGGGAAATAGGGAAGACGATCGCGGTTGGCTGCCGGATATCGGCACATCCGGAGTCCCCACTCTGCGGCACTCGTATCCAGCCTGAATGTTCCCCGTGAATGTTTCTAGGCTGACAGCGGCTGGCAGGTTCGATTACATTGCGCCCGTCTTATATGCCGAAGCGTGCGGACATTCATTCCGTTTTGATTATTGGCGCGGGCCCGATCATCATTGGGCAGGCGTGCGAGTTCGATTATTCCGGCACCCAGGCGTGTAAAGCGCTTCGGGAGGAAGGCTACCGCGTGGTGCTGGTCAATTCGAACCCGGCAACGATCATGACGGACCCAGAGTTTGCCGATCGCACCTACATCGAGCCGGTCACGCCCGAGTGCGTGGAAAAGATCATCGTCCGGGAAAAAGAGGAGCTTGCGCGGTTGGGCGCCACGGGAAAGCTGGTGCTGCTGCCTACCCTGGGAGGCCAAACAGCCCTGAACACGGCCATGGCGCTTTTCAAAAACGGCGCCCTCGCAAGGCACGGCATCGAAATGATCGGCGCCAACGCGGATGCCATCCAGCGCGGCGAGGACCGACTCGAGTTCAAGGACCTCATGCTCAAGATCGGGCTGGATGTGCCGATCAGCGGGGTGGCGCACAACATCGAGGAGGCCCGCCAGATTGCCACCCGCATCGGCAGCTTCCCCCTGATCATCCGCCCGGCATTTACCCTCGGCGGAACCGGCGGCGGCATCGCCTACAACCAGGAGGAGTTTGATGAAATTGCCCGTCGAGGCATCGAGCTTTCCCCGGTATCAGAAATCCTGGTGGAGGAATCACTGCTCGGCTGGAAGGAGTTCGAGATGGAGGTCATGCGTGATCGCGTGGACAACTGCGTGATCGTCTGCTCGATCGAAAACTTCGATCCCATGGGGGTCCATACGGGCGACTCGATCACCGTGGCGCCCATCCAGACCCTGACGGACAAGGAATACCAGATCATGCGGGACGCCTCCTTTGCGGTCATCCGGGCGGTGGGCGTGGAGACTGGAGGATCGAACATTCAGTTCGCGGTGAATCCGGACAACGGG
>CAYNZC010000115.1:0-12761 GCA_964401575.1 uncultured Verrucomicrobiota bacterium
ACAAAAAACGCACCCTTGCGGATGCGTTTGTGTGTGAATGATATGCGAAAGATTTAGGTCAGAACGATTTTATCGCCTTCCTTCAGCGTTACAATGGCCTTCTTCCAGTTCGAGGACCGTCCGGCCTGCGCGGTGCGCTGGCGGCGAAGCTTGCCGTGAACGTTGAGCGTGTTCACGCGAACCACTTTAACTTTAAATAACTCCTGGATCGCCTGGCGAATCTGTGTCTTGTTCGCGCGCGGATCCGCCACCACCGTGTACTGGTTGTATTTGTCGCCCTGTCGGGTGCCCTTTTCCGTCAGACGCACGGTCTTGATGATTTCAAATGCATTCATGGTTATTCTTTCGTGAGCCGGGCCGACAGAGTTTCAAACGCCCCCTTGGTGAACACCAGTTTGTCGGGCTTCAGAACGTCGTAGGTGCTAACCGAGTCGCCCGTGGCTAATTCCACATACGCCACATTCCGCGAAGCCAGCGCAAGATTCTTGTCGGCAGCTTCCGACACGATCAACGTGGTGCCATCCACCTTCAGCGCCGACAGCAGGCCCAGAAAGTCTTTGGTTTTTGGTGAGCTCAACTGGATGTCGTCCACCACAAGCACATCTCCCGCGCGCAAGCGCTCGGAGATCGCCTTGCGCAAGGCAAGTTGACGCGTCTTGCGAGTGACTTTCTTGGAGTAGTCGCGCGGCTTCGGCCCGAAAACAACGCCACCTCCACGCCAGAGCGGCGATGCGAAGGAACCGGCACGAGCGCGGCCAGTGCCCTTTTGGCGCCAGGGTTTCTTCCCCGACCCTGCAACCTCGCCCATCGTCTTGGTGCTTGCGGTGCCCATTCGCTTGGCGGCCATGTGCGCAACCACGGTGTCATGCACAGCCTGAGTGCCGCGCCCATCCTCAACGAGCGGAAATTTCACTTCCAGCTCGCCTGCGGCTTTTCCTTTGGTATCTGTAATTGTCAGCTTCATAGTGATGCGCCCTCAATACTGGAGGCGAAAAATCATTTCTTCTTCTTACCCTTGTCCTGGTTCTCAGCGCGCTCCGCATGCGGCTTCCACCCCTTCGGACGTTTCTTCGATTCGCGGATGATGATGTAATCGCCTTCAGCGCCGGGTATCGCCCCCTTGATCAGGAGAACATTCTCAGCCTCGTGCACCTGGACAACCTCCAGGTTCTGAACCGTGCGATGCACCTGACCCAGGTGGCCGGGCATCTTCATGCCCCGCATCACGGTTCCTGGAAAAAGGCGCTGGCCAATCGCGCCGGAACGGCGATGCCACCCCTTCGCACCGTGCGTCATGTCACCACCGCGAAACGCATGCCGCGCCACAACGCCTTCAAACCCGCGTCCCTTGGTGGTGCCAATCGCATCCACAAAGTCGCCGGGCGCAAAAAGCGTCGCGCCGAGCACATCCCCCGGTTTGACCTCTTTGGAAAAGTTGCGAAACTCACGAATCCGCTTCACAGCCGATCCGCTGAATTTCTTGATGTGCCCAAGCAACGGCTTCGTCACACGCTGCTCCTTCTGCTCGCCAAAACCCAACTGAACGGCGTTGTAGCCGTCCAAAGCTTGCGTCTTGCATTGCATCACGCGGTTGGGACCCGCCAGGACAACCGTGACAGGGGTTAAAACCCCCTTGGCGTTATACACGCGCGTCTGGCCCAATTTCTTTGCTAGTAATCCTACAGGCATGACAGCTCCTTAAATTTTAATTGTGATGTCCACACCAGCCGGAAGGTTGAGCTTCTTCAACTCATCCACCGTTTTTGCCGTGGGCTCGATGATATCGATCAGGCGCTTGTGCGTGCGTTGCTCAAATGTCTCCTGCGACTTCTTGTCCGCATGAGGCGACCGCTGAACGGTAAAACGCTCAACGCGAGTCGGCAGTGGGATTGGGCCGGCGACCCTTGCCCCCGTGCGTTTCACGGTGTCGGCGATGTCGCGGGCGGATTGGTCTATGACTCGGTGGTCATAGGCCTTGAGGCGAATACGAATACGTTGTCCAGCCATACAAAGAACAATTGTCTGTTTATGGTAATAATTCCGCTTTCCCCAAGGAAAACGGAGCCGGAAATATACCAAAGCCCGGAAGCCGCGCAACAGCTATTTATAATTTTTTCCAAGCTCCCACGAAAGCGGCTGCTTCCGCACAGTCGTGCATGCTTCCGGCACATAATCCGTTCGCAATCAGATGCCATCTCGCCTGCAAGTCGAGCACAGCCCGTCACGCGCTCCCTTTGCGGGTGGATAATTCCTCCCATCGATTATAAAGCCTCGCAACCTCCCCGCGAGCGGCTTCGAGTTCAGCCAGTTTCTCGTGCGCGTCGTGCATTCGAGCGGCATGAAACTCGGGGTCGTTCAACATCGTTTCCAATTCCCGCACGCGAGCCTCCGCCTCAATGATTGCCGCTTCGATGCTCTCGAATTCACGTTGTTCCTTGAAAGAAAGTCTCCCGGGACGCGGCGGTTTGGGAGCGCGCAAGGCTTCCGGTTTTGGCCCGGACGCCTGCGCTGCAGCGCTCAACTGCGCAAAATGCTCGTCTCTCTCCCTTTTCTTTTCGAGGTAATACGAGTAATTGCCGGGCTGCACAAAAACACCGTCCTCCTCAAAGGCAACAATCTGGTCGCAAATACGATCGAGGAAGTAACGGTCATGGCTGACCACCAGCACGCTGCCGTCGAAATCGGCCAGCGCCTCCTCCAGCATCCGCAGGCTCGGAAGATCCAAATCATTTGTCGGCTCGTCCAGCACCAGCACGTTTCCGCCAAATCGCAAAACCTTTGCCAGCATTAAGCGCGCGCGTTCCCCGCCCGAAAGACGGGCCACCGGCTCATTCACACGCTGGTCCGAAAACAGGAATCGCCTCAAATAACTCCGCGTGCTCAAACGTTGTTCGCCAAATAGAACGGTTTCGTTCTTCCCCGAAATCTCCTCCATTACCGTTCCTGTGCCGTCCAATTGCATCCGGCTCTGGTCCACGTAATTGAAGACCA
This sequence comes from uncultured Verrucomicrobiota bacterium, assembly GCA_964401575.1. GTDB lineage: Bacteria > Verrucomicrobiota > Verrucomicrobiia > Limisphaerales > UBA8199 > CAYNZC01. The sequence goes on from CAYNZC010000115.1 coordinate 2,992, forward strand.
CCCGGTTGCCGATCTTGACCGTTCCCTTCTCGGGAGCACGCTGCCCCAGGCAAATCCGGAGCAGTGTGGTCTTCCCAACGCCGTTCCGCCCCACCACCCCTGTGCATTGGCCCGGATCAAGGGAAAAACTCAGGCCACGAAACAACCACCGCTCCTCTTCACCCTCTCCAACCCTCGCGCCCGCCCCCTCAACTTTGATGGCATGATTCCCCAACGATGGCGCCGGGGGAATCAGCAGGTCCATCTCTCTTTCCTCAGGCGGCGCCTGCAAACCGTCCACCTGGTAAAATGCCTGAAGCCGGTGGCGTGGCTTGGTGCGCCTTGCCCGCACCCCTGCACGCACCCACTCCAATTCCTCCCTTAAAAAACGTTGCCGGCGTCGTTCCCCCTGCTCAGCAATTTGCTGTCGCACCGCCTTGGCTTCCAAGTAAGCGGTGTAGTTCCCCGGGTGTGTGAAGGATCGCCCGTCAGCCAGCTCAATAATGCGCGTGGCAATCACGTCCAGGAAATACCGGTCGTGCGTCACAAATATCACCGCACCCGGAAAACTGCGCAAAAAATCTTCCAGCCACAAAATGGACTCGGCGTCCAGATGGTTTGTCGGCTCATCCAGCAGCAACAGGTCCGGCTGACCGGCCAAAGCCCGGCAAAGGGCCACACGACGCTTTTCTCCGCCCGAAAGTAAATCAACCCGCGCTTGCAGCGGCGCGGTCCCAAGGGCTGAAGCAGCGGCCTTGATCCGGGTTTGCAGGTTCCAGCCATCAACCGCTTCAATCTGATGCAACAAATCCGCAAGTTCCGGCTCGGTTCCCTCGCCCGCTTCGTAGCGCCGTATCCATCCCATAAGGTCCGCCGCGCCTGCCTCAATGTTTTCTCGCACGGTAAGGCTTCCCTCGAGTTCAAACTCCTGAGGCAAATAGCCGACGCGCAATCCGCGTCGCCGTAAAACTTCGCCGGCATCAGGCGCCTGGTGCCCGGCAAGTATCCGCAGCAGACTGGTCTTGCCGGAGCCGTTTCGGCCAAGCAGCCCAACCTTCTCGCCAGGCCAAACCGCAAGGGTCACGTCGCTAAAGAGCTTCTGATGACCATACGCCAGGGCAAGGTCGTTCCCGGAGATCAATGTGGGGCCCGCAACGCTCATGTTGGATCAGCACCCGACCTCCGAACCACCACGGAAAGAAATCGATTGTTCCACCTGCACATCAAGGTATTTTATCGTCAAGGTCTTAAAATGCACGCCCAAAGCCTGTCTCGATTCGGTTCCACAACGCATCTTCACCTGGCTTGACGTGAGCATCCCCCTTCACGAATTTGTTGCGCCAACGCAACTGCTTATGGATTCTATCACTGGCATGCTGCATTCGATCCAAGTCAAAGCTCTGATTTCCGCCCTGCTGATCTTAGCGCTTCAGGCGGCCGCACGGGCAGAATACGTAGCCTCACCTGAGCCAGACTGGCCGCAATTCAGAGGCCCGGAGCGGAGCGGCATTTCCCCGGAAACGAATCTTCTCCAGGTCTGGCCCGAAAATGGTCCCCCGAGGCTCTGGTGCGCGACAAACCTGGGGACCGGCTACGCTTCCCCAATCGTCGCGGGCGGCCGCATTTTCATCACGGGCGACGCCGGCGATGATTTGCATCTGTTTGCGCTGGACCTCTCCGGAAAACTCCTCTGGAAGGCCACTAACGGCGCTGCCTGGAAGTCTCCTTACCCCGGCGCCCGCGCAAGCTGCGCGTTTTCCTCGGACCGCGTCTATCACATGAACGCTCATGGTCAGGCGGCATGTTTCGATGCCGCCACCGGAAGCCTCCTGTGGACGTCGGATGTCGTTTCCCAATTCGACAGCCGCAAGCCCACCTGGGGCATTTCGGAATGCCTGCTTGTTGATGAAAACCGTGTGATCGTAACACCGGGAGGACACAAAGCCTCCATGGCCGCCCTCGATGCGCATACTGGCAGACCTCTGTGGACGACAGAACCGCTCGAAGCCGCTTCGGGAAAGCCCGAAGGGCCCGCGTATGCTCCCCCGATTCTGATCAGGGTGTTTGGCAGAAAACATATTGTCGGTGTCACGGCCCGTCACTTCTTTGGCGTGAACGCTGAAACCGGCAAGCTCGAATGGAAGCTCAACTTCCCCACGCGTCACGAAGTCATCGGATCTTCTCCTGTCCTCTGCGGGGACGGTATTTTTGTCACAGGACCCGACAACGAAGACGGCAGGTTCCTCCGGTTCGTGCGGTGCGATGATGGGATTTCGGTTCAACAGGCATGGACTGCGACCTTGGACACCTGTCATGGAGGGATTGTTTCGCTGGATGGCTTTTTGTATGGATCATGGTATCGCAGCTTTAACGGTTGGGGCTGCCTGGATGCCAGGGACGGCTCTATCCGCTGGCGTGATCGGCAGCTTGCCATGGGCTCAGCCATCTATGCGGACGGCCACCTCTATTGCCTGACGCAAAAGGGCATCATGGCGCTCATTAAGCCAAACCCGGAGAAGCTCGAGATTCTAAGCCAGTTCGTGTTTGCCACCGTGCATCAGAACAACGTCTGGACACACCCCGTCATCACAGGCGGCAAACTGTATCTGCGCGATCAGCAGGCACTGTATTGCTTCGACATTCGAAGGAAGAGCCCTTAATCCCGAAAGCTCGCCCCGTTTGCCGGTTCACATTGGCCGCACCGCAACGCAGCCCGTAACACGGCGTCATCCCGCCACACCCCACACACCATCACCGCCACGATATCTGCTTGTGATACTCCTGCAGCGGTTTGACAGAAGCCTTGCCCGACCGGGCGGCAGCTATCCCAAGAACCGCCGCCTTCGCGGCCGCAGCAGTGGTAATGTAGGGAACCTTGTACTTGATCGCAGCTTTCCGGATATACCCGTCATCGAGCGATCCCGCCTTGCCTTGCGGCGTGTTAATGATCAGGTCAATCGCCTTGCTCTTGATCTCATCGGAAATGTCCGGCCGCTGCGGTTCGTGAATCTTGAAGCTCCGCTCGCAAGGCACACCGTTCTGCTGAAGAAATCGGCACGTGCCATCCGTGGCCTTGATGCGGAACCCCAACTCGGCAAACTTCTGTGCCGTCTCGAGAATCGCGTGCTTCTCAGCATCCGTCACTGAAATGAACACCGACCCGCTTAGAGGCAGCGGACCACCCGCCGCTTCCTGTGACCTGAAGTAGGCCAGCTCAAAGGTCGGCGCAAGACCCAGCACTTCGCCCGTCGAGCGCATCTCCGGTCCCAACACCGGATCCACTTCCGGAAACATCGAGAACGGCAGCACCACTTCCTTAACCCCGAAATGGGGAATATCGCTATGCCTCAATTTCATTGAACTGAGACTCTCACCGAGCATCAGGCGTGTGGCCAGGCGCGCCATGGGGATGTTGCAGACCTTCGAAACAAGCGGCACCGTCCGGGATGCGCGCGGGTTGGCCTCCAGCACATACACCGACCCGCCGCAGATCGCGTATTGAATGTTCATCACGCCGCAAACCTTTAGCTCCCGGCTGATCCGCAGCGTAAGATCCTCAATGGTCCTGATATGCTCCGGCGAGAGTGTCACCGGCGGAATGGCACAGGCCGAGTCTCCGGAGTGAATACCGGCAAGTTCAATGTGCTCCATCACCGCAGGCACAAAGGCATCCTTCCCATCCGCAAGGGCGTCCGCTTCCGCTTCGATGGCATTCGATAGAAATCGATCAATCAATATCGGGCTTTCCGGAGTCACGTCCACAGCCGCGGCGATATACTTCCGCAGCATCTCCTCGTCATGCACAACCTCCATACCGCGCCCCCCAAGCACAAACGAAGGCCGCACCATCAGCGGGTACCCGATCCGCCGCGCAATCTCCCTCGCCTCCTCAAACGTGCTGGCCATCCCGGACTCGGGCATCGCAATGCCCATCTGGTCCATCATCTTCCGGAACCGGTCCCGGTCCTCTGCCAGGTCAATGGTGTCGGGTGATGTCCCCAGTATCCTCACACCCGCTTTCTCGAGTTCCACCGCTATGTTCAACGGCGTCTGCCCGCCAAACTGAACCACCATGCCCTCAGGCTTTTCCTTTTGGTAAATCGAGAGCACGTCCTCCACCGTCAACGGCTCAAAATACAGCTTGTCCGAGGTGTCGTAGTCGGTCGAGACGGTCTCGGGGTTGCAATTGACCATGATCGTCTCAAAACCGGCGTCGCGAAGCGCAAACGCCGCATGCACGCAGCAATAATCAAACTCAATTCCCTGCCCGATACGGTTCGGTCCGCCACCCAGCACCATCACTTTTTTCCGCTGGCTCGTCGGCACTCTGTCCGGCGCGTTATAGGTGCTGTAGTAATACGCCGCATTTTCCACGCCGCTCACCCGCAACGCATCCCATGCCTCACAGACACCCAGCTCCGTGCGCTGCTGCCGTATCGCCCCCTCCGGCACTCCAACCAGCTTCGCAAGGTACTTGTCCCCAAACCCGTCCTTCTTCGCCCTGGCCAGCACTGCATCCGGCAGTTTCCCGCCCTTGTGCTTCAGGATCTCTTCTTCAAGCTCCACCAGCTCTTTCATCTGCTGGATAAACCACGCCTTGATGTGTGTCTTGGCGTGAAGCTCCTCGACTGTGGCGCCCTTGCGCAGGGCCTCATACATAATCCATTGCCGCTCGCTGCTGGCTTCGTTCAGCAGCGCCATCAGCTCTCCAAGGCTCTTGCGGTTGAAATCTTTCGCAAATCCAAGGCCGGACCTTCCGTTCTCCAGCGAGCGAATCGCCTTCAGAAATGCCTCCTTGTAGGTCTTCCCAATGCTCATCACCTCCCCAACCGCCCGCATTTGCGTCCCCAGCTTGTCCTCCGAACCCTTGAATTTTTCAAACGCCCAGCGCGCAAACTTCACCACCACGTAATCGCCCGACGGCGTGTACTTATCCAGCGTGCCATCCCGCCAGTACGGTATCTCGTCCAGGGTCATCCCCGCAGCCAGTTTGGCTGAGATTAGCGCGATCGGAAATCCCGTCGCCTTCGAGGCGAGCGCCGATGACCTCGACGTCCGCGGATTGATCTCGATGATCACCACCCGGCCCGTCCTGGGGTCGTGCGCAAACTGCACGTTGGTGCCGCCAATGACACCAATGGATTCGACAATGCGGTAGGAGTACTCCTGCAGCCGCTCCTGGAGTTTCTGGTCAATGGTCAGCATCGGGGCCACGCAGTACGAATCCCCCGTGTGCACGCCCATCGCATCCACGTTCTCAATAAAACATACCGTAATCATCTTCCCCTGGGCGTCACGGACAATCTCCAACTCCAGCTCTTCCCACCCAATAACGGATTCCTCGACCAGGATTTGACCCGCCATGCTAGCCGCAAGACCCCGCCCCGCCACGACCCGCAACTCCTCAACGTTATACACATGCCCGCCACCGGTGCCTCCCAGGGTGTAGGCAGGCCGTATCACGACCGGGTAACCAATCTGCGCGGCGACTCTTTCCGCTTCCTCAACGCTGAAGGCAGGGGCGCTCCTGGGCATCTCAATCCCCAGCTTCTTCATCGTCTCTTTGAAAATGATCCGGTCCTCCCCCTTCTCAATCGCCTCAGCCTCAACACCAATGATTTTTACGCCGTATTTGGCAAGCACGCCGGCCTTCGAGAGCTGCGCCGACAGGTTCAGACCCGTCTGGCCTCCCAAATTAGGCAGCAGCGCGTCCGGACGCTCCTTCTCAATGATCTCCGTCAGCACCGGCACCGTCAGCGGCTCAATGTATGTCACGTCCGCGGTCGCCGGATCTGTCATGATCGTCGCAGGGTTCGAATTCACCAGTACGATCTTGTAGCCCAAAGCACGCAGGGCCTTGCACGCCTGCGTGCCGGAATAGTCAAATTCACACGCCTGTCCGATCACAATCGGACCGGAACCAATGATAAGGACCTTCTTGATGTCTTCGCGTCTGGGCATAAAAATTCTATCTGTTCTTGATCCAGGTAGTTGGCAGCCTTGCTGAACCTGCGAGGCGCGCCCCATTCTTGTAATGGCCCGCCCGGCCTTCGGCAAGCCAAAACCACTCCCCGCTTCACACGCCAATCCGCATTCTCTCCTAAACTCTCCCCTAACGTTTTCCCTTCTTCGGCGCCACCGGCGCCCGTATCTCCGCCATGAACGTTCCCGCCACGTAACTCTGGTTCTCATCCGGCAGTGCCAAATAGATCTCCCCGCTCATTTTCCCCTCTTTCGCCCGCCCGAACTCCAAACGCAGCAGGTAATTGGATGCAAAGCCTTTTGTCACAGATTTCCCCTGCTCGTTCTTCCATCGCATTGTAACCCGCGGCACCGGCGGCGCCTGCTCCGGCAGCACCACCACGTGCTTCTCTGCAAGGTCCTCGCCCCGTTTTGCGGGAAATTGTATGGCCACCGCGAGCTCAGGCGGCCAGCCTTTTCCCTGTCTCAGTGACAGCAACCCTCCCTGCAGGGTGGCACGTGTCAGGGAAAAGCCCGCTCCATGCACAGAACCCCCCGCAGGCTCCCTCGGGATCTTCACCCGTGTGGGGTCCATGGTCCAATCCGCCCCGGCTTTCACCACTGCCGGCACAACTGCGGGGGGAGCGTTCGTTATCGTCTGCACACTCTTGGGCCTAGGTCCGAAAAGACGCTCGCGCGCCACGTATCCCGCCACAGCCACCAGCAACAGCACCAAAAACAATGCAAGCACCCCGCCCGAACCTCGTCCCTGTCGCGGCGCCGGAACCGGCGCCGCGGTCAACGTTTGCGGCGCGCGCGGACGATCAGCAATCGCCGCATTGATGATCAGTTTGGTGTCATCCGTCCGCTCCTGCGGAACCACGATCTTCTGGAAGCACGTCGGACATTCGATCTGCGCGCCAGTGGTCCCGGATGCGGCAGTAATGTGCTGTCCGCATACAGGGCACGCAAATTTGAATTCTTTCATTGGTCAGGCCAAATCTTCAACAGTGATGGTTCCTGGTAAAAAGAAATCATCCCCAATCCCCCAAGTCAATCCGCGGGCACCGTCCTGTCCGATGCCCATAGACGCAGCGCCGCAACCTGCTCCCGCATCATCACGCTCAACGACCTCGTCTGGCTCAGCTCCCGAAGCACATCCTCCTGCGTCACTTCCCTGCCCTGCGCCCGCGCCACATACATCGCCGATACGATCGCCTGCTCAATCTCAGACCCGGAAAAACCCTCGCTCACCTCGCTCAGTTTCTGAATGTCAAAGGCCGCCTCGGGCAAACGCCGCTTCCCAAGGTGAATCCGGAATATCTCCTCGCGCGATTCCGCCATCGGTAAATCCACAAAGAAAATCTCGTCAAACCGCCCCTTGCGAACCATCTCCGGCGGCAGCCGCGATATGTCGTTCGCGGTCGCCACAAGGAAAACCGGCCGCTTCCTCTCAGCCATCCATGTCAGCAGCGTCCCGAGCACCCGCCGCGAAAGCCCGTCATCCCCGTCCTCCACGGAGATGCCTTTCTCAATTTCGTCCACCCACAGCACGCAGGGAGCCATCGCCTCCGCCGTCTCAAGGGACTTACGCAGGTTCCTTTCGGTGTCGCCGTAATACTTGCTGTATAAACCCCCAAAATCAAACCGCAGCAGCGGCACCCCAAATATCCCGGCCGCCGCCTTCGCCGCAAGGCTCTTCCCGCACCCCTGCACCCCAAGCAGAAGCAGCCCCCTCGGCGGATCCAGCTCCTCCGGCGGCGTCTCCTGAAAAAAACTCCGTCGCACCTCAAGCCACTGCCTCAATCGCGCCATGCCCCCCACCTCCGCAAACTGCGCGGTCTCATATTCAAAGGCCAGCGGCGAATCACGCCCTAGCAATTCATACTTCGCGCGCGTCACACCCGGAATGTCATCCTCCAGTATCGCCCCGTCATTGCTGATGGCTTGCATCGCAAGACGCCGCGCGTCCGATGCCGTCAAACCCGCAAGGTTCCGGACCAGCAGGTCCAGCGCCTTGTTCGTCGTCGAGACTTCCTTTCTCCCGTGCTGCGAGCCCCACTCCGCCGCCGCGTCAATCACGATCGCCCTCAATTCCTCGGGGCCGGGCAGCGGAATCTTGAATGCAGCCGTCAGACCCCGCAATTCCTCCGGCACCTCCAGGCTCGATCCAACCAGCACAACCGTCGAGTAATGCCTCTCGTGCGTCAGCGCAATATCCTTCAGGAATCTCACATGCACGGGATCTTTCAGGTAATGATGAAAATCCAGCAGCACAAACAGGCAATGCGACGCGCCGCTCTTGATATACGACAAAACCTCCTGGGACCTCATCACAGACTCGCGCGGTTGATCGCACGGATCAAACGCGCGCATCCCTTCGGTCACCGTCCACCGGTAAGTCTTAAGCTGAAGCTGCCTCCCGATATCCCTGACCATCGCCACCACCTGCGGCTCCTCATTCGTCTCAACCGTGATCAGCGGTATCCTCGATCGAATAATCGCCGACAGGTCGTGCAGCGGACTCTCCGTGTTCGCCGGGGCGGACTGCAACTTAAGCTTGGCCTTCATCATGGGCGCAGTGCACTAGCCTAAAGCCTTTGCGCTCACACGCAAACGCAAACATCCGCGCTCTTCAAAACAGCCATCACCGCGCATTCCCCCTCACTTCAGCCCTTCAATCCTCAACCGGACTGCCAACCGCGACGTCTCCCCGGGCCCCAGCGAAACCTGGTTCTCTCCCACATTCCCCGATTCCACGCACACCATCCGCTGATACTCGTCATTCCCGAAATCCATCATCTGCTGCGCCTTCCCTATCCACGGGTTCCACACCACGGTGGATCGGGAATTCTCCTTTTCCACCACAATCTTCCGGCTGAGACGCGGATCAATGATCTCCACCCTCGACGTCGTGTTCACATACGTGCGATCCACCTCCGCCCCAATCCGGATCTCCGCGTCGTTGTCCCGCTTCCGCGCAAAATTTGCCACCTTGTCCAGGTATTCCGTTCCCTCCAACCCCCGGATCGCAATCGCCGTCACGTCGCCCACTTCAAAATAACTGTGCAGGCACTCCTCAAATGTCAGCACCTCATCGGCGTTGTTCGTCACGGTGAATTCCAGCCCAAGACTCTCCCCAACCGTTACCACATACTCCGCCGTAAAAGGCGGAAACGCCGCCGCATCCGGACAATCCCTCAGCCGCAACCGCACACTCACCCGCCCATCCTCCGTCGGCAGCACCTCCCTCAAATCCCATTCCTTGATCCGCGCAAAACCGTGCTGTCCCAGCCCCTCTCTCATCCCGAACCAGGGAAATATCACCGGCACACCACCCCGAATCGGTTGCTCCGCCTGAAACCGGCTGCATTGGCTCATAAACAGCATCCCAGGCTCATCCAGCCTCTTGAACCGCGTAACGTGCGCCCCGTGCAGATACATCTCCGCGCTGCTCCACCGGGTGCTGATCTCCAGCATCGCCATCTCATTCTGCCCATCAAGAAAAGTGACCCTCCCGTGGGAGTTCCTTGCTGGTTCGTTCTTCGGGTTATTCATAGCTTCCGACCCGATCTTACCAAATCCAACCCCGCCACCGTCAAATTTTTCTGAACTTTTTCTCTCGAATCAATCGAAGGGGGCTACGCCAAAAAAACTTCCACATCGTCCCATTCACCCCGTGAGATGGCGCAGCCGATCTCACCGGGGTCGCCTCTTTCCACATAGGTACGGGGGTGGCCCCACCCCCGTTTGGCCCGTGGCGAGTGTGATCGCCCCGATGCTCTGTTGATGTGCGAACGGGAATGAGGCCATTCCCGCCCCAATCCCAG
>CAYNZC010000116.1:0-12633 GCA_964401575.1 uncultured Verrucomicrobiota bacterium
CGAGATGTTGTAGGCCATGTTCCATGCCTGCACGAGCCAGACCTGCACAAAGTGCGGCTCGAGCTTGGTGATCCAGTCCGCCAACTGCGCCATCTCAAAAAACTTGTCGTTCTCCTGCAGCTCGCCGGCCCGTATCCAAAGCGCGTTCGAGATCAGACCGCGAAAACCGCCAAGCGCCACAGTCGTAAACGCCAGGACCGGCGGCGCATTCTTCAGCGGCTCGGTTCGCGTAAGCCCCAGGCGGTCCCGGTCCCGGTTCATTTGCCTCTGCATGAAGCCGCTGCCCGCCAGGAGCAACCCGGCCAACACCAGAAGCAGAAGTTTCTTGAGCCGTGGTTTCATCTCATTGAGTGCCCTGCGCGGCGGCAAGCTCGCGACGGGTGAAGGTCCAAATGCCAATGGCCGCAAAAACTCCCCCAAGCAACACCACGATCTGCAAAAACGCCATGCCCAGTTGCGTCCATGTAATGCTCCGCCCGGTGCTCAGCGAATCCACCGGCGAAAACTCCCGCGCAAGCTGGATAATGTTCAGCACGGCTTTAAAGGTCGGAATCACAACAAAATCCACCGGCGAGGATCCCTTGGTGCCATGTTCCGGATCATAGTTTGCAATGGTCCCCTCCGTAACCGCGTTGGCCAGGGTCCCGCTGGAAAACACCACGGTCAGCAGCGCGAAGGAGAAGAATGCCGCCACAGGAAAAGAGAGGAAACTCGCCGAGCACAGGCCAATGGCCGCCAGCAGCGCCATCCAGCAGAACACAATGCCCAGCCCCCGGGCAAAGTTCGGCGCAAACCCGCCCTCGTGGTAAAGCACTTCCATGCCTTCCTCCAGGGGAAAGAGCAGGGTGGTATTGTTCACGTTCAGAAAGGCGACTGAGAGAACGCCCTGGCTGTCCAAAAGACCCGCAGGAATTTGAAATTCGTGAAAGGTGTCGGGCGCAAGGCTCATCGGGTCGCTGCCCCAAAGCTGCGTCTCCTGCGGCACGCCGGCTCGCCACACACCCGCAAAGGTGCCCGTCGGGCTCTTGTCCGCCGCGTTGAACTTGATCCTCAGATACAGGGGCTTGTCCTTCAGCTTCGCGGCCGCGGGCCCAAGCTCGATCTGCCACTCGCGCGTGTAGCCGGGCGGCACCACCTGCAACGTGGCTTTGACCTGCTCGCGAATCTCCCTGCGCACCTGTTCCAAATTCAACTGGGAAACGCCCGGCCCGGCTTTGTCAATGCGCTCTCGCAACAACCGGTCCGTCTCAGCCTCCACATCCGCCGCAAAGGTGGGCGGACGCGCCGAGCCGCGCGCCAGCAGGATCTCGTTCTTAAGAATCTGCTGCTCCGCCGCAGGAAGTTTCGTGGCGCGATATTGCAGCAACCCGAAAACGCTCGCGCCCGAAATCGCCAGCAACACGGCGTTTAGCGAAACAATGCCGAGCCACTTGCCCAGCCAGATCTGCCACCGCGCAATCGGCTTGGTCACCACCACCTGGATCTGCGCATCCTCGATATCCCGCGCCAGGGTGCCGCACGCCAGCCAAAGGGTCGAGAGCCCCAGGAGCCCCGTGATGGTGCTCAGGGTGTAGGTAATCAGAATCTGGGTGAACCCTCGAGCAGTGCCGTCATCCTCGATGAGCAACGGCAGCGCCACCACCGAGCCCAGCAACAGCACGGCAATCACAATGAACAGCCGGAAACGAAACGCAGCTTTCCACGTAAGCCCGGCAATGGCCAGCGTCCGTCTCATGACTTCGAACCGGAATCCTCCGGCTTCGCCGGCGCGGACGCGCTGGTCCCGCCCAGCAGGGCCGCCAGCTTTTCATCCGCTTTCTTCAATTCCTCAGCAACGGGCGCGGACGGCGGTTGGGAAGAGGATGCCTGCGCGGGCGCGGGCCGCGCGGCGGCGGGCTGTGCCAGCGCCTCGAGCCGCGCCTGGTTCACCGTCGGCGCCGCCGGTTCCTCAACTTGTTTCGGCTCGATGCCAGCCTGCGGCGCCGCAAGACGCTCGAGGATTCTGTCGCCCGACGGTCTCTGCGCTTCACCACCGCGCAGGTAATCCGCCACATGTGCGCCGGAAGTCGCCCCCGAGGTGTCCGCCGCGGCCTGGCGCGCCTTGCGTACGACATCCAGAAAGTAGCTCTCCAGGTTCTGCGTCGGAGTATCCACACGCACTTTGTCCTCCGAGGTGTCTTTCCGGATAATGTCGAGAACTCGTTCCATGGTCTCCCGCGGCAGGGCCGGCGTGGTGATCCGGATCGCGTCCGGCGCCGCCAGCAGTTCCTTCAACGGACCCATCGCCTGCACGCGGCCGCCATAGTAGATCACAACCCGGTCGCAAACGTCCTCGACATCCGCCAGCAAATGGCTGCTCAGGATGACGGTCTTGCCCCGGCGCGCGAGCGCCAGAATCAGATCCTTAACCTCGCGGCAACCGATGGGATCCAGGCCCGACGTGGGTTCGTCAAGGATAACCAGGTCCGGATCATTGATGAGCGCCTGTGCCAGCCCGATGCGCCGCTGCATCCCCTTCGAAAACTCTCCCACCGCCCGAAGCCGCACCTGGCTCAGCCCCACCATCTCGAGAAGCTGCTCGCTGCGGCGCTGCCGCTCCTCTTTGGACAGGTGAAACAGGTTGCCGAAAAAGTTCAGAGTCTCGCGCGAATTGAGATACCGGTAGAGATACGACTCCTCCGGCAGATAGCCAATGCGCGCCTTGGTCGCCACATGGCGCGGAGAGTGCCCGAATACCTCGATGTGCCCCCGGGTCGGATGCAACAGCCCGAGGATGAGCTTCACGGTGGTGGACTTTCCGGACCCGTTCGGGCCCAGCAAGCCAAACACTTCACCCTTGCGAACCACGAAATCAACATTGTCCACAGCCCGCGCCTTCGGACGGCCCCAGAAATCTTTAAAAACTTTTGTCAGGCCGCGGACGGTAACCACCGGCTCGCCGTTCCGGGCGGCGGACTGTGCGAGAGGCTCTGAAGCGGAAATATCGGCTGGCATGTCGGGTTAGGCGGGCGTGGCCGCCACTCCAGGGGTTTGCGTTGCCGGTCCGCCGGGGCTCGACGACCGCGGAGCTGCCGCCTCGGGCTCGTAGTGCTCCAGTTCCTCGCCCTTGCGAACCAGGCGCGCGCTGTTGAAAACGACGATCAGCGACCCCGCTGTGTGCATCGCCGCCGCCAGCACCGGCGGCACATAACTCATCGCCGAGAGAGTCATGCCGCCAATGATGAACACGATGCCAAATAAAAAGTTCTGGTTGATCACGCTGCGCGTGTTGCGCGAAAGCTTCATCAGGAACGGCAACCTGCGAAGGTCATTGTTCATCAGGGCAATCGTCGCGCTGTGAATGGCCACTTCGCTCCCCGCGGCGCCCATGGCAATCCCAAGGTCGCCCGCCGCCAACGCGGGCGCGTCGTTCACTCCATCACCGACCACAGCCACTTTGTACCCGCGCGCTCTCACGCCGCGAACAAACTCCACCTTCGTCTGCGGCAGGCACTCTCCCTGCGCCTCTTCGCAGCCGATCTCGCGCGCCACCCGGGCGGCAACCGGCTGGCGGTCTCCGGATACCATTGCAATGCGTCGCACTCCCGTCTCCTTTAACTCGCGCAGGGAAGCAGCCGCTTCCGGGCGCGTCTGATCCTGCAAACCCACCCAGCCGATGGCCTTGCCGTCCCGCGACACAAAAATCAAGCTCCACCCCTCGGTTTCGCTCAGGTCCACGTGCTTCAATAGGTCCTCCTGCACTCCGTGATCTTTGAGCCACTGCGCCCGGCCCACCAGGACCTGCGCGCCGTCCACGCGTGCTTTGACGCCCCGGCCGGCCGTCTCGGCAAAGTCAGCCGGCTCGGGCAGTGGCACACCCGCTTCACTGGCAAGGTTCACCAGCGCCTTGGCTGTCGGATGATTGCTGTACTTTTCGGCGGTGGCCGCCACGCGCAACAGTTCGGCGGGCTTCACATCGCCGATCGGCGAGAGCCGGTTCACGGCCAGCTCGCCCTTGGTAAGCGTGCCTGTCTTGTCGAAAATAAAAGCGTTGATGTGCGCCGCGGCTTCAATATCCGCAACGTTCTTGATCAGGATGCCGAGCCGCGCCGCCGCTGAGAGCGCCGCCACCATCGCCGTGGGCGTCGCCAGGATGAACGCGCACGGACAACTGAAAATCAGCACCGAAATCACGTTGTTCAGGTTCCGCGTGAATGCCCAGACCAGCGCCGCAATCACCAGCACCAGCGGCGTGTAAAAACCCATATACTGATCCACGATCTTCATGATCGGCAGCTTGGTCTTTTCTGCCGCAAGGATCAGCTCGCGCACTCGCCCAAGCGTCGTGTCCTGGCCCGCCCGGCTCACTCGCACCTCGAGAACGCCCGTCAGGTTCTGAGTGCCGGCAAATACTTCGTCCCCCGGCTTCTTATCCACCGGCAGCGACTCGCCCGTAATGGTCGCCTGGTTGAACGATCCCTGGCCGGTCACGATCACACCATCCGCCGCCACGTTGTCCCCGGGGCGAATCCGGATCACATCCCCGATCGCAAGCTGGCTCGCCGGAACATCCTCCTCGCCCGCTTTGCTAATGCGCCGGGCCTTGGTGGGCGTGAGTTTGATGAGCGACTCGATGGACTCGCGCGCGCCTTCGGCCGTGCGGGTTTCAATGATTTCTCCCAGTAACATGAAGAAGGCCACAACGCCCGCCGTCTTGTAATCGCTCGTGGCAAACGCCGCCAGAATAGCCACAGCCACCAGCTCGTTTATCCCGAGATTCCCGCGACGCACATCCTTGATCGCCGTCCAGACAATCGGGTAGCCCAGAATGACCGCGCCAATCATCGCACTGGCATCCGATACGGCCTTGCCCTGCGCAAACACCCAATCAATCACAAAAGCGTTCAGCACCAGCACAATCCCGATCAGCGTCTGCCAGAGCCGCACCGGCGCATGCTCGTGGTCGTGTCCACAGGACACGCACGACCCGCCAGCGTCGTGATGATGATGGTGCTCATGATCATGATGGCCATGCTCATGGTCATGATCATGCTCTTGCCGGCTCAAAAGTGACGTCACTTGCATATCTTAAAAAAACCTTTGTGCCCGACCGGAAGACCCGGTAACGGTACGTATCATATTACTTCCAAACCAACCAACTTGCCACGGCCAACGCGGCCATTCGGCTCGCGCGCCCGAATCCGGGGCCGGAACGTCTCATCCCCGCTTCCCCAACGGACGGCAGGCCCGCGCCGCCCCCCCCTGCTTCACTTCGTCGCGGGAGCCGCTGTTTTTCGCACAGGCTCGCGGTTCAGCAGCAGCCGCAGCTCTCTCGGCGCGCCCGGACTGCCCTGCGACACAAATATCTTGTCCTGCACATTGGTGAGCACCCGGCCCATCACTTCGGAAATCCGCTGCTCGACAAATAACTTCGGGTTCGCCTCATACTTCGGCAGCAAATCCTGAAACTGCCGGGCGCGACTTTCCACCTCGGCCACCAGCCGGACCCGGTCCGCTTCGGCGAGATTCACTTGCCCCGCCGCGTCAGCGCTCGCTTTGCTGAGCACCTGGTTTTCGTAACTGCGCGCCTCCTGCAACAGCTTGTTGCGATTGATTTCGGCCTTGAGCACGTTCGCGAAGGGCTCCTTGAGTTGGCGCGGCGGAATGGTTACCACCGCGCACTGCTCAACGACAATACCCAGCTTGTGATCCGCAAGCAGGGCTTCAAGCCGGTTCCGGACCGCATCGGTAAACCCAATCACGTCGCGAGTCAGCATCTGGTCCACCGTGTGCCTCGATGCGGCCCACAGCAGGGAGTTGTCCAGCGCGTTCCGCACCGTGTTGGAGGCATTGTTAAAGTCGAAAATATAGCTGATGGGATCAGAAATCCTGTATTGAACCGAAGCGCGCGAGTGAACGATGTTGGCGTCCGAAGTCAGCACATAACCATCCGCAGCGGGATTCAAAGAAGGCCCCGCCGGAGGCTCGGTGCCAGCCAACTCCTGTTCCGGAGTCGTCTGATACCATCCAACACTGGATTGAATGGTCTGAATCGCGGTGATGGGAATCTTTTCGTATTCCTCGATCGGGTATGGCCAGGACCAGTGCAAGCCGGGCCCAAGCAGCGCGCCCTCGCCCGCGCCCACCGGCTTCCCAAAGCGCAGCTTGATCGCGCGCTCACCCTCCTGCACCGTGAACAGGCCCGAGCCAAAGAAAACGACCAGCAGCACCACCATCACAAACTTCACCACCACAAAGCTGCTGCGCAACGCCTCCGACAACGCCTGCGAGCCGGAATCCACCGGCATCCCGGTATCCTGCGCCGGCTGCGGATGATTATGATTATGCTCTGTCATGGCCGTTGGTTACTGAGTCTTTCCCGGACGTGATACAAGGTTCGTGCCGACACCCCGGAACAAGTCAAACGGAGAGGTATTCTGGTCAAACACAAGCGTTGATTTCTCGCGCAAGGCGCTCTCAAGCGCGTTCAGCTTGAATATGAAATTTGCCAGCTCAGGGTTCTTCTGAAACACCGCCAGGGATTCCGCAGCCTCTGCTTCTCCTCTGCCACGGATGCGCGTGGCCTCCGCCTCGGCATCCCCAATCATCGCCACGGCGCGGCTTTCCGCCTCAGACCGGATCTTCTGGGCTTCTGCCTCGCCCTCAAACTGCGATTTGTTGATCAGAACCTGCCGCTCAGCCGTCATCCGCTCGAAGACAGACTGGGTTACAGCCTCTGGCAGCCCCAGGCGCTTGAAGCGCAGAAACTCCAGGTCAATTCCGTAATTGTTCGCCTTCACCTGCCCCCGAACAGAATCGAGTATTTCCTGTTCAATCTGCGCAAACCGGTTTTCGCTCGCGTCCGTCGAGAGGAAATCCGCCAGCGGGTGTTTGCCAATCACGGCGGCCTTTGCGTTGCCCAGCAACCGCTCGAGCACCCGCTCCGCTTCCGCCATGGGCTTGCTGCTCCCGGCAAATTTCGGGAAAAACGCGGTGGCATCCGTGATCTTCCATCCCACGTAAACCGAGCTGAGCAGGTTGAAGCTGTCGCTGGTCAACCCCTCGTTCATCTTGTCCTCGAAGTTCTGCACGCGCTGGTCAAACCGATGCACGTTTTGAATCGGCCAGGGCAGTTTGAAATAAGCACCGGGATCTTTGATCGGCCGGGTGGGCTTGCCGAACGTGGTCACAACGACCACCTCGGACTGCCGCACCTGAAAAACAAACAGGAGCAGGCCAACGATAAGTATCAGCAGTATGCCAATCGTTAATGTCAATGGATTCCGTTTCATGGGTAAAAATGTGTTATTGTTTCGGCGGCGGCACGTTCAGGTTCAACAGGTCTTCCCGGATCCTGTCCTGCAGGTCAAAGGTCAGAACGTCCTGCGTGTTGGTCGTCAGCAGCACGTACTTCCGCGCGTTGGTCGAGGCGCCGGCAATCGCCTGCAGGTAGGCGCGCTCCAGATAAACCGAAGGCGCGGCCTGGTAGGCCGGAATCTGGTTTGTGAACAGCGCCGCCTGCGCCAGCGTCCCCGTCACTCGCACCGTTCGATCCGCCGCGGCCCGATTCGTCACCCCCACAGCAACCGCCTCGGACATCGCGTTGGTGCGAATTTCATCCGCCTGCGCAGAAAGTATTTTCGCCTGCCGCGTCTGGATGGCCCCGACCACCTTTTCGTAATCCGGCGCAACTTTCACGGGCGGATGCAGATCCTGCAGGCCGGCGGAAATGATATGAGCCCCGAGAGACCGCTCGTCCGCCGCGGCTTGAATGCGGCGAACCAGTTCCTCCGAAGCCTCCAGCCGCCCCTGGCCCATAATGTGCCCCATGTCAATCGTGGCCAGGTAACGGGTCACTTCCCGCGTGGCCAAATCCTGCAGCAGGGAAGGCGCGTCCTCGTTGTTGTAAACCCACGCCGGCAGGTTCGTAATCTGGTATTGGACAGGAATGCTGACGGTGATCAAACTCACCGGCGGAGTCCGCCGCGCGCCGGCCTGGTTGGTTGTCGAGAGGCCTATGGCATCACGATTCGCCACAAGGAAATTCTCTTCCTTGCTGTGGCTCACCGTCCAGAGCACCAGCCGCGGCTCAGGCTTGTCCGGATCCGGCACGGAGCCGACCAGAAAATGTTGGATCTGCTCGGTCTGATATCGATACACCTTGTCAATCGGCCACGGCAGCTTCAGGTGCGGCCCGGGCTTGAGCAGACCGCGGCCCTCAACCGGCTTGCCCCAGCGCTCAAGCAGCGCTTCCTCCCCCGGGTTGATGACAACGAACATCGTCGAAAGCAGCAGGGCGGCGACCTGCATCAAAATCAGCCAGCCAAGCGCCTTCTCGAGAAACCGGTAAAACCACGTCTCGGAAACTTTAAACCCGAATTGGTAATCGAGCGCCTGCGCCGCAGTCGTCACCAGCCCCTCCGGCGACCCAAGCAGCCCCACCAGCCGGCTCTCGTAAATCGGCCGCTCCACTTTGCCCTTAATGCGCGGACGGTAAATCTCAAGAATCAAGGTAATCAGCGTCTCGGCCGCCACAAGCGCCAGCACAGCGGTCAACCCGTATGCCAGGTAAAGATCCGCGCGCTCAAAACCCGCCTGCACCAGCACAAGACCCACCGCAACGGCCAGGCTCAAATAGGCTCCTAACAGCAGGTACCCCGCCCCGGGTCGCAACAGGCGATTGTTCTCAATCCGCGCAAGATTTACCGCGTACTTGCCCAGCAGGAATTGCACGAGGAAAAACACCCCGAAAATCGCCATCGCAAACATCGAATCCGACAGGCGAAGGTTCACCCCGGGCTTCGACAGCCACTGCCACATGAACCATGCCCCGATACCCTGCGCAACCAGCAGCAATACGGTGAAGGCGGGAACAAAATACTTCTCAAACTGCTCGCGCGAACGACGCGCGGGGAATGCCTCCGCATCCTTGCTCTCGAATAGTGTGGAGTCCTTCGACCGCCCCAACTCATCCAGTTCGAGCTTCTCCATCGCTTCCCTGGCCTCCAAACGCATCTGGAACCAACTCACCACAGCTACAAGCGCCCCGATCCCAAGAAAAATCACCGCCACCAAACCTGCTAGCGTGTTGCTGTGCCGCGCCACCCCAAGCGCAGCCGAAGCCACTGCCAGGAGTGTCAACATGTTGACCAGCCCGTTTCTATTCGTGTTCCGTTCCATCGAAAGTTTCTCTTTCCAGACGTTAACCCAGTTCGCGCTCCTCAAACAAAGCAACCGCTACGGCCAGCGTCGCCCCAACATAACCCGCCACGTATCCAACCCCCTTCAAAACGTAGCCCCAGTGAAATGTGTTCTGGCCCGCATCCAGCGCATCCGCCAGCCAGAAAAGCTGCCAATTCGGAATCACGCTGTAAAGCGCAGCCGCCCACCACGCCCCGCCCTGTGCCCGCTGCCCAAACAGGTAGTCCGACATCAGCCCGATCAGGAAAAAAGCCGAGCAAATCGCCAGGGTGGGCACGATGTCCAGCCGCGTCGAGCACGCCAGCGCCAGCCCCGCCAGTATCCAAACCGCAAATAACACCAGCAGCCCGGCAGGCACCATCCGCCAATCCACCCCCGTCGCAAATGCCTGCGAATGACCTTCCTTGTTAAAAAAGCTCACAAAAATAAAACCCAAGGTGATCATCAGCACCAGCCCAAGCACCGCGTCCGACACAAACGGCCTGCGCAAAAAGAAATTGCTGAACCCGCCAATCGCGTAGGCCAATACGATGCTCAACGCAAAGAACCCCAGCGCAAACATGTCGGTCGAGCCGTAAGCGTCAAAAGCCATCCGGCTCGCCAGCAGCGCCGCAACCAGGTTCACATAGGTCAATATCGTCAAAGCCCCCGCAAGCCCAAGATACTTGGCCAGGAGAAACTGTGCCCTGCCTACAGGCTTGGATAGCACCGCCAAGGCCGTGCCGCCCCGAATTTCACGCGCCAGGGACGCCGAAGCGCTCAGCACCGCCCCAAGCAAACCCGATAGCAGCATCACCGCCAAAGTGCTGTTCTTCACCAGTTTCGGCTCATCCCCAAAGGCAAAATAGTACGGCGTCGCCAGGAAAATCGAAAAAATAGCCGAACAGGTCGTCAACAGCAGGAAAACCGGCTGTCGGACCAGTTCCATGAAGGCATTAGTGGCAATGGTTGCGAACTGCCGCATCTATTCCTTTAGCAAGGTCGGGCATCTTAGGCCAATTTTGGATAATTGCAAACGCCTATTTCCATTACAAAGGGTAATGGATCGCCGTGTTGCCCACCAGCCGACCTATTAGACCGCCCCGGGGTGCAGCCGTTCAAAAACCGGTTAAACCTAGTGGTTCTCCGTCAAAAACCGCGTATCCCACCGCAAGGACGCCCTTTACACCGTCCCAAATCACACCCAACTCCTTCAGATAAAGGGTATTGGCCCTGCCCTATGCGGCGTCTTTACGGGGAAACAACGGGGCTGGCGTTCCGATAGGATGCCCCTGCTTGAGCCCGCCCCATTCGGCGGACGCAAATGACCCGGGCTCCCCGGCAATGCCAAGCTGCGCGTTGATCTTGCCCGCCGTTTCCGGGATGACGGGCCACAGCAACACCGCCAGGATCCGGCAGATCTCCGCCAGGTTGTAAAGCACCTCGTCCAATCGCGCCGCCTGCCCGGGATCTTTGGCCAGCTTGAACGGCGCAGTCTGATCCACATACAGGTTGGCCCGGTTCACCAGGCCCCATGCCGCCAGCAAGGCTCCTTGCAGGCGGTTCTCGCTGTAGGCCGCGCGGGTTTCCTCCACAAAACGCCCGGCTTCGTCCTTGAGCTCGGTCGAAACCGCCGGAACAACCCCGTTCCGATATCGCTTCAGCATTGAAAGGGATCGGTTCACCAGGTTCCCCAGCCCGTTGGCAAGCTCCGCGGAGTAACGGGCGCGAAAACCCGTGTCCGTCCAGTTGCCATCAGGCCCTATATCCAGCTCGCGGATGACGTAAAACCGGAAGGCGTCCAGCCCCCATTCCCGGATCACGGCGAAAGGGTCCACCACATTGCCGGTGCTCTTGCTCAGCTTCTGCCCGTCTTTCTGCCACCAGCCATGCACCAGCACCTGCCGCGGCAGGGGCGCGCCCATGGCCTTGAGCATGATCGGCCAGTAAACGGTATGGAATTTGAGGATGTCCTTGCCGATCACATGAATATCCGCCGGCCACAGCTCCAGATCCCTGGCTGCCGCAGCCGGGTCCGCAATCCTCATGAATTCCGGCACGCCGGGATCGTTCAGAGCCGCCGGGACGCTAATGTAATTGCTGAGCGCGTCGAACCACACATAAGTGACGTAATCGGGATCAAAGGGCAGCGGAATGCCCCAGTTCAGCCGCGAGACAGGACGGCTGATGCACAAATCCTCGAGTTCGTTATTTTTCAGGAAGCCCAGCACCTCGTTGCGCCGGTAATCCGGCGCAATGAACCCGGGGTTCTTCTCGATGTGGTCCATCAGCCATTGCT
Organism: uncultured Verrucomicrobiota bacterium; assembly: GCA_964401575.1. GTDB lineage: Bacteria > Verrucomicrobiota > Verrucomicrobiia > Limisphaerales > UBA8199 > CAYNZC01. The sequence continues at coordinate 11,459 of CAYNZC010000116.1, forward strand.
GGTGGTCCTTCAGCTTGAAGTAATAGTTGTGCTCCTGCAGCCGCACCACCTCGCCGTAGGACGGATCAAATGTCCCGTCCGCCCTGCGATCTTTCTCGGTCAGAAAGGTTTCTTCTTTGGTGGAATAAAAGCCCTCGTAAGCGGCTTTGTAAAAATGCCCTTCCGCGTGCAGTTTCGACAGCGCCGCCTGGACCACCGCCTTGTGCCGGGACTGTGTGGTCCGCACGAAGTCATCAATGGACAGGTTCAGGATTCCAGCCAGGTTTTTCCAGCTCTGTGCCAGCTCGTCGCAATACGCCTGCGCGCCTTTCCCCTCCGCCTGCGCCGCCTGCTGCACTTTCTGCCCGTGCTCATCCAGCCCGGTGAGGAAAAAAACCTCCTGGCCCAGACCCCGCCGCGCCCGGGCAATGACGTCGGTAAGGACTTTCTCGTAGGCATGTCCCAGGTGGGGCTGCCCGTTCACGTAATCAATCGCCGTGGTAATGTAAAACCGCTTGCTCATCCAGCCGCTTACTTTGCGGGAGGAAGCGCCCCTTGGCAATTGGCAAACAGGGGGCCCGGAAGGAAAGGCCGTCAAACCCCCGGTTCTGACTCGCAGCTATCCCCCGTTTGAAATGCCTGCAACGTCAGGCCACCGGCTTTGCGCCGCGATTCTCGTTAATGGCTTGTTCGCAAGCCTCATCTGCCTGTGCGGCCCATGACCCAAAAGTAGTAAACCAATACCGCCAGTTGTATGACCAGCAGCAGTCCAGCCACTGCCGCCCCGCCCCTCGCGATCAGGGCATGGCGATGTTGCGGGTAATTAAAATAACTGCGCCGTGCAACGCCAACATAAAGCAGGAAACCGGCGTTCAGCACCCCACCGGCGACAAAGCCAAAAAAACCGGCCAGCACAAACTCAAATCCGTCCATACAGCCTTTGTAAAACAGAGCCTGACGGACACTGGCGACCACGCACGGCACAGCCACGAGCAAAGACGGAATATAGCCCAAGTACGGCTTAATCGGTTTCATGCGAACGCTCCGCAGCAATACACCCTTTGAGGTTCGGCACGGTCCTGAAAATCGGGTTCATGGACTCTCCAGTCTCACTGCGACTGCTCCTTTACCAAGCCAGCCTTACGATACTCGGCCAATTTGCTGCGAGGCAGGACTTTGACCACTCCAGGCGTCTC
>CAYNZC010000117.1:0-12593 GCA_964401575.1 uncultured Verrucomicrobiota bacterium
GACGCTTTACGCTGTTTTACCCCTTGACGACTATAAGGCGTTGTTTACAATTAAATCTTCACGAAACATTTCTCCTCATCCGGTATTCGGAAGGAGCCCGGCCAGTTGTTTCGGCAAGAGCTTCCAGGCACAGCCACGTGTCTAACACGTCGGCGTCTTGTGGCTGCCAAAAACCAAAATCAGAAGAACCCCATGAAACGATCCCTTGTTAGCTGCCTCTGCCTGCTAATCCCACTGACTGGTCTGTTCCTTTCCGAACTGCCAACAAGCGCAGGACCGGACCTGCCAACAATCACGAATTCGACGGCCGTATTTGTTGGCAATCAATCGAACGGCGTGATTGTCGAGGGCTCCGCCGGAGCTCAGATCACAACGATATGGGTCACGAATCTATCCGGACAAATCACTCCGGCATCCGGCACACCCGGAGTGAAGCTCAACAAAACAGGCGCGGGAAACGCCGTAATCATTGTTGGGACTCAGGATATGCCGGAGAAAATACTCACCTCGCAGGCGCCGGCCATTTCTGCCGCCAGCACCGGCAGCCCGGTGGGGGAACCTTATCGCGATCCGTTTCTGGGCATCCCCGTCCCAACAAATGCCGCATCCGCGGGTGGTGTCGTGCAGGTCGAGAACCACTCCGACATTTCCACAGCCGGCAACAAGGCTCATGGCATTGTTGCCCAAAGCCAAACGACGGGGTTTTCCGAGGCGGTTCTGACAGAACTCAGATCGTACACCGGGGCAAACGTGAGCTGGCAAATCACGATTGTAACCAACTCTGACGATACAACGACGCTCCCCGGCTCCTGGGCAACCGGCACTGCTGTCGCGGCGGACGGCGCCTCGTTGACCAATGCAGGGGGAGGAAAGTTCCTCATCGCCTCAGACGGCGCGGTGCAGTTCGACCCGGGAACGAACTTCAATTACCTGACGGAGGGGCAGACGGCACAAAGCGTTGTGCATTTCATCGCGCAGGGCATCTCGAGCACAGGCACCAACAACACGTGGGGCACGATGATCGCCGAAGTGACTCGAACCGCAGAGGGCCTTGCTTGCACGAACGGAGCATACTTCGCCGAGTACGGTCCCAGCACAAAGCTCGACTCCGCAATCCCGGATCTTCGCGCTTATGCCCAGGCACAGGCCGAAAGCGCGGCCGCAGGAGGCGACGCCAACAGCGTCGAAATCCAGCACGCGGGAACCTTGCGGACCGCCGGCGAGGGCGCCTTTGGGATCTACGCAAAATCTATAGCCGGCAACGGAGGCAAAGGCAGTGGCGGAAGCATTTCTCATAGCGCCGGCAAAGGTGGCCCGGGAAGCATGGGCGGCGACGCGAAAATCTCAGCCTCCGGCCTGATCATGACGTCTGGCGACAACGCGGCGGGAATCGCGGCGGTCAGCCACGGAGGCTATGGCGGCACGGGCGGCGACGGGGGATTCTGGAGATACGGTGGTCCGGGGGGAGACGGTGGGACAGGCGGCTCAGTGTTCATGAACGGCGACGCAACTATCTACACCTCCGGCACCAATGCCCCGGGCGTTTTCGGGCTTAGCCAGGGCGGTGATGGCGGACCGGGAGGCAATAGCGATAAAGTGTTTACCGGAGGCGGACAGGGAGGGGCTGGTGGACAGGGAGGACTGGTCGAACTGGACGGCTCGTGGAACGTATTCACCTCCGGGTCCAACTCACATGGTATTTGGGGAAGAAGTTCCGGCGGGAACGCAGGAACCGGCGGAAGCGGCGGTTGGCTCGCGGGGCACCCGGGCGGCGGCGGAATCGCAACCGACGGCGGCACGGTTCGTATTACCAGCGGCGGAGCAATTTCGGCTTCCGGCACCGATGCCTACGGCATCCTGGGACAGAGCATCGGCGGTTTCGGTGGAACCGGAGGAACAGATAACGCCATTTTCTACGGACACGGAGGAAACGGAAACAGCGCGGGCAGCGGAGGGCGCGTCGAGATTCAACAGGCTTCTTCCGGATCAATATCCAACACCGGCGTGCGCGGACACGGCATTCTGGCTCAAAGCATCGGCGGCGGCGGGGGGACAGGCGGTGGCGGCGCGGCGCTCGTGGGCGAGGGTGGCAGCGGCTCCCCGGGTGGTCACGGCGGGCAGGTGATCGTTTCGAACGACGGCGCCATTCGGGCCATGGGCGACGAAGCCAGAGGCATTTACGCTCAAAGCATCGGGGGCTCCGGCGGCGACGGTGGCGATGCCAAAGGCGCCGGGGCCATCGGCGGGACCGGCAGCGGGACCAGCGATGGCGGGACCGTTACGGTCACAAACCGGGGCAAGATCACCTCAATGGGCAATGCTGTTTTTGCGGAGAGCGTCGGCGGCGGCGGCGGAAGCGGAGGATCGAGCAGCGGTTGGTTTGCGGTGGGGGGCAGTGGCGCCGGTGGAGGCAATGCCGGCGAAGTGCTTGTGGTCAACTCGGGTGACCTGGTCACGTCCAACTTCAACGCCAGCGGCATCTTCGCACAAAGTGTCGGCGGCGGCGGCGGGCATGGAGGAGGAAGCGTGGCAGCGGGACCGGTGGTAGCGGTGGCGATCGGCGGAAACGCCGGCATTGGCGGAAACGGCAGCGCTGTAAAGGTAATCGCGGATGGTGGCCACATTTTAACAACAGGCACAAATGCTCACGGTATTATCGCGCAAAGTGTAGGAGGAGGAGGAGGCAGCGGCGGCTACGCAGTGGCTGCAGCCGCAAGCCCGGACGCGGGCTTTTCGTTAGGCATCGGCGGCAAAGGCGGCGGCGGCGGACTCGGTGACATGGTCGAGGTGTTTAGCCATGCGGACATAGACACGTTCGGAGAAAACGCTCACGGCATTTTTGCACAAAGCCTGGGCGGAGGAGGAGGCAGCGGCGGGTTCAGTATCGCAGCCACAATCAGCGCCGGCAACGGCGGCGCGCTCGCTATCGGCGGAAAGGGCGGGCCGGGAAACAGCGCGAGCAACGTTGTGGCAGGCACAATCTCCAACCCGCTTTCGGGCACGATTCGAACATCCGGAAATCATTCCTACGGCGTGGCCGCGCAAAGCGTGGGCGGAGGCGGTGGTGACGGCGGGTTTGCGATCTCAGCCACCATGAGCCTGGGATCGGCCGCGGCTTTCAGCTTTGGCGGCAGTGGCGCCGGGGGCGGAAAAGCAGGGAACGTCAGCCTGGTAAGTGACAACACCATCTTCACCGAAGGCGATGATTCTCACGGCCTCTTTGCACAAAGTCTGGGCGGCGGCGGCGGAAGCGGCGGATTCAGCATTGCCGCAGTGGCGAGCGCGGGCTGGGCTCTCGGTGTTTCCATCGGCGGCGGGGGCGGAGATGGGAACACTGCGGGAGACGTATTTCTCAGGGCCGGGGGTCCGGGCATTACTACTTTAGGCGCGCGCTCCCACGGCATCATGGCCGAAAGTGTGGGCGGCGGCGGCGGCGCCGGCGGGTTTTCGGTCGCCGGCAGCATTAGTGGAGGTCCGGGGATCAACTTCGGCATGGGGGGTGGAGGAGGCGCCGGAAGCAGCGCTGGCAACGTAGAGGTCCAGAACAGCTCCATCATCCGCACGTATGGCGATGAATCTCACGGCCTCTTCGCGCAAAGCGTTGGAGGCGGCGGCGGAAACGGCGGGTTCAGCGTGGCTGGATCGGTGACCATATCCGCTCCTTCCCTGACAGCGAGCGTGGGAGGAAAGGGCGGCGAAGGCAGCGACGGCGGAAAGGTGAACGTGCTGAATCTGGGAGTGATCAACACAGCAGGAGCCGGGTCTCATGGAATCTTTGCGCAAAGCGTCGGCGGGGGCGGCGGCAGCGGTGGATTCAGTGTCGCCGGATCGATGGCCAAGGAAGGAAGCCAATCCCTGAAGGTGAGCATCGGAGGCTCCGGTGGAACAGGGGGCCATGGCAGCACAGTTTCGGTCAGCAACCAGGGGAGCATCACAAACACAGGGGTCCGCGCCTTTGGCATCCTGGCTCAAAGCGTGGGCGGAGGCGGCGGCGTGGGCGGTTCAGCCACCACCTACACATGGACAGCAGGCCAGGCGCCGGAAAACTCCGTCAGCATTAATGTCAATTTCGCCCTGGGCGGCAACGGCAGCACCGGCGGTTTGGGTGGCTGGGTCTTCGCAACAAACAGCGGTTCCATTGTCACATCCGGCGAGGGTGCGCACGGGTTGCTCGCCCAAAGTGTGGGCGGAGGCGGCGGCGCGGGCGGCTCCGCCACCGCCAGCCGCAGCAGCCTTAAGGCTGAAAGCTCGCGCAGCGTTGAAGTCAACGCCGTTATCGGAGGAGACGGAGGAAGCGCCGGCAACGGGACAAACGTGTTCGTCGTGAACAGCGGTTTTATCGCAACGGCCGGCGATAACGCCTACGGCATCCTCGCTCAGAGCGTTGGCGGAGGTGGAGGAGCCGGCGGCGACTCCAAGATTGAACACGTGGAACCCCTCGAGCTGATTTCAGACCTGGTCTTTGCGCCCGCCCCGGCAGCCGCCACGAACAAGGAGGAAAGCGCCAGTTGGAGTGTAAACCTCAACGTTGGCTTCGGCGGCGAGGCGGGAGGCGGTGGCAACGCCGGCAAGGTGGACGTCATCAACTCGGGGGACATTCTCACCCTCGGCCGCAATTCAGCCGGTATCTTCGCTCAAAGCGTCGGCGGCGGCGGCGGCATCGGCGGCTCCAGCGGGACAGACGTCGGCGGCAGTGACGCCAATGTGGGCGTCACGTTGAACCTGAACGTTGGCGCAAAGGGCGGAGCTGGCGGGTCCTCCGACTTGGTCACGGTCCATTCCTCGGGGTCCGTTCGCACCTATGGTGACCTTTCACATGGCATTGTGGCTCAAAGCGTGGGCGGCGGCGGCGGTGTGGGTGGCGGCAGCTTCTCCAGCATCGAGAAGGGTGGCGATGAGAACAAAATCTCCGTCAATCTTGAACTCGGCCTCGGAGGAGCCGGGGGCAGCGCCGGCAATGCCGGGAGAGTCACCGTTCTTAACTCCGGCAATATCGCCACAGCGGGCAACGCCGCCTCAGGCGTCCTCGCTCAAAGCATCGGGGGGGGCGGCGGCTTCGGAGGTGTCTCTATCACGGGCGGAGGTGACGCCACAACACCCTGGGCGTTTGGCCTTTCAGTTGGCGGTAATGGCGGCGCTGGTGGAGACGGCAAATCCGTCACTGTCACAAACACCGGCGCCATTACCACGGCAGGAATCGAGGCTCACGGCGTCATGGCCCAGAGCATTGGCGGCGGCGGCGGAGCGGGTGTTTATGCCGCACACGGCACGAATGAAAACAGCGGGCTGCTCAACCTGGCCGTCACCGTTGGGGGAGCGGCAGGAACCGCCGGAGATGCTTCCCTGGTTGTCGTTCGTCAGGCCGGATCGATTCAGACCGCGGGTGATGGGTCCTTCGGAGTGCTGGCGCAGAGCATCGGGGGCGGCGGAGGCGTAGGCGGCAAAGGTGCGGGCGGTGTGGTTCACATCGGCGGCAGCGGAGGCGCAGGCGGCGCCGGCGGGGATGTTGTCGTGGATCTCACGGGCAACATCACGACTTCGGGCCACGCAGCACACGGCATTTTCGCGCAGAGTGTCGGAGGAGGCGGTGGCATCGCGGGCGCGGCCGGAGGAGGACTCTCCACTGATGAGGGAGTTTTCGACAGCATCGGCCTGGGGTTGGGAATCGGACAATCCGGGGGCAGCGGCGGCAATGCCGGCAACGTGCGTGTGAACTCCGCCGGCAACATCGTGACAGCCGGCAACGCTTCCTGCGGTATCTTCGCTCAAAGCGTCGGCGGCGGCGGCGGTCTTGCGGGTTCCACCGGCCTGTTCGGGTTTGCGGGCAGCGCGGGCGCCGCCGGCAGCGGCGGAGAAGTTGTCGTTGAACATACCGGGAACATCGTGACCCTCGGAACCAACTCCCACGGAATCTTCGTTCAAAGCGTGGGCGGCGAGGACAACGGCGGCAAGGTGCGCGTGAATGTCGTCGGGTCGATCGTGGTGCATGGCGAAAACTCGGATGCGGTAGTGGTCCAAAGCGCCGGAGGCCGGACAAACGAAGATATGTTCCTGACGCTGAACGAGGGGTCTGTGCGAGGCGGCACGGGGGCAGGCGCCGGCTTGCGGCTCTTCGATGGGCTGAACAACGTGCTTACGAATTACGCCCAGTTGTCGAGCGCCAGCGGACGCGCAATCCTGGGCGGAGCGGGAAACGACACGATCTATAACTTCAAGGCTGTCACAGGAACCATTGATCTTGGCGGGGGGCTCAATCGTTTCGTCATTATGCCAGGCGCGGTGTTTGATGCCGGAGCAAACGCCCGTTTGGACGCGGACGGGGTGCTGGTAAATAACGGCACTCTGCGGCCCGGTGGCATCGAGTCGCTTCAACGCACATTCGTGACCGGCCGGTACGAGCAGGGGCCAAACGCGGTTTTGGGCGTTCAACTCTCGACGCCCTGGGACTCGGACGCACTGACGGTGCAAGGAAGCGCGCACCTCGACGGAACGCTCGACGCCACCATGTGGGACACGGCGCCGCCGACGAAAGGGGACCGCTTTGAAATCCTGACAGCTTCTGACGGGGTCACGGGCGAATTTACCAGCGTGGCGGACCCGATCCGGGGCCTTTATGCGTTGAAGCTGGGCACTCTCTACTCGTCCGGCAGCATGTCTCTGATCACGTTGCAGGACAGCTTCAGGCAGTTCGCAAAAACGGCCAATCAGATCTCCGTTGCCCGCAACCTGGACACGTGTTCCGGTCTGAACACGACCGGAGGCGACCCGCGATCCGGGGAATTGGTGGAATACCTGAACACCGTCCCGGGAAGCCGGTTGCCGGAACGCTTCGATGCCATCGCACCCGAAGAGCACGGCGCTTTGATCGAAGCGATGAAGGGCGCGGGAGCCCTGCAGACCGACCACAGGCAACAACGGCTCAGAGAATTGCGCGCCGGGCTGGCGGGGCCCGGGCGCCTGGCCTTGTACGATGCGGGCGGCCGCAGCGACCGGCTTTGGAACGCCGGCGATCACAATTGGAGACCCTCACCAGACGCATGGAATGTTTACGCAATCGGCCAGGGGCGAATTGTGGACGTGGAGAGCACAATGCAGGCCGATGGCTTCGACATTAAAACAGCCGGGGTGACGCTGGGAGCCGACCGCCGCGCCAACGACAATTTCGCATATGGCATTTCCGCCGGTTACGTTGGCGACGACGCCGGCCTTTCCAGCGGAGGGGACGTTGATGTGAATGGCGCGATCGCCTCGCTTTACGGCACTTACTTCGGCCCATCGGCTTTCATTGAGGGCGCGATTGGGGGAGGGTTGCACTATTATGATGTGCGGCGGCAGACCATCGGCGGAGCTTCACAGGCCTCAACGGACGGAGGCCAGGTGGATGTGATGCTCGGCGCAGGTTACGGCATGAGGAAGGGCGGCCTGTGGCTCGGCCCGGTGGCCGCACTCCGCTACCAACACACACAGGTTAACGAATTCGTTGAGAGCGGCTCAATGGTGCCGCTTCGCGTAGAGGACATTAAAAATGATTCTCTCATCACAGAACTCGGCGCGTCTCTGGTTTGGGACGTGCGCCTGGGCGATATGAAGCTCCGGCCCGAGGTCCGCCTCACCTGGAACCATGAATGCCTCGATGAAAATGTCGCGATCGACAGCCGGTTCGCTTCTGGAGCAGGCGGTGCGTTCCGCGTCCACAGTCCCGACATCGGTCGCGACAGCCTTGGGCTGACCGCAGGTTTGAGCAATGAATGGACGGACGATTTCTCAACGAGTCTGTTCTACGGAGGAGACCTCGCGCGTGAGAATTACAGCGCTCATTCGATGTGGCTGGCTCTGATTTGGAACTTCTAACCCGGATTTCTCATACTCCGCACAAAACGCCGACAGGCCGGGGTGCCGACATGTTGTCGGCTTGCATCCCCGGCACACGTAATCCGGCAACATGCCGGCGCTCCGATTGAGAATGTGCAGAATACTCCGGCTGGGGTAGGGCTTTGCATCGCCCGGCAGGTCCCGCAAAGCATTTGGCAAATCGCCAATGGCAACCGATGGCGCACAGCCGGTTCGGTCGGCACCCTTCCTGCTTTCTCAGGGCAGAGTGAGCATCGCCGCTTTAAGCGCGGACCCGCACAACTGGGCCGTGGTCCTGAGCGCCTTTGGCACGCTGGCCACCCTCGTGGCCGCCCTCGTGCTATGGCGCAGGCACCGGCATTTGTGCTCGAAGTACGACCGCCAGCGCGAACGCGAGCGCCGGGCTTACTGGGGTTTCGAGTAGCCCTACCGCCGGCGGATCAAGGCGCCACACGGGCGCGGAAGAATTTTTTTGGCACACCCCCAGCCGCGCTGTTTGTAAAGGAAAACGGCGCTCGATTCGTTTTCACAGCCATCCAGCCCGCAAGGTTCGTGGATGCCTCCACAACGTAATTCGAACCCGCCGTCCCCGTAACAAGAAACGTGAACCCCCCATCCATGCCGGCCACGTCCGAAATCACCGGCGGATCCGCCGGCGGCGCGAACACGGGAGCAAGACTGCCCACCACCGCCATGTCCGGCCCCGCGGCAATCTTGTTGTAAATGTACCAGGTGCCCCCCTCCTGTCCGCCGTAAGGGGCCAAACGGAACGTCACCTTCTCTCCCGGAGCCACTCCTTGCAGATCTCCAATGCCGGAGAGATTGATCAGAGGCAGCAGTTCGCCGGAACTCGATGTGTTCGTGAACGCAAGGGTGCCAATCGTCTTCGCCAAACCGGTCCCCACCATGTACTCCAGCAAACCGTTCGGCGGCCCGGTGCTCGATCGCCGGTAACCGAACGGACGGATCGAACTGAAGGAGATCGTATAGCCCTGCGGCGCTGTGATCGCCCACAGGACAAATTTGCCCGACGCCACCGCCGCCGACGCCGATGTCGAATCAAACCCGTGCCCGCCCCAGGCATTCTGCGCCGCACTTTGCGTGGTCAGCACTCCGCTGCCGCGCGTCAGTCCTGTTACGTTCACCAGGGAATGGTTCGTCGTCGGCGCCATGGGTGATGGACCGAAGCCGGTCAACAAGTTGACGTCCCATCCTGCCAGAAGGGTTTCCACCTCCGGCACGCCCACGGTCAGGGTGGCAATCGCGCTCGTCACGCTGCCATAGGTGTTCGTCACTACAACAGTGTAATCCGCCTGCGCAGAGGCTTGTACGTTTTGAATGACATAATTCGTAAGGGTCGCTCCCGCAATGTTCACGGTGTTGGAACGCCATTGATAACTCAGCGGTTGTCCGCCCTCCGCTGTTACATAAAAAACGACGCTGGACCCGGGCGGCGCCACCTGGCTCTGCGGCTGCATGACAATCTGCGGCAAGGGCGCCGTAACCGTGAGGGTTGCCACAGCGCTTGTCGCGGCGCCAACGGTGTTGGTCACCACCACCCTGTAGGAGCCCGCATGGACAGGTTGAACATTCTGAATGCTGTAGGCGCTCGACGTGCCCGCAGACACCACGCTCCCGTTAAACGACCAGATGTAAGTCAGCGGCGCGTTGCCGGTGGCGGACACCTGGAACGTGGCCGTGGCGCCCACGCCATTGGTCAGGCTCTGCGGTTGCGCCACGATCGCCGGCGCGCCCGTGTCCGGAACGCTCACAGGCACGTGAAAATCCTTCACCACAGCCATGTGCTGGCCAAGCCCCGAGTCCGCCGCCAGCACAGGCGAGACATCCGATAATGGCGCATACTCACGCGAGTCGAATACCAGCCCGTTCGAAAAGGAAGCGCCCGAGGCAAAAACGGTGTTCGTCATCCGGTTCGTCATGCTCAAGCTCGCCAGGACATAGTCGTAGGGCTTGTCACGGCCGTTGTTCGTGTCCGAGTCGCCTTGTTGATCAACCGGAATCGGCCTGTCGCTCAAAAACGTGTTAAACGTGGTCACCGCCTGCTCGGTGCGATTATCCGTGTTGAAATCCCCGGCCACAACAATCCACGCGCCTGTCGGAAAATTCGCCTGGATCAGGGATTTCAACTGGTTCGCCTCGGTCGCCCGCCGCGTCGCGTTGTCCGTAAGGAAATGCACGCTCACAACATACAGGTCGTTCGTGCCCGGCAGGTCAATCCGCGCCCAGGCGTAGCCCCGGTTCGGCGCCTCCACGTCATCCCACGATCCCGCCGCAATGATCGGGTAGCGGCTGATAATCCCGTTCGGAATATCATAGGACGCGTTCGACTCGCGGTAATAAACAAAAGCCGGGCCAAACGCCTGGTCCACATACGCCCGCAATTCCTGCGTCGTGTTGTTCCCATAGTTAAATTCCTGGATCGCTACGATGTCAGGATCCAGCCCCTGAAAAATGCGGGTGGCAAAAGGCTCCAGGGTTTGCGAGTTCCCATTCAGATTCGCGGCCATGATGCGGACATTCACCCCCGTCTGCCCACAAACCGCAAAGAGGCCCCCAAGGATGCAAAACGAGAGAATAATCCAGGCCGGAAATCGAGATCTCAAATACAACATGCGCCGGGTAGATTAGACCACGTCCATCCCATCAAAGCAAGTTCACTGGCAGTCCAGGATGCGGCACGGTTCGCACCGCGCATCCAATACTCATCAGAACTGGCATGATTAACGCTACCTTCAAACCCAAATATCTCGTGCCGTTCCCTGTCCGATTTCCGGACAGGGAAGCAAAAAAATGATCTCGTTTGATGTCTATAGACTGAAATCGAAAGACCCCGCCGCGCGCAGGAGGGCCGTGGTCTCTATTGGCAAAAGCCATAATCCAAAGCGGTTGTCCATTCTCCAGGCCTGTCTCGATGATCATGACGCAACCGTCGTGCGCCAGGCCGTGGCCGCCATCGCCGCAGCCGAGGAACCCGAAGCCCTCGAAGCTCTTCATTCAACGCTCCGCCATGCGAATGCCGAAGCGCGCCAGGCCGCCGCAACCGCTTTGTCCAAACGGGTCACAAAGGATTCCGCAGAGGAGTTCGTCCCGCTCCTCCGGGATCACTGCCCCGCCGTTCGCGAGGCAGCCGCCCGCGCCCTGGCCCGGCTCGGCTGGCAGGCCGGAGACCCGGAGCTCCAGACGCAGTTCAACGTCCTCCTCGGCAACGCCCGGGCCGCAATCACCGGAGGCGAAGCAGCAATTGACCCCCTGGTCGAGGGGCTCAGACATGACACGGCTTTTGTCCGGCGGAATGTCGCCGAAGCGCTCGAATTTCTTCGCGATCCGCGGGTCGTCGAGCCTCTCCTGGCCGCAGCCGCGGACCCCGATGTGAGCGTTCGCATCTCCGCCATTCACGCTCTCGGCAAAGTGGCGGACACGACACGGTCCACACCGGTTCTCAAGACACTGTTGCAGGACTCCAATCCCAAGGTGCGTTTGGCGGCAGCCGAAGCCATCGCGGGCATCGCGGGCGGCGAGCACGCCCCCGCCCTGGCGCCGCTGCTCAAGGACAGTAACTACGAAGTGCGCATGTGCGCCGCGCGGTTCCTGGGCAAACTCAGGGATCCCGCAATGGTCCCGCTCTTGACGCCCGCTCTGCATGATCCCGATGGAGACGTGCGCCGCACCGCAGTGGATGGCCTTGCCGCTTGCGGCTCCAGCGCCGCCCTGCCCCGCCTCATCCTCGCCCTGGCCGACGACGACATGGGGGTGCGCAATGCCGCGGCTACCGCGCTGAACTCCATCGACCCGAATTGGCGGCAGTCGGACTGCGTCCGCTCCGCATGGACGGAACTCGAGGCAACGCTCGTGCGCCGGCCGGCCTGGGTCCGCGCAGCAGTTTCGCAACTGCTTTCGCCCGGATGCCAGACGCCGGTCACTCTGCGAATGGCCGCACGTTGAGCCCTCAACCTCAAACGCGGTTTATTGTTCCACTATGACGGCCTCATCTCTATTCTGCGCGGGATGACAGGCACCCTTTTGAACTGCGCCGGGATCCTCATCGGGGCCATCCTCGGCAAATTCTTAAAGAAAACTCCGGGGCGCCCCACCGAGGCTTACATCCGGATCATCCTGGCCGCTTTTATCGTTTTTTACGGACTTCGGCTCACATGGATCAGTGTCCACGGCTCTTTCATCAGCGTCGTCGGTCAACTTCTCCTCGTCATCGTCGCGCTCAGTCTCGGAAAAATGACCGGAAGCCTCCTCCGCCTCCAGAAACTGTCCAACCGCCTCGGCCAGTTCGCCCGCGAGCGCATGGGCGGCAATGGCGGCGCCACGGCTTCAGAGCGCTTCAACAACGGTTTCCTGGCCTGCACGGCTCTCTTCTGCGCCGCCCCGCTCTCGATCGCTGGAGCCGTCCAGGACGGCCTCTCGGGCTACTACTATCCCCTCGCCGCTAAAGCGGTCATCGAGGGCCTGGCCGTCTTCGGACTCGTCCGCGCCCTGGGCTGGGGCGTCGCGCTCTCTTTTCTGCCCGTTCTCGCCTTTCAAGGGACCATCACGCTGCTGGTCCGCCTGGCCGAACCCGCCCTCTCCTCCAGGGACCTCGTCGATCCCACAAACGCAGTCGGCGGCCTCCTGGTGTTCTCCGTCGCGCTCGTGATGCTGGAGCTCAAGAAACTCCACCTCGCCGATTATCTGCCCAGCCTCCTGATCGCACCCCTCCTCGCCTGGGCATT
>CAYNZC010000118.1:0-12447 GCA_964401575.1 uncultured Verrucomicrobiota bacterium
AACCGGCTGACGCTTATTGCCGAGGGCCTTGGCACGCTACAGCCGTTGAATTTCACAACAAACCGCCTGGAAATCGGCCAGTCCTACGCGGTCAATGCGTCACCCGCCCCGGGTTTTGTGTTTGCTGGCTGGAGCGATGCCGGCGGAACAGTCCTCGGCACAAACCATGACTTGACCTTCACCATGCAGCCGCGAATGGTGCTTACGGCCACTTTTGTCGATATTCAGGCGCCTCAACTCCGTTTCGCCGAGCCACTGGCAAATGCCCGCCTGACCAATGGGTATGTGAACCTCCGGGGCACAGCAACGGACAACGCCCGAATCACAAATGTGTGGGTCAGCGTGAACACGTCGTGGTTCCAGCCCGCTCGATCAACAAACGGATGGACCAATTGGTTTTTAACCCAACAGCGGCTCGCTCCGGGCACAAACGTGCTTAGGGCTTACGCTCACGATGATTCCGGGCGAAGCTCCGGCTTTGCGACCAACAAGGTCTTTCTATCGGTCAAAAGCCCGCTCACCCTCCAAACACACGGCAAGGGCAGCATTCGCCGGGCATTTGTCGGCAGCCTGATCGAGATTGGTCGGCGCTACTCCGCCAGGGCAATCCCCGCAACGGGGTATGTTTTCTCGAACTGGGTAGGCAGCGTGACATCTCCCAACACCTCCCTCTCGTTTCTGATGCAGTCAAACATGACGTTGCAAGCCAACTTCATCCCGAACCCCTTCAAGACTGCCAAAGGCCGTTACTACGGCCTGTTCTCCGCAGGCACCAGGGCTCACGATCGTTCCGGCGCTTTTTCGCTTTCACTTACCGAAGCCGGAGGCTACAGCGGCAGCGCACGCATCGGAACGACTTACTACCGGTTCGCAGGAAAGCTGGATGTTGCCGGCAATGCCACATACACCGTCCCGCGACCCGGCACAAACTCGCTAACGATTAAACTCAACGTGAATCTCACACCGGGTATCGACCAACTAACCGGCAGTGTCAGTGATGGCATGTGGACCGCCAGCCTCTTGGCTCATCGCGCTGTTTTTAGCGCCACATCGAACCCGGCACGGGCGTATGCCGGCAAATACACAGTCATCGTTCCAGGAGCCACTTCAACAACGCTGCCACGGGGCAACGGCTTCGGCGCAGTGTCTATCACGACATCGGGCTCAGTTCGTCTCAAGGGCTATCTCGCCGATGATTCACCCATTACTCAGTCCTCATACATCTCCAGGGACGGGCTGTGGCCTTTATATGTCCCCCTGTATGCCGGGAAGGGTTCCATTTGCGGGTGGATGAGTTTCGACACCAACCAACCACCGGATGACCTCCACGGTGTTATAAGCTGGATTAAGCCTGCCGTGGCAGGCGCGAAATACTATCCTTCCGGCTTCACGCGTTCCGTCACTGCAGAAGGGTCGCGTTTTTATCCTGCAGCTTATCCTGGCCAGTTACTGAGCATATCCAATGGTGTCGTGCGAATTGAAGGCGGAGAGTTAGCGGCTCCTTTCAGCACCGGCGTCGCATTGGGAAAGACAGGAATCTCGAGCACGAACGGCTTGACTCTCAAGCTTATCACAACGGACGGAACCTTCTCAGGCAAATTCGTCATGCCGGACAAATCTCGCACCAATATCCTTAAGGGAGCCTTGTTCCAGAATCTAAACTGCGGCTATGGCTATTTACTGGGAACTAACAAGACCGGGGAGGTTTTCCTAAGCCCGTAACAAGAGCGGTCGTTGCTAAGGTGCGACCAATCTTCCTCGGCGCCGTGCCCTGCCCTGCACTGTCACTCCTTTCCGTCCCAGCAATAGGTGCAGAGCCGTTCTCTCGGAAGCCCAATGGCCTGCACCAGGTCGTCCAGGCGCTGGTACTGAAGCGTGGTGAGTCCAAGACGTTGTCGAATGCGATCCACCATGGCCTTGCACTTTTCAGATTCCGGATTCGCATAGTCCTCTGCCGGCCGCCCTTCTTTGCCTTCGAGTTCCTTTATCGCACGCCTGCCCGCAAGATCGAGTTCGGACTTGGACCTCGAAAAATTCAGAAATTTGCATCCATAGATAAGCGGCGGACAGGCCGGACGCATGTGCACTTCCCTGGCTCCATAGTCAAAGATGCGGCGCACGGTATCCCGCAACTGTGTGCCCCGCACAATGGAATCCTCGCAGAACAGAAGGCGCTTCCCCTGGATCAGCTCCTTGATGGGAATGATCTTCATGCGGGCAACAAGCTCGCGTGTCGGCTGGTCCTGTGGCATGAAGCTTCGGGACCACGTAGGAGTGTATTTCACGAAAGGCCTGCAAAACGGCACTTTCTTCTCCATCGCATACCCCATGGCATGTCCGGTGCCCGAGTCCGGGATCCCCGCCACAACATCCACCTCCGTGAAGTCTCGCCGTGCCAGCGCAGCCCCGCTCCGATAACGCGATTGCTCAGCGTTGATTCCCTCGTAAGTCGAAGCCGGATAACCATAATACACCCACAGAAACGCGCACACCTGGCAGCGATGTTGCGGCAGGGCAAGCGTTTCAATTCCGTCCCGCGAGATGCGGACGATTTCTCCAGGCCCGAGCTCACGCACCTTCTCAAATCCCAGATTCGGGAAGGCACAGCTTTCCATGGACGCAGCCAGAGAGCCGTCTTTCTGCCCGAGCACTACCGGAGTGCGGCCGAGTTTGTCGCGTGCCGCGTAGATTCCATGGTCTGTCAGGAGTAACAGAGAGCACGATCCCTGGATGGCGTTCTGGGCAATCGCTATTCCTTCTGCAAAGGTGGCTCCCTGGTTAATGTAGATCGCGGTGAGTTCTGTAGGATTAACCTCGCCCCCGCTCATCTCGGAGAAATGCGCCGAACGCAGTCCGTAAACCTGCCGCACAAGCTCCGAGGAGTTGGTTATCCGCCCCACCGTCACAATCGCGTAGTTCCCGAGATGAGAGCCAATGATGAGGGGCTGATCATCGGTGTCGCTGATCACACCAATGCCCATCCGCCCCTTGAGCCTGGGAACGTCCTGCTCGAATTTGGAACGGAACTGCGCGTTGGAGATGTCGTGGATGAACCTCTCGCACCCGGCGCCGTTCATGACCGCAAGACCGCCCCGGTGTGTGCCCAGGTGTGAGTGATAGTCAGTCCCATAGAACAGGTCCAGGACACAGTCCTCCTTCGATACAACGCCAAAATAGCCGCCCATAATTCTCTTTTGTAAGGTTTTATTCGCGCAGCAATCGAAGCCGTTTGCCAGTTGGTGCGCCAAATGCAGCGCTGCTTCTGATGGACAAAGGTTCTTCGCAATCGCGTGGGGAAAGCTAAAAGAGAGTCCTCGCACGCTCAAGCGCTAAAAGGGGAGAAAAACTCCGGGCATGCCCAACATCCCTGCTCAGACTCATAAATTCAACCTGGTCCGCCGAAAACCGCATCTTTCGGGTCGAATTGTCTCTCCCAAAACGGTGCCGCCCGAAAATTCCTCCGGCGTCAGCTTTTTCGAATCTCGTCGGCGAGGAAACGCGCCACATCTTTGAATTTGGCGACGTTTTCGGGATTCACATTCATGAGCGTTTGGTGCGCCTCCAGAGAAATACGACTCAGTTCCTGCTTCGACCTCGCGTTTGCCACATGCTCACGCTCCTCCCCCTCCATATCAGGCCTGCCGCCATGGGAAACTCGAAACAGGTGTATCACACCCAGAGTCTCGAGCAGTTCGACGATTCGCTCGTTAGGATTCATCAACTCTAACCTTAAATCGCCAGCCTCATTCCCGTTGCGCAGTGAAAGTCCGATGCCGGCGAGCACTCCAAGAAATGTGCTGTCCATCAATGAGCATTGAGAAAGCTCAATCAAAAAAACAATACAGCCTCTGGCGCTCAATTCCCCCACCACGCGCTTGAAATCGAGACTGGAGTGGAGATTTGCCCTGCCAATGATTCGAATGCAGGCAAACTCACCGCCCTCAAGAACCGTCATTCTGGAGACCGCGTTCATTCTTGCTCCACCGGATACGCCAAGCCTACGCGCCCGATCGTGCCACGAACGGCGCCACCCCTCCCGCAATCTTGATGAGAGCTTGCTGCAAAACCATCGCCTCATCAAGGGAGGTCGTCACCAGCTGCAGATTGCACTGAAGAAGCAGATCCATCGCCTGCACCAGTTCCGCCTGTGTGTAGTTCTGTGCGTGTGGAATGGCCTTCATCAGGACAAATGGATTCATCGCCGCAGGGTTGAATCGGCTATCGGACGGCACCGATTCGGGCGGGATCGCGGATAGTTGGGCCTTCAATGAGGCGGTATCGCGACCAGGTTTGATCCATCCTTCCCTGAGCATCTCCTGAGCTAGAAGCATAGCTCGCACTTTGAAAATCAAGCCGTAAAGCAATCCGATGCTGGATCTGGCGCGGTCGAGTTTGGTCTCCCACAGCTCCTCATCCAACCGGCGCAGCACCAACGGCAATTTGCGCTCTCCCAGAGCGTCCCCGAGCGCAAAGGCGCGCGCGTTCTTGTTCCTGACGCACACTTCCATCACATCCTGCACGTCCACCTGTGCCCTGTCTCCAACATAAAGGCAGACTTTTTCAACCTCAGAATGCAGTTGACGGGTGTTTGGCCCCACTCTGGCTACCAACTCTCCCAGTGCCTCGTCACTGGCTTTCTTCCCTTGCGCCGCCAACGCCTTCCGCACAATTACTTCCGCCTGGTCAACCCAGTCCCGGGTATCGACAGAAAGTTGCTCATAAACCTCGGTCCGCCCGATCTTATCAATGGCTTTGTAAAAAACCTTGCGTTTATCAACCTTTCCGGCGGTGATAAGCAACCGGACACCGGTCCAATCAAAGGCCTTGAAATCCTGCGCAAGGTCACCTAGGTCCTCTGACACAACCGACGAGGATGCTGTGCGATCGTCTCCAAGAAAATTACAGTTCTTGAACCAGACGACTTTCCCGGAGCCAAAGAATGGCAGAGTGTTCACGCTCTCCCGCAGCCGCGCCAAAGCTTTAACGGCTTCGCTGGCATTGGCCACGTTCGCGTCGATCACTTCATGATCCATCCCCCCTATTTCGGCGGTCCATTGGGTGTATAATGCCCCACCCCGCTGCTTGACCGTGTAGTCATCGTTACCGCAAATCAGCAGGATTGGGGCAGGCGTTGCGCCGGGCGTTGGGGCCTTGGCCATTGGGAGCCTTACTCGATTTCGTTGCCAGTCTCGTTAATTCGCTGAAGAACCTCGCTCATGTCCTCCACCTGCTCAAAAAGCGTGCTGGTCACGTAGATCGGCTTCTTCTGCGCCGTGGCAAGAGCGAGACAATCGCTCGGACGCGCATCAATTTCCACAATCTTACGCGCCAACTCGTTCTGTTGCTGCAGAATAAGACGCGCGAAATAAGTGGAATTCCTGAGCTCAGTGATTACCACGCGCTCCACACCAATTCCAAACCCTTTGAAAATGCTTTGGATAAGGTCATGGGTCAGAGGGCGTTCCTTGGGGGTGTCGCGCAAGAACATCCCAATAATGCTGCCCATGCTCGGCTCGACATTGATCACAAAGACCTTCTCGTCGTTGCCCACGAACAATGCGCAGCCCCCACTTGCCGGGAGAATCCCCCGGATCTGCACTGGCACGACATCATTTTTCATAAACTCTACAGGCAATCTATTTGCTGCGCGCTCAAAACACAAGTACGGCACTGACCATATCACCTCAAATCTTGAGCAACCTTGCGGGAGCATTGGATCGTCCGGAAACCGAGCCCTGTTTCACCAGGAATACAGCGAGGCTTGCCGTTTGCCAACAAGCCAGCCAGCATAGCATCCAGCAGACAGCATGGAACTGAACATGAACAACATCGCTCGCATCCTCCTCTTAACGATCCTCCCGGCTGTTATCCACGCCTCGCCTCAAGCGGACACGCGTGTGCGGGAGTATATCATGCCGGTTCGAGTCCTCTGGACAACGCCGCCCGAGGGGGCGGTCGTCAACAATACAGCGCAACTCCTGAAGCCCTTCTCCGGCCAGATTACCCTTGATGGAGGCGATGTCTGTGTGATGCGCAATAATGGGAGCCCGCCAGGCATATTGCTGGACTTCGGTCGGGAGCTGCATGGAGGCGTGCAAATCACTGCCGCAAACCTTAAAGCCGGCAGTGATGCCAGTAAAACCGTGCAGGTGCGAGTTCGATTTGGGGAATCGGCCTCCGAAGCCATGAGCGAGCTCGGGGGCGATAAGAATGCCACAAACGACCACGCGGTTCGCGATCAAGTGACTTCCCTGCCCTGGCTGGGATCGGGGGAAATCGGTAACACGGGCTTTCGCTTCGTTCGGATCGATCTCGTGGACACGAACACCTCCGTGTCGATCAAGGCGGTAAGAGCCGTTTATTTGCACCACGACCTGCCGGAACGAGGCTCCTTCAAATGCAGCGATGAGCGTCTGAATCGAATCTGGGCAACCGGTGCTTACACCGTTTCTCTGAACATACAGCAATACGTCTGGGACGGCATCAAGCGCGACCGCCTTGTCTGGATAGGTGATATGCATCCGGAGACCTCCACGATCGGGACCGTTTTCGGGAAGATTCCCCAGGTGAGTGCCAGCCTGGACCTCATTCGGAACGAGACCCCGCTGCCACAGTGGATGAATGGGATCAGTTCCTACTCGCTGTGGTGGATCATTATTCAACGAGACTGGTATCAGCAACACGGGGACCTCCACTACCTCCGTCAGCAAAAAACGTATCTCTCCGCTCTGTTGAGGCAGCTATCGAAGCACATCAGCCAGGACGGAAGCGAGACTCTGTCAGGCCATCGCTTTCTGGATTGGCCCTCCAGCGAGAACAAGCCCGCCATTCATGCCGGACTTCAGAGCCTCATGATCATAACCTTCCGTGCGGGAGTGGACCTCTCCTCTGCACTCGAAGATTCTGCCCTGGAAACCTTGTGCAAAGAAAGTGTCACACGCCTCTTGAGACACGTGCCGGACCATGGCGGCAGTAAACAGGCCGCCGCCCTGATGGCGCTGGCAGGATTGGCTGACGCGTCAAAGCTCAACCGCGAAGTCATGGCTGTCGGAGGCGCGAAAAAGCTCTCCACGTTCTACGGTTACTATGTTCTGCAGGCGCGCGCGCGAGCCGGAGATTACCAGGGATGTCTCGACGCAATCCGGGCTTACTGGGGAGCCATGCTGGACCTTGGAGCAACGACTTTCTGGGAGGATTTCGATCTGGATTGGGTTCCTAATGCGGGCCGAATCGACGAACTGGTGCCTGCCGGCAAAAAAGACATTCACGGCGATTACGGCGCTTATTGCTACAAAGGTTTCCGCCATAGCTTATGTCATGGCTGGGCCTCCGGCCCCACGGCGTGGATGTCTGAACATGTGCTCGGGATCAAGCCGCTTTCGCCCGGCTGCGCCAAAGTGCAGATTCGTCCGCACCTCGGGGATTTGAAATGGGCGGAAGGTGCCTATCCCACACCTAAAGGTGCGCTCAAAGTCCGACATGAGAAGTTACCCAACGGACAAGTGGATTCGAAAATTCAGGCTCCTCCGGGCGTGATGGTTGTGAGGTAGTTCCAGAATTTGCGCTATAACCAAGCCCGGGCTTCTTGTCCCGGATTCCGGATCACTTGTCTGGTTTGCGACCAATGCCCCATACTAACCAAATTGCAAGCGCCACCATCAGAATTACCCACCAAAAATACCGAAGTTCGCGGGCGGCCATCTCTAAAAAAGCATACGACCGCGGAAACAGCAGAAAGAGCCCCGCAAAGATGGCCACGAGCACCACCAGCTTTAAGACACCTCGGAATCTGGGATTCATTTTGCTGCGCCCGGAACAGACACCGGGGCAATATTCGCTCCAGCAGGTCCAAGCGGAAGCAGCAGACCCGCCCCGGAGCCATCCCCCAGGTAAGGCACAACCAATGGAGACTTGCCGTTCCATCGCTCCACAATCTCCAGCCTTAAGAACGCAGGATTCATTTTCAGCGCGTCACCGCGGACCTTTATAGCCTCAGCCTCACCGTGCGCCCTGATCACGACCGTTCGGGCCTCGACTTCCTTTTGCATCTGTGTAAATCGCGCCTGAGCAGCCTCCTGCTCAGCAACCATCTTTGCTTCAATGGCCTGCTCCAATTCTCGCGAAAGCTCGATATCCCGAAGAACAATATCCTCGAGCCAAAGCACATCACCAATTTTGGATCTGGCAGCTTTCAACGCTTTGACCTTGATCTCCTCCCGCCGCTTAACGATTTGCTCGGCTGTTTGCGACGCAGTCACTTCCTTGATGGCCTCCTGAACGCGGGGAGCGATCAGGCTATCGAATGGGTCTCCCGCATACTGTTTGTAGATCTGCACCACGGAACTCTCCGGAACCCGGTAGAGCACACGCAACTCGGTATTAACCTGTTGCAAATCAGACGAGAAACAGTCCGCCTTCAGCGCTTGAGTCTTCTGCTTCACGATGACCGGCACGATCCGGGTTACCATTGGAAGCTTGAAGCCAAAACCCTCGGGCAAAAACTGGTCTGCAGCCTTTCCCAGGGTAACCTTGATCCCTCGCGTGCCCGGCTCCACCACGTAGGTAGCGCTGGATAAGAGCACAACGAGGGCAAACACAAGCACGCCTAGACCGGCGAGTCTCGGAACGAAATTCGGCATCGGATTAATTGCGCGTGGCTCGCCTCTGGGGGGCCTGTTGTATGGGGATGTTGGCATTGTTTCGCTCTCTGGATTGTTGCAGGTCGTGCAGTTGCAGAACAAGCCCCTCCCCGCCAATTACCAGCGGGGCAAGCCCGTCCCATTTGTCCACTATCTTCAAATCCACAAAACTGGGATTGTCCATCAGCGCCTTGCCGCGGATCAAAATGGATTCAGCTTCGCCTTTCGCCTGTATGACCGCCGTATCCGCCTCAATTTGCGCCTTCTGTTGAACGAACTTGGACTTTGCAGCTTCCTGTTCCTGGACCATCTTTGCCTCAATGGCACGCTCCAATTCCGCGGTGAGTGTAATGTTCTGAATCACGATGTCCTCGACCACGAGCAAAGTTCCGATCTTTTGACGAGAAATCTCCAGGCTTCGTGTCTTTATCTGCTCGCGGTTCTTGACGATTTGCTCTGCACTCTGCAATGCGGCGACTTCCTTTAAAGCCTCGTGAATGCGCGGCGCGAGTAGCGTTTCAAATGGATCCCCATGATACTCGCGATATAGTTTCACTACGGACGCTTCAGGAATGCGGTATAGAACTCGAAGTTCAAATTTCACCTGTTGAAGATCGGACGAATAGCAATCCGCCGACTCCTCCGCTGTCTGCTGCCGGATCGATACTGGATGAATGTGGGTCATCAGTGGGGCCTTGAACCCGAATCCTTCCGCTTTAAAAGCCGGCGAGACCCGGCCCAGTGTGACCTCCACACCCCGGTAGCCGGGCTGTATTACGTATGTTCCCGAAGCAGCCATCAAGATCACCACGAAAATCAAAATGCCAATCCCAATCGATCGAGCTATGAATTGCGGACTCATTCTCGCAAGAGCCTATGCGCGACCCTTCAAGCATTCAAGTCAACTCTAACGACACGGCAGATCTTTTTGATACCAACCATCGGCTTCCCACGACTATTCTCCAATGGGTTTAACCTCCCTCTTTCTCCGGCGGCGCCCGATAACATATCCTGCTGGCATGATCGTGGAAGACGTCATTCAAGTGCGAATTTCAGGCGGCCCCGAGTTGCCAACGCTCATCTACGTGCCCGGGCTGCATGGCGACTGGACACTGGTCGGAAGCTTCCGCAAGGCGGTCAAGGGGCGAGTGCGCTTCGTCGAGATGACTTACCCGCGAACCCTGACATGGTCGCTGGACGACTACGCCCGGAGCATTGCCAAAGCGCTTTGTCGGGAGGGAATTCCGGCAGGATGGCTTCTCGGAGAATCTTTCGGATCGCAAGTTGTTTGGGCACTGATTCGGGAAGGCCGGTTCGATTGCACTGGAATTATCATGGCAGGAGGCTTTGTAAAACATCCGGCACGCTGGGGCGTGCAGATGGCTGTCCGCCTCTGCGGCAGCATACCTTTGCGCGCCATAACGACCATCCTCTTCGGATACGGGCGAATGGCCCGGTTTCGTTTTAGAAAAGCCCCCGATGTTGCTGCTGGCATTAATGAATTCATCGCGAGAAGGACCGAACTGGACCGCCATGCAGCCGTCCACCGCTTACGTTTGATCCTCCACAACGACTTCACCTTGGTAGCCGCAACGACACAGAAACCCGTTTATTGCATTTCCGGCCTGCTGGACCCTGTGGTGCCGTGGTGGTTCGTGCGTCGCTGGCTCCGATCGCATTGCCCTGCTCTACGGGACTACAGAGTTATTCCCGGCGCGGATCACAACGTCCTGGGCACGGCCCCAAAGGCGGCATCGGACCTGATTGTGAACTGGATGAGGAGGGGATTGTAGTAACTCTGGTTTGTCAGATTCTCTCCCCCGCATAACAGCCAATCCGCGGCACTCCCTCCTGCCTTACCCCAAAAAAGAACTAGCGACCCTGCTTTGGGCAGGGTCGCTCATCACGACCTTGACGAAATGAGCAGCTTAAGCCGCCGCCGATGCCTTCGTTGACCGGTTTTCCTTTTCCTTTACAAGGGTTGCGCCCTTGCCCAGGCGGCTGCGAAGGTAGGTAAGTTTCGCGCGGCGGACAGAACCGCTTCGCTCCACTTCAATTCTTTCTACCCGAGGAGAATGAATCGGAAAAACACGCTCCACACCTTCACCGTAGCTGATTCGACGGACGGTGAATGTCTCGTTTAGACCATGACCACGACGGCCAATGACGACTCCGGAAAACACCTGGATGCGCTCCTTGTCACCTTCCACCACCTTGGTGTGCACTCGAACGGAGTCGCCAATTCCGAAATTGGCTGCATCCTTGCGATATTGTGCTGACTCTATCTTGTCCAACAATGCCTGGTTCATAAACTCTTTCTGGTTTCTCGGGTCTCGGACCGTTCAGTGAACACCCGTCCACTATTAAACCGCATCCATTCTAACCCAATTCTCTCTAAATCAAATCCGGCCTGCGCTCTTTCGTTCTTTTCTGGGCCTGTTGCGCCCGCCATTTCGCTATTTCCGCGTGGTTTCCCGAAAGCAATACTTCCGGCACCTTCATGCCACGAAACTCCGCTGGCCGCGTATATTGCGGATACTCCAGCAAACCGCCACTGAACGACTCGTCTGCCGCGCTCTGGTCATCCCCCAGCGCTCCCGGCAGCAACCGCGCCACCGCGTCAATAATCACCATCGCTGGAAGCGCCCCGTTAGTCAGGACGTAGTCGCCGATAGACAACTCGTCGTGCGCCAACCCCAGCCGGATCCGTTCATCAAATCCTTCATAATGCCCACAGACTAGAAGAATGTCCGGCAAACCTGCCATCTCGCCCGCAACAGCCTGCGAAAACTTACGCCCCGACGGCGACAGCAACACCACTTTCGTTCCGGGCCGAGACAGGGTCTCGACCGCCTCAAAAATCGGCTCCGGCTTCAAAAGCATCCCTGGCCCCCCCCCGAAGGGGCGGTCATCTACAGTTCGATGCCTGTCATGCGTCCAGTTGCGCAGATCGTGGATGCTTAGCTCCAGCAACCCCTTGCGCCGCGCACGCATGATAATGCTTTCATCCAGCGGCCCGGCAAACATGGCCGGAAAAAGCGTGAGCACATCAATTCTCATGGTCCGGTATCGGGCGGACCGAAGCCCCCGAAGCCGCCCCAGGCGGCAGTGCTCACTGCGCGGGCTTCCTGTCTTCCACAATCTCAAGCGTGCAGCGCAGTCCTTTCTTCGCGCTGGCCGCCAATAGCAAGGAGCGTATTGCGTTGATCGTCATGCCCTGCCGGCCGATCACCTTGCCAACATCCTGCGGATGCAGGCGCAATTCGTAAACCGTTGTGCCCTCACGTGGCACCGGCGTGACAGTCACCTCATCCGGATGCTGAACGAGGCCCTTGACAACATATTCGAGGAACGCCTGCATAGTTCCCTGATGTTGATTTTGCCTTAGGCAGCGGTGGCCGCTTTCTCGGCTTTCTTGATAAACGAGGCCACAGTTTCAGACGGTTGGGCTCCTTTGCTGACCCAATACTTGGCCCGTTCCAGATCCATGTCCACGTTGTTGCCCTTCTTCAGGGGCTGATACGTGCCGATTTCCTCGATGAACCTGCCATCCCGAGGACTTCGGCTGTCCGCCACAACAATGCGAAACACAGGGCTATTCTTGGCCCCGGCACGCTTCATGCGAATTCTTACTGCCATAAATTTTCTTTGAGTTCGGGCTGCAACGCATCCCTTTACGCTTCGAGATTTATCCCGAAAAGAGGGCAGAGGTTAATCGGCACTGGTCCGCTTGGCAAGCGCTCATTTTTGATCTGTCCTGACTCTTTGATAATGTCCCCCTTTGGACTCGATGAAAATGTCCCCTTTT
>CAYNZC010000119.1:0-12381 GCA_964401575.1 uncultured Verrucomicrobiota bacterium
TTGTTTCTCTCGTTAAATCATCAATTCATGGATACCTGACTCCCGAAGACTACCGACACCAAACGCCTGCGGCAAGAATTCACCAACCACAGCGGACCAAAAAGAAACGATGGTGGCAGTTGCTGTTAGAGTGGAACTTCCAGCGCCTCCGTTCGCCGTGCGCATCTCCTGCGGCGGTTTGCCCGGTTGGGCATTTGCCGCAGCGGCAAAGCCTCCTCCGCCGTATTCTTTGTTCATGCTCAGCGCTTCAGCTTGCGGGATATTGCCAAACCCAGTCGCCTTGCTTCCGGTCCAGGTTGCCATTCTTCGTTAATCCGATCTTGCCGCCGTCGTCGGTTTCGTTCCAGCCAACCGAGTAGAGGACGAACCGGCCATCGTCCGTGCGGCGGTAATTGAGCGGTTGGCCGTTGATGACATCGTGCGGTAACTTCTCGATGAACTTCGGCGCGAGTTCTGCGAGCGTCTCCGGGAACTGACCGCTGGCCAGCCGGTATCGTTCCAGCGCGCAAGCGATGCGGGCGAGGTCCGTGAAGGTTTGGCCCTGGGCGCACCTCTCGGCAGTCCCGTCCAGGGCGGGGAGCAGGATTCTGGAGAGCATATCGTAAGGCCGCAGGCGTTGCGTTGTGAGGAGTGAGTTCGACTCCCGGATAGAGGCGGGCGAATCGACGCGCCGGTCCTGCACTGCCACCCTCGGCAGCAGGTATTTTTCGTACAGGCGGCAAAGGGAAAGTTTGTTCTGATCGAACCAGCCGGCCGGGATCAGGCGTATTCCGACCATGTTCCCCATGACAACCATCGGGGGAGTTTTCCGTTGCGGGCTGACCATGGCATCCAATTCGAGCATTCCCTGCTTTCGGATATAATCCACCGCCCAAACATTCCACGCCCTTTCGCAGCGCATGGCGAAGTGGTAATCGGCCAGGAAGTCCAGCTTGCCGAGTTCACTCTCGATGACCCGCAGTTCCGCTTCGGTCCATTGGCGGTCCGCCAGGCCTTCCCAGACCGGCTGCATGGCAAGCGCCTGCGTGGCGATGCGGACGAGGTGGGAGATCAGGATTGGCTCGCTCCGGACGGCTTCGATCAATCGAAACGACAGCTTCACATCCTCCAGCGCCGTATCCCGGTCGCCGGCTTCGAGCGCGGCGCTCGCGTGGAGGGACAGGTACTGGGCGCTGGCTTTTATCCGGGCCAGATGCGGGATCAGCGCGCCGAATCCGGCACCGTAATTGATCCAGAACCGGGCCTGCGGACGGGCCGCTGCTGCGATGAGAAGCTGGCGGTTTGTCTCGAACCTGCTCAAGGCCAGCAAGACATCGTCCGCCGGCGACTGCGGTTCCCTGGCGATGGGAAAGTAGTTGGTGGTGGGGCTGTTCGACACAGGGGCTGGAGCTGTTTCTGCACCCGGAACCCCCTCCGCAGGAACTGGAGCCCAATCCAGACCATACCGCTTGCGGAAGGCGTCCGCCGCCGCCTGGTCGGCCGCAAACACATTGTTGCTTCCCCGGTAGAACTTCTGCCACGCCTCCAGGTCCACACGCTCCGCCTTCGACCAGCGCCCGGGGTTGGGCGCGTTGTGGCTCTCGGGGCCAAAGGCGTCGAAAATAGCGTGGTTCGCCCGATTGGTGTCGCTCCAAACGATGGCGCCGTTGGTCTGAACGAAGTGCAGATTGGTCCACAGCGGCGTTTCGAAGAAGTTCCGGTCATCGGGCACGGGAGGCGGGATGAAACTGGCCGCGTCAAACCGCTCTCCTTTGGCCTCTCGTTCCTGCTTGAAACTCTGCCACGCCCGGCGTCCGCGCCAATTCTCGAAGGAGTAGAAAAGCGCGATCAAGATGACGAGGCAGCCCAGCGATAACATCTTCCGGCGCAGCAGCCACGCGAACAACCGCCGCACGGGCGGTATCCAGGACAGGATGAAAGCCGGGATGCTCACCAGGAGGCACCAGGCGCACCCCGTCATGAGGAACGCGAGCAAGAGAGTTGGGCCTGTCAGGATGGCGCCTGCCGCGACGGCGGCAAGTCCGCAGATGCTGAGCATGGCCAGCCAGAGGAAAAAGTGTCGGGGCTCATTCCAGATTGTATGCAAAATCGTTTTGAGTTTTTCCTGCATCATTGCCTCATGTGTTCAGGGTTCCATTGCGCCGGTCGCTGCGCGCGCCGGCAGGAGTTGTCTTCCTGCTGTCCGTCGCGGAGGGTCCGGCCAGCGCGCCCGGACCCGCCATGTATGTTGACAAAGCCAATGAGAGATCGTTTCACGACAAATACGTCGCGGTTCCACGACCGGTCAAGGGCGGAGATCTGCGCCGCAGGCGCGGTAAACTACGGATTTGATGTAGGGATTCTTTCCCGCAATCGTTTGCGGGTTGCCGCTTGTGCGGCGATAAGAGCGCCACTATCTTGCGCGGAACTTATGGAAAACAACCAAGCTGTTCCATACCTGGACCTGGCGGCGCAAATGCGCCCGCTGCGCAAGGAAATTGACGCTGTGATTGCGAGGACGCTCGACAACTGCTCATTCTGTCTTGGGCCGGACGTCGCGCAGTTCGAGAAGGATTTTGCGGCGTATTGCGGCGCGAAAGAGGCGGTGGCGATGAACAGCGGCACATCGGCATTGCACATTGCGATGCGGTTGCTCGACATTGGCCCCGGGGACGAAGTCATCACCACGCCGTGCACCTTTGTGGCGACGAGCTGGGCCATTTCGTATGTTGGCGCGCGGCCGGTGTATGTGGACATCGAGGACGCCACATTCAACCTGGATCCGAGCCGGGTCGAGCGCGCCATCACGCCGCGCACCAAGGCCATTCTGCCGGTGCATCTTTATGGGCATCCTTTTGACATTGACCCCTTCCTGGAGATCAGCCGCAAGCACAGGATTCCTTTGGTGGAAGATGCCGCGCAGGCCCACGGGGCCACATACAAGGGCAAAATGATCGGCGCCTTTGGTGTGATGTCCTGCTTTAGTTTTTACCCGGGCAAGAACCTGGGCGCCTACGGCGAAGGCGGCGCGCTGGTGACGAACGATGCGGCGCTGGCGGCGCGCGCGCGCGCGTTGCGGGAGCACGGGTCCACCACGCGGTATTACCACGACGAAGTGGGCTACAACTACCGGATGGAAGGCATCCAGGGAGCTGTGCTTGGCGTGAAGCTGAAGCATTTGCCGGCGTGGACCAACGAACGCCGCCGTGTGGCCAAACGGTACAGCGAGCTGCTTGCGAACACGCCGCTGCAACTGCCCGCGCAGGCTGATTACGCGCAGAGCGCATGGCATTTGTATGTCGTGCGGCATCCCGAGCGCGATGCGCTCAAGAAGCACCTTGAATCGAAGAAGATTGGCTGCGCGCTGCACTATCCCCTGTCGCTGCACCTGCAGAAGGCGTATGCCGATCTTGGGCACAAAGCCGGGGATTTCCCGATTGCCGAGAAAGCCGCGCGGGAATGCCTGAGCCTGCCCATCTACCCCGAGCTGAGCGACGAGCAGATCCAGCGTGTGGCTGGGGCGATCCGGGAGTTTTTCAAGGTTTGATACCGGGCATCAGCCGTCACCGGGCTGAGGACCATTTGCTGAAATAGACGTTCAGTAGCCCGGGCTTTCCGGGCGGCTGTTTTTGGCCGGGGCGCCGGATTCCCTGCGCCGGTACTCATCCATGAGGCCTGCCGTGCCGCTGGTGCCGATGCGGGTGGCGCCGAGTTCGCGCATGCGGATCATGCCGTCGAGGTCCCGGACGCCGCCGGATGCCTTTACCTGGACCTTGGGCGAGCACGCGTTGCGCATGAGGGCGATGTCGTGCTCGGTTGCGCCCTTGTAGTTGTAATTCCCGTCCTTTTGTTTGGTGAAGCCGAACCCGGTGGAAGTTTTCACCCAATCAGCCCCCGCGCGTTCGCTGATTTCGCAGAGCTTTTGTTTCAGTGCATCGCCGGTGAGACCCGCGCCGCCCTGGTGGAGGTAGTCCGTTTCCAGGATGACCTTTGCCCGGGCGCCGTTGCGGTGGGCTTCGTCGCAGACGGCGCGGATGTCCTGCTCGACGTAATCCCAGTCGCCGCTCATGGCGCGTCCGATGTTGATGACCATGTCCACCTCGACGGCGCCGTCGCGGCAGGCCAGCATGGTCTCGTTCCTTTTGCACTCGGTGGTGTTGGAGCCATGCGGGAAGCCGATGACACAGCCGACCTTGACACCGGAACCTTTCAGGAGGCGGGCTGCGGTCTGAACGGCATACGGTTTGACGCAAACCGTGGCGACGCGGTATTTCTCGGCCAGGCGGCAACCTTCCTCGATCTCCTTGTCGGTCATCGTGGGGTGAAGGAGGGCGTGATCAATCATTCCGGCAAGCTCGTCGTAACTGTATTTCATCGGGGGCATGTTAGGCGGACGGCGGCAGAATGCAATGTGTGTGGCGAACTGAACCGCGCGGCAAATGTTGCGCCTGGATTGCCGCTGTTGGAACGGATCGGGATGCGATTCTGGATTTCAGAGTGGCCAATAGCGCCGCTGAACCGGCAAGGGTTGCTGCTAAAACCTGTAATTCTTCAGTTGCCGATTCCGGGCACCTGGTCGGTCACGCGCAGCACTCCCAGGTAATCGGGTCTTTGCTTCGGGTTGGCGGGCAGATCCGTGAGGGCCAGTTTTTCCACCGGCTCGAAGAGGTTGGCAAAGGCTGCGTTGACGGCCATTGGCCCCGATGCTGCGAGAGTGATTTTTGTATTCTCCGATCCCGGCGATCGTTTAAGAGCGGCGATGGCCGACATAATGTCCCAGACGCGCATACCATCGAGCGTCTGGCCCAGCAGCATGAACCGTCGTTTCATGCGCGTGGCGGCAGCCTGGCTGGCAAAGGCGGGGTCGCCAACGCCGCGAGGAACAAAGACAGCGAACGGGCTGCCGGCTTCGGGCAGTTTTGCGGCGAGGAGCGACTCCGCTTCGTTGAAGCGTTCGTTGCGGAGGTGTTCCAGCAACTTTGTTGAAGCGGCATCCTCGCCCAGGATGAATAGAGTCAGGCTTTCCGGGCGTGTTGGCGTCAGGCGCGAGAAACGGTAAAGCGGTTGAGTGATGCCGGGTTGCAGCGGGAGGTCGTAGGTGGCTGCCCGCGTTGTGGGTGTTGTTTCTTTGAGAGATTTTCTCGACAGCGTTGCGGTGGGCCTGTCCGCCGGCCATCCGGCGAAGCAAACCGTTCGCAGCCGTTCCGCCAGTTCCGCGGCCTGGTAATTGGGCGGGTGAGGATCATTGAACCAATCCGGTGCGGTGGTGTTGCGCTGGTCGGCGGGCAGTTGGTCGAACACGCGGAGTTGGGCGGGGTCGAGCAGGCGTTGCGCGGCCATCTCGATGAGCGGCTCCTCGCCTTTCAAAAACCGGTTAAACCATCGGAATACGGGCACCTGGAGTTCCTGTGTGTCCTTATGATCTCCGTGAGTGATGAGGAGGGCAAAGTTATCGCGCTCGCCATAGAGATCGTAGATGCGGCGGACCTGCTGATGAAGCCGAAGGACCCCATCCAGGGGGAAGATGCGGTCGGCGTCGGAGTTGCCGAGCATGAGGGGTCTGGGGGCGATCAGGGCGGCAATCATCGGGAAGTCCCAACGATAATTGTTGACCTGGAACATGCAGTCGCAATGCCCGTCAACGACGCCGTCGAGCACATGGTTGCGGAGGTCGGTCATGCCCGCGATGGGCGCGGCCACTTTGACGCGGTCATCAATGGCCGCGACGGTCCACGAGTAGGCGCCGCCGCCGGAGCGTCCGGTCATGCCGATCCGGGCGGGGTCCACCTCGGGCCGTTCGCAGAGGTAATCCAGGGCGCGAATGGCGAACCACGCCTCGATGCCGGCGGGGGTGTAGCCGCGAGAGTTCCACCACCATTGGCCGTCGCTATAGGTGCCGCGGTGAGCTCCCAGGATTTCGGCATACTGGAGTGTGTCTATAATGAGGCAGGCGTAACCGTTCCGGCTGAACCACTCGCCGTGGTGCTGATACCCGACCTTGTTGCCGAGGCTGATGCCATTGGTAACTGTCCGGCTGTGTCCGCAAACGTAAAGCACGGCCGGGAGCCTGCCGGATCGTTCGCGAGGCAGATAAAAATTTGCGGTCACATAAAGCCCTGGCGAGGCCTGGAAATGGAGCTTTTCGACGGTGAACTCCTGGTGCTGGACAGCGCCGGTGACGACGGGTTGGAGCGGCGTGCGCTCGGGCATGGGAGACAGGCCGAGCATTTCGAGCAACTCCTGCCGGCGGGTTTCGCGCTGGGCTTGCCAATCCTCCAGCGTGCGCACTTGGGACAGGCCGCGCGCCTCGATGGCGCGGACTTCATTCGAAAAGTAAGCCGACCATTGTCCGGTGAGGGTGAACGAGTCTTTGGCCGCAGCGAAGGCGGCGATTGGAATGCAGAGAGCCATCGGCAACAAGTATTTCATAGAAACAGCCGGAACCTTGATGAACGGTCCTCGAGGGCTGCCCTTCGGGAGACAAAGCATCAACGTTACCGAGAGTCTGAATACCCGGTTTTCACGCGGGGTCAAGGCGGGAGGTTGTCTGAACATGCAAAACGTGGTCATAAGAGGAGGGTGGCTGCATTCCCGGGTGTGATTTGTATCAGGAGTTTCAGCATCATCGGATTTGTGTGCGTTGAGGGGGATGGTGGTGACGGTTGGCGGAGATGGCGATTTTAACCTTCTACCACTTGACGAAGGGAGAGTGGTGCGTGATGTTGCGAAGACGTTACCAATGTCGAATCCAGCCTATTCGTTCGAGACGGGTTCGGCCCTGGCCAGCAAGAGAAAAGGAAAGAATGGAATAAAACTTATGTCATACGAAATAAAGAAAACAGCCAACGGCAAGTACATGTTCAACCTCAAAGCCGGGAATCACGAAGTGATTCTGACCAGCGAAGTTTATGAGCGCAAGGAGTCGGCGCTGGCCGGCATTGAATCGGTGCGCGCGAACGGAGCGAACGACGCGAACTTCGAGTTGAAAAAATCCGCCGCGGATCAGCCGTATTTCGTCCTCAAGGCTGCCAACACCCAGGTGATTGGAAAGAGCGAGATGTATTCCAGCGAGGCGGCGGCCAAGAACGGGATGGAATCGGTGAAAAAGAACTGCGAGTCGAAGGAAGTCAAAGATCTGACAGCCGAAGCCTGAGTTTCGAGGCAAGACATTGTGGCAGCCGGGGCAAAAATTCCGGCTGCCTTTTTATTTCTTCATTATTGGCCGATTTCCGGCGTTTCGTCAGTTACCCGGAGGATTCTCAGGAGGCTGCCCTGCCGGTGTGGATTCGGGCGACATCGCCTGGTCGGTGTCATCCGTCTGAATGCCCGCTTTCCATGCGGGATCGAGGCGCGAGGTGATCAACATCCATAACAGCGGGAATGGCACAACCATGAACAGAAACAGGAAAACGCCGCTGACGATCATGCCGGCGATATCCGAGTAGCTGACCGGGGCGCCCATGAAATTCTGGTCAATCAGAGCCAGGGCCAATCGTGCGGCGCCTGCGAGGACAAACGCCGTAAGCAGAACCCTGGACAACGGGTTTTTTGATCCTTTACGGCGGTGATAACTCAGGTGTGTTACGATTCCAAAAACGATCGGGGCCGAGACGTAATACCAGGTGTCCATTGCCGGTGGGCGAAAGAATTCCATATGGCGGCCGGGGACCGGGCGCATGGACTCGAGCCAGGCCACTGGAAAGACGGCGAGCATGCCGGTGACGATTCCGGCGGCCAGGGCGTCGGCCCACCGGACGCTGCCCGGGTTTCTTGATTCCTTTTCGGCGAGCCAGATGGTGCCGAGCGAGTAACAAAGGGCCATAGCGGCAGCCATGAGGCCATTTGGAAAGAGCCACATAAACCCGCTGAGCGCGCCGCCCGCAGCGGTGAGCAGCAGGAGGGCGAAGTACATTGCAAGAGATCTTTCGTGCCCAGGATTGGAATAACTGTTTGGATTCATGGCAATCTTCAGAGCTGGCGCTGCGGTGAGTGTGAGGGATTCCCGGCGGTGTTGTGGGGCGAAGGTTGAGCCTCCGTCGTTCGTGCTCCCATGATTTGCTGGAAATAATCCGGCAGCGGCTCGAAACCGGCCTCGCTGCAGACGCGCAGGCTTGCTGCGGGCTCGAGTGGAAACCGGCCGTTGGCGTTTTTTGTGATGAGACGATGATTCATTCGCACGAAGCAATGCCTGCGCGGGTTGCCCATGGCGGCATTCATCCGGGTCCAGATTTCGGGGAGTGGCTCGCAAAGCGCGCTGCCAAAACTCATGGCGGTGAAGTCGCACGGGCAGACTTCGCCTGCAGCATCGATGAACAAGTGTTGCGTGCCCGCGCCGCAGCCGAAAACCTCGGGGCTTTCGATCTGGTTAAACGCGCAAACCTTCGGGGCGATTCCTTTGCGATTGGTTTGCGTGTGAAAATCGCGGAGGGCGCGGATTTCCGCGCTGGTGAGGAGGACGTTGGAAGGATCGCTTGCGAGCAGGCCGCACGGCATGGGCTCGACGATCCGCAGTTCGTGGATGCCGAGAGAAGTCCCGAGCGCATGGAGGCGCGGAAGGGCGGGGATGAGTTCGCGCATGCCGACCGCGCCGATCATGGTGTAAAAGTCCAGGTGGACGGCGGCCTTGAGGAGGCTTGTGGCGCGGCTGTGCGCTCCGGGCGCGCCTCGGAAGTCGTCGTGTTTTTTTGGATCGGGATGATCCAGGCTCAGGCAAACCGACCATAGGCCCGCTGTTTTGAGATCCCGGAGGAGGGATTCATCCATGCCGGCGCCGGAGCTGAAGAGAATTGTGGACGCGCCTTTTTGGGCTGCGGCTGCGACGAGTTGTGGCAGGTCGGATCGCGTGCAGGGCTCGCCGCCGGTGAAGCCGATGATGCTTGCGCCCAGATGGTGGAGGTTTTCGATAATACTGAGCCACTGGGAGGTGGAGAGGTCGCCGCTTGCGCGCTTTTTGTAACTGCAATGCCAGCAGTGGTAAGGGCAATTGGAGGTCAGGGCGAGGAATGCCGAGACGGGGCTGAGCCGTCTGCCGGAGAGCAGATTATTAAACATGCGCTCGTAGGCGGGTCCGGGAAACGGGGGCAGAAACGAGTTGATCACCCATTGCCCGTTGTGGCGGGTGATCATTTCCCCGTCCAGCCAGCGATGCACGAACCGCACGCCTTCCAATCCCGGGATGCGTCGGGCGAGTGAACGTTCCACCCCGGCGGGCAGCCTCCGCCGTCCCTGATTTGCGAGCTGGCCGAGGACTGCCCTGGGGACTCTCGTCACATCAGGGTCGAGCAGCATTCGTGCGACATGCAGGTAGTTGCTTAACATCGTTCGGGGGCCTTTCGCGCGATGCACAGGCAATAGTGATGGAAGATTCGCTTGCGGTTTTGCTGGAGCTCGTGCTCCATAAACGCGGCGGGCCCGGGCGTTGCGTTCAAATCCATCATCTGGTCGAAGCCGGACAGGATGCCGGTTTGCCGGAGCCAGGGCAGCATCTCGCCCGGGGGCGGCATGATGGGGTGGTTGCCATCGGCGTGATGAAGGATGGTGAAGCCGCTTTGCCGGAGAGATTTTTCGAGAGCCTGCCAGGTGCGCGGAAAGCGGGGCCAGGCGGCCAGTTGCACACATTCCGGGAAACGAAACATGCACTTGCTGAACGCGGCGAACACGGGGCGGAGAGTATCGGCGTAATTCACGATAAAGGCAAATGTGCCGCCGGGTTTGAGGGCTCGTGAGCAGAGCGGGAAGAGCTTTGTGTAGTATGAGTAACCGAGAGCCCAGGTGGAGACGAGCCAGTCCGCGCCGCCCGCCGGATAGCTCCGGAGGAAA
This sequence comes from uncultured Verrucomicrobiota bacterium, assembly GCA_964401575.1. Lineage (GTDB taxonomy): Bacteria > Verrucomicrobiota > Verrucomicrobiia > Limisphaerales > UBA8199 > CAYNZC01. Next base: position 9,799 of record CAYNZC010000119.1, read on the forward strand.
TCAAGCATATCGGCTTGGGCGCAAACCAGGTTCGGGGGCGCGTTCGACCGGGCCAGGCACAGCATTTCCGACGACACATCCACAGCCGTCACGCGCGCGTTGGGGTGCTGAGCGGCAAGTTTTTTTGCCACGCAGCCGTTGCCAGCGCCGAGATCGAGGATTTCAATCGGGCTTGAGTTGAGAGAAAGGAGCCGCTGGAGGAGTTCGTCTGTAATCGGGGCCAGGCGTTGCTGCCATGAGTCGCGGTATGTGGGCGCGACGGTGTCGTAACCGCGAGCCACGTGGGCCGGGCTCATCCACCGGCCGCGCAGGGCCAGGCCGGCCACGCGGGCGTTGAGCCGCGCCACCTGCCATAACCGGTTCACAGCGGTCCGCAAGCGGAAGAGATAAACCAAAGCGCCAGCGCCGCCAGAGTGACGAGAACTTTGATCATCGAAAAGGGTTTCATAGGTAAACTTAACTTACTCCTGACCGATGGGCAAAGACAGGCTTTTTTTTGAGACAGCCGTGGCGGTTATTCTTAAAACCTGTTTTACAGCATCCACAGCGATCCGGGACCCCCATGGCGGTGCTCAGGCCAGGGAAGATGATCGGTGATGATCACCCGGACCGGCGTGGCGGGCTCAGAGATCGCCAGGGGATGCGTCAAATCCCGCAGGGGTTTGTGGGAGCTGGCGCAGGGCTAGCGGGGTTCGTCACGCATACCCGTGCGGTTTTGCCTTCCAGCCCAGGGCGCACAGGACCGTGCCGATCAAGGCGACGACGATCATGGCCTGGAATCCGGCTTCCCATCCGTGGCTATCCACCAGTTTTCCCATGCCCCAGCCGGAGAGGATTGTGCTGGCGTAACCGAACAAGCCGGTGAGGCCAACGGCGCTGGCGGCGGCGCGTTTGGTTGCCAGGTTTGCCGCTGCGATGCTGATGAGGCACTGCGGGCCATAAACAAAGAAACCGGCGGCGCAGAGCAGGATGGTGTTCAGCGGAACGGACTTTCCCGCAATTCTCCAGAAGAGGAACATGGCGATGGCTGTTCCCAGCATATAAAACACACACGCGCGGAAGCTGCGTCCGCCAAACAAGCGGTCTGTGAGCCAGCCGCCAATGAGCGCGCCAGTCATGCCGGACATTTCAAAGGCGAAGACCAACCATGTGGCGCCGCCCAATTGCATTCCCTTGGCCTGGGTCAGGAAAGTCGGGGCCCAATCCAGGACCGCATAGCGGACGATGTAAACGAAGAAATTGGCGAAAGCCAGGAGCCAGATCCAGGGATTGCTGAAAACGTGTTTCCTGGCGATGACCTTCCAATCCTCGGCTTCCTCCTCCGGGGTGAGGGCTTTTGTCCCTTTCACCTCGGGCAAACCTTTGGAGGGCGGGGTATCCGGCAGCGCGATCCAGAGGAACGCGGACACCAGGACGGCTATGGCCGCCGGGACGAAGAAGCAAAGGCGCCAGTCGCCAAACCGGGTGATCAAGAACCCGCAGAAGACGACCACCCCGGCGGCGCCGAGATTGGTTGAGGCATTCCAGACGGACATTTTGGTGGCGAGTTCGTTTGGCGGCACCCAGTGTGTGAATGCGCGGGCGCAAGGCGGGAAGCCCATGCCCTGAAACCACCCGTTGATCATCCAGAAGACGCCCAGGGCAACCACCGCCGAACTCAGCCCGAACAGGACGTTCATGACCGCTGACAGGATCAGGCCGGTGAACATGAACGTGCGGACATGGCTGCGGTCTCCGAGGAAACCGTTGATGAATTTCGAAACGCCGTAGAGGACGCCGTGCAGTGTGAGGAACAGGCCGAGGTCAGCCTTGCTGATGCCGAGGCTCTGCTCCATGACCGGCATCGCCACGCTCAGGTTTTTGCGAACGAAGTAGAAAGTGGCGTAACCGATGATTGTTGCGATGATGACGCGCTTTTCCCAATAACGGTACTTCTGCTTGATCTCCGCCGGGTCGGTGATCATCACGTCGGCGGGCGGCGCGGGTTCGAACATCCTGAGAATCGCCGGAAACCTTGAGGCCGGTTTTTTCCTTTCAGATGCCGTGGTGGCCTGTTGCATTGTTATCTATGAGTTATTGTCGAGCCGTGTTGCCCTGATGGTTGGAATTTGTCTGGGAATCTCGAATCGTTTTCAGCGTCCGGATTGGCGAAGAACAACAAACTCCCGCAGGGTGCTACACTGCATCATTGCTGAGTTTTACAGATTCTTAATTTATAGCACAAGCACTTCTGCCCGTATAAAAATGCGAGCAAGCGAAGAGCGATGTGAAAAGACGGCGGGATGATCAGGATGGCCTGCCGATTCAATGGCGCCCTCGGACTATTCCCGAAACGCCGCCAAGATCGAGTCGCAAGCCTGGAAAGCCAAAATGATCAAGCAGCACCGCGACCGTGCCGATCGCATCGCAAGAACATGCATCCTTCCGGTCTGGCGCCCGGCCCCGCGCCAGGCGGGAAGAAAAAAGAAGGAAATCATATCGGGGCGCTGACCCCGGGGCGGCGCTGCGCTTGCCCCGGGCTATTCTCATTTCATCCCTAAAGGATTTCGGTTTGGCTCGCCCCGCTCGCTTGGTTGGCGAACG
>CAYNZC010000120.1:0-8331 GCA_964401575.1 uncultured Verrucomicrobiota bacterium
GCTGACCGGGGAAATGTAATAGGCCTTCGCGCGGATGGCAATGCGTGCGTAGGATAACCCCTCATTCTATTCCGCGAAGCGACCGGGATCGTGAGATGTCAGCCGTGGCGAGATTGTGGGGAGCCTGGTGAATCCGGGAACAGGCGCGGATGAACCCAAAAAACAGGCACGGAAACGTTTTGCGTTGCTCCGTGCATTTACCGGCGCCTCCAACCGGGCGCGATGTGAAGATAGATCAGTCGTCCAGCCACCAAAAACTATTGGCAACATGACCATCCCCTCTGAGTGCCCAAAGCTTTTTGAACGCTACGCGTTCGACATGTCCATCCAACAAACCGACATTGGCGCCCTGGCTGTGAACGGTCGGTCTTGCATGGCTGTAGGGTGCGTACTTGGCGAGGGTGTCGGGGACATTGTCGCCATCTGAATCCCCGTCGAATTTGTACTGTGCCGGACTATACACATAGTACCAGAGCGTATCGGTGAAAGCCATTGCGTCTGACGCATTTCGGATCTGGCTGGTTTTCAGCGGCGGGTTGATGGCGCCGGAACTGGTTCTCCTGTAAAAGAACATTCCTCCCAGCTTGCCCGAAACGCCATAGCCGCCGTAATTCACACCGATCCAGCAGTTCCAGTTTTTGATCCCGGTGTTTTTTCCGAAGGGCTCCGGGCCGTAACTGCCGCCCGGGCATTTGCGTGCTTCCCAGTCATACACTGACGAGGCGCTGTAATTGCCTCCTGTGACTTTGGCCACGTAGGGAGCGAGCAGGTCGAACACAAAGGGCCAACGGGTGCCGTCAGGCTTCGTTTCAATCGACTCCGCCATGAACGGAATGCATTCGCTGCTATCGCCTATGTACATTTGAAGCGCCATGCTCCAGTTGCGCATGTTGGACATGCACTTGGTCTGCTGCGCTTTTGCCTTGGCCTTGCTGAGAGCGGGCAAGAGCATTGCTGCAAGGATCGCGATGATTGCAATGACGACCAGCAACTCGATTAGGGTGAAACCACGGTTGTTCAACCGATTCTCAGCAGATGCATGTTTCATTTTCAGAATTTTCATTATCACGCGGATTTTTTTGGTTCTTATCTTTATCAGGCATCCCCAACGTTAAACTTGTCCCATAAAAGCGCTGCTGGCAAGCGAGCCGGCACCCACCAAAATGCAAAGAGATCGTGACCGCCTTGACCCATCAACCCAAACAAGGCGCCGACGTCCCTCGATAGGAGGGACGCCGATCCAGGGAATGCCGAGTCAACAGCCATGAAGCCTTTGCATCAAGGTTTCGCGAGCCGGTAGAACACCTTCGGAGTTGCCGGATCAACCGTGATCGTCAGGCTTGTTCCCGCGTCCGAGCCCGGGATCGGGAACCACGAGGCGCTGTCAGCCACGTCCACCGAATTGGATTGGACAATCCAACCTTTATGAGTCTCAGGCCACTCGATAGAGAACCCTCCCGTGGTGGGATTGAGGGTCATATTGGTCGGGTAATCTGCCAAGCCAGTCTCGATCGAGAGAATGCCAGTGGCGGGGGCGAACTGCCCTTTGAGAGTGCTATTCAGCAGGATGATTTCTGAAAAGTTGCCGGCAGGCGTGCCACCGGTGGTGCTGAAGAGTATGAACGAGTCACCCGGCGCCAGGTCTCCAGCAATGTTGTTGGCAACCAAGGTGCCGCCGTAAGTAATCGGGCCAGCGACCAGCACGTCATTGGTGCTCATGGACTTATTAAGCTCGAAATAGTTAGTGCTTCCTGCAGCCATCGAGGCGGAACCTGCGATGGTGAGCGTGCCGAGACCCGATCCTGGCGAAAGGGTGCCTCCTGCCGCGATGCTGACCGGGCCGGCTACAAAGCCGGAACCTTCCAGAATACCTGCCGTTTGGACGACAACCTCGCCTGTTCCGGTGGCGCTGCCTTCCGTGTTCGCAGCGCGAAGCGCCCCTTCATTCACAAAAGTTGTGCCTGTGTAAGTGTTGGGAGTATAGAGAGTCAGGCTACCTGTGCCGCTCTTGGTGAGGGTCATCGAGCCGTCCATCGAGCCCGACCCGCTAATACCGTAGTTTTTCGCAGCCGAAACCGTTACAGAGGCAGGCTGGAGAATGGTGTTCTTGAGAATGGCGGCAATACCTGTCGAAGAGTCGTCGAACAATACGCTGTTGCCCTGGCTGAAGGAAGTTTCACTTGTGGAGTCGATCCAGTTCATGGCAAAGAAGTCCCAAGCACCGCTGACATTGCCAGTCCAGGTGAGAGGTGAGCTCGCTGTTACGCCGGAAACAACTAGTTCGATTGTTGATGTGGCCGCATTGTTCACGAGGGTCGCGACAACCCCAGAAGGCAGATGCTGCGGGGCGGAATCGAACGAACCCGTCATGGTTGAATACTTGATCAGAGGATAGGTGCCGACGGCGTAGCCTCCGCCGTAGAGCTTCACAAACGCAGTGCTGTTGAGCGTCAGGTTATTCACTTGAATAACAGGCTCGGAAGACGGGCCCGAGGGCAGGAAAAAGGCCAGATAGGCATAGTCGCCAACCCAGAGACTTGGGGCGAGAAGAGTCGGCGAGGCAGCCTCGCGCAGGATTCCCAGCGTGGAGTATTCACTTGCAAGGAAATCGCCGCTGCCTGTATGTGCGGTCGAGACCACAAGGGTGCCATTAGACACGGTTGTTGGGCCGCTGTAGGTATTCGGTCCGATAAGTGCCAAAGTGCCGTTGTTGGCGCCGAGCTTGGTGATGCCCGCACCGGAATCACCGGAGATGACACCGGTAAAAGTCTGCGACAGACCCGGGCAGGTGATCGTTCTGGTGGCGGCCCCCAGGCTCACTGGACCGGTGAAGGTCAGCTCGGAGGTCTCGCCGGAAGTTGTGCTGCCGAGTGTAAAGTCGCCATTGATAATGACCGGGTTGGTCAGCATTAAGGCTGTCCATCCTACCAAAGTGGTTCCGCTCTCCATGGTTAGAGGGCCAGTGCCGAGCACCGAGGAAAAATAGCCGACCCGAAGTTTGCCCACCTCCAGGCGCAGACCCCCTTCAAAGGAGTTATCACCGGAGAGTGAGGTGCGAATGGTCTGCGATGTGTGTCTGATGGTCAGGGCACCCGGGCCTTCGATAGGAGCTGCCGTACCAATGCTCTTGCCGGTGAACGCTCCACCGTTTTGAGTGATCCAGATGCCACGATTTCGCAGTGTGGTGGCATAGTCGTGGATCCACAATTCGCCTCCGTCAAACACTACGTTTGAGAGGCTGATGCTGGGAGTTATGAAACCAAGGCTGTCGATGCTTACGCCTTTGTTGTTAATGGACAAGCGGCCCTCCTTTATGACGGTGCCACCGTCATAAAGGTTGGTATTGGAAAGACGGAGTTCGCCCGATCCTACCTTGACAAGGCCAACGCCCGGAGCGCCGGAGATGCCGCCGGTAATGCTGTTGGTGTAGAGGCTTTCAATCGATCGAGTGGCATCACCGAAATCCACCGGGCCGGAAAGAGTGAGTATGGCTCTGTCTGCGGTGCCTGTTGAACCCAGCCGGATATCTCCTTTGACAATGACCCGGTTGGTCAGGGTGCGGGTCGAAGTGCTCCACGCGAAAATGGATGTGCCCTCTTCCATTGTAAGGTCGCCGGATCCTAACTGCGAATATGTGGGGGATGAACTGCCCAGTTTGAGACTGCCCTCCTTGAGCCAAGTGCCGCCTTTGTAAAAATTAGTAGCCAGGAACAAAGTGTTGGCTCCTGTCTTTGTGAGCATGCCTGGTCCATCGATAATGCCATAGATGCCGGAAAGTGCGGTTGAATAAATGGTTGCGCCCCCCGCTGAAATCATTATACCCCGATTGCGATGGAGCACATTGCTGGTGTCGAGCCAGAGGGTGGCGTTGTTGTTGATGGAGATGTTATTGGCGGTGGCTGCAGCAGGCGCCGCACCCAGACTTCTCTCCGTTTTCACCCTGATAGCGCCCTCGTTGATAGCGAGACCGCCGCTGTAGGCGTTGATATTTGTGAGCAGGAGCGTTCCGGCGCCTTCTTTCGTTATCACGGCACCAGGAGCCGTTTCGCTGATAACGCCCTCGATTGTAACGTCTTTGGCTGCATCGACCGTCAGGTTTCCGGCAAGCGCCAGCGAGGCAGTAATGAGTTCCTGACCATTGCCTGACAAGGAGGTAATAACTGCTGGGGAGCCTGAGTTATCCAGCGTGAGCGTTCCTAAGCCGCCGATCACGAAGTTTGTTGCACCGTCCAGGGAGCCGATCTGGAGGGCTCCAACAGCGACGGAACTATCGAGAGTGATCGTTCGAAGGTCAGTGATATTGTTGGTCAGAATCGCGGTATCCCCGGCCGTAAGTGGAACAGTGCCAGAGAACCAATTGTTGACATCGGTCCAATTACCATCCGAATCGCTAACCCATTGGCCTGTGACGGCTGCCTGGGCGGCGAGGCATGTGCCCAAAAGGATGGGCAGAGCGGCAGAGAATAACCCGGAGGTGATCTTTCTGGATTCTTGATTTTTCATAGGTGTTGATTTCGATTCATAGGGTGTCTGCCGGTTTCAGCTCCCGCTTCGTGTAAAAAGAGGTTAGGCGTCGGACACGTTGTCTGGGAAGAGGGTATCAGGCGCGCCCGGATGTTAGAATACGCATAAAGATGCGTATGAGGACCGCGAAAGCACAGGGGACGCTCGTCGGGGGATCGGAAATGAATCCGGCATAACGTTCACGATATAATAGCTTTCCGTTGTGTTTTGGGTGCTGCGGCATCCACGGGTTCAATCGCCTGCGATGGCGTAAAACGCGCGGCCTGAGCCCGGGGCGATGGGATGTGAGAAGGTCACGTTTCCATCAGAGTCGAAGATGTTCGAGCTTACCGTGGTCCATTGATGAAAGGGAAGTGAGAGATTGGCAGAGGAGACGAGCCGGCAGCGGGAGCGGGCAAGGCCCAATCCAGTTACTCTCAAGATCTCGTTTTCCTTGCGGATGCTCGGCAACAGGACGGGTGGGACTTCGAGGGCTGCGGCCATGCGCTGGCCCATCAGCAGGGCGCCTTCGGAATTGAAATGAGGATCGTCCGGCGCCAGCGTGACCAGGTTGCTCGAAGAGGCGAAGCCCACGTAAGGCACCGTCTGCGCGACATTGAATTGCGCCTGGCGAACAGTGAGACTGCGATTGGTGGCCAATTCGCCCACAACGAAGGGCAGGTTTCCCACCCCGAAATCTCTTCGAACCGCCGCGATAAACTCAGTGAGCCTTGCCTGATAGGTTGCGGTGGAAGATGAGCCGTCGCTCTCGCCCTGGTGCCAGATCATGCCGCGCAGGGTGAAGGCTGTGCCGTCGTTGGTAAGCGACTGCAGGGCGAGCCGCGCCGTATTGGTCAACGTGCGATACATGTACCCGGTTGCGGGGTTCCAGTCGCTGCTCAAGGTGGTGCCGCCCTGCGAGACCTTGATGATGGCGACGGCTCGCCCCACCGTTGCATCCGCCACCGAACGTCCAAACGCCAGCTCCGGTCCAAACCGCGTGGAGGGCAGGGCGCCTGCGAAACCCGGGGGCACACTGAAGCCCGGTCCGAACACCCGCCAACCGGTGTCATAGCTTGGGTTTGCCCAATCCAGGTTTATCGGGTTTGCGTAGTAAATGCGGACGTCCGCCTGCGGCGCGTTCCAGGAGGCCAGGGGGCCGATCAGGTCGTTGGTCGAGCCGCGTCCATCCATGTTGGATTGACCGGAAGCGAAATAGACATCGTAGTGCGCCGCGACAATCGGGGGCGTCACCACCGTCACCTGGAAGGAGGCGCTGCCGGTTTGGCCGTCGGAGTCCGTAACACGAATTGTGATATTGGCGGCGCCAACCTGAGCGCCTGCTCTTACGGTTACTGTGCGGTTGCTGCCTGCGCCGCCGAACGAAATACTCTCAGCGGGAATCACGTTTGTATTTGATGAGATGCCCACGGGTTGAAGAGATGCGGCATCGTCCTTTTCGTCCGCCAATGTGAAGGGCAGCGGGGAGGTCTCCTGGCTTGTGAAGATCGTTTGTGAGGGGACGGATGACAGGGCAGGGGGCTGGAAACCTTCCAACAGGGCAACACTCAGGGATGCGGCCATTCTCGTCACTCGCAAGCCGGACTGGTTGTTTGCGGGATCATCCACACCTGTGAGCACCAGGGTCACCCGGTTGGAAACCATGACATCGCCCAGGCGCGGGATGGTGAAGGAGTATGGAGTGGTGCCGGTGATCGGGATAAAGGCGCTGGGGCCGATCTTCACGGCTGTGAGCGGGCCTGTTTGCAGCAAATCGTTTGACGAGGTGTCGTTGGCCTGCGCGTTGTTCCAGGTGATGCTGCTGTTGAATCCCGGGTATGCCTGACTCAAGGCCCACAGTTGCACGCGTTGTTGATAGGTCGAAACGAACGCGAGGTGGAGAGTCGCGGGAGCATTGGTATCCGCGGCGGCGCCTGAAACATCGAATTGAAAATAGATTTTGCGCGAGAAAACGAGACTCGTGTTGTACTTGAGATGCAGGTAACCCGCTGCTGCCTCATCGACATCCGTGCCGGCCTCTGTGCCGCCGCGAATCACGGCTTCCGCGAGCAGGGGAGCCTCCATTGCGCAGGCAGGTTCTTGTGCCGGGATCAACGCGGCGAGTGACAACAGGAGGCAGTGGACAAAGCGCATGGTGTTCAACTACGGCGGATTGCCGGTGGAAAAGCGGCGCGTACGTTGAGTCCGGTAACCGACAGATTGCGCCTGCCAAAACACCCGCATATTTGCATCACGTTAACATAACCTGCCGGGGTCCGCCTTGCTGGCGAACCCCGGCAGGTTGATTCAGACAGAGTTTAGAAGACCAGCGGCTTGCGCTTCACCCGGTAGAAATTCTGATTGCCTGAAGCCGAGACGGTGGCCTTGAATTTGTTGTCGGGCAGCGCCTCGATGGACGCGGCGACATTGTTAAAGGTGCTTGTTATGGTGGCGGCCTGTTCGACCTCGAAATCCGCCACTGTATCGCCCGGGTTGCCGGTGAAGAAGACGTCCACGTTGCCGGCTGCGGGCGGTGTTACGTCTGTCAACAGCGGCTTGTACATGACCACGACCTTGATATTGTCGAAGTAAGATCGGCCCATTCCAGTGGACTGGCGAAACACGATGTAACTGATATTCACCGGGCTGCTGACGTCCATAGACTCGACGCTTGGGTCGTTTTCTGAAGTCGCATTGATCCAGAGCCTGCATTTCCCGCTGCCGACATCGTATCGCGTGACAACAGCCGCGTTCGCCTCGCCCAGGCCTCCTGGCATTGGCAAATCCACGCTGGTATTGATCTGAACCACTCCGTCCGTGTCCTTGAGGCCCAGTCGGAACGTGCCCTCCGGGGCCGTGTTGGTGGTGGTGCTCAGTTCCGATACGATCGCTGAACTGGACGTCGCATTATTTGCCAGAGAAATGATGCCCCCGTTTGAATTGGTGGGATAGATTCGTCCGCTGCCGTCATCTATCCAGGTTGCGTTGCAGGAGAGATAAAGGATTGCGCCACTTTGGACGGTGAATGGCGCGCCCGCCAGCGGGGCGACCCCGGCATCGCCGGTGGTTGTTTCCCGGATAAACACCGTTCCCCCGGTGCCCGTCATTAAATTCACACTTTGATCGGAGCCCCGCAACGTCCAAAGGCCGCCGGCGAAATCGAACAATTTCGAGTCGTCCGGGTAATCGAAGTAATCGTTGAAGACGACGTTGGCGGCCGACCGAACCATGACGGCGAAGGAGGTGCTGTTGGTGTTGACCCCGTCATCCACGCTCAGATGGACGACGCCGACACCGTAGGCTCCGTTGACAGGCGTGACCGTGACGGTTCGATTGGTGCCTGTGGCATCGGCGGCTGTTTCGACGGTTGCGAGAATGGTGCTGCTGTAGCTTGCAACCCATCCTGTGACGGTGAGGCTGCTGGCGGCTGTCTCGGCATCGCCCACAGTGAAGGGGACCGTCACTGCCGTATTAACCAGTGTGTTTGTTGGGGGCGGCGTGGATATGACAGGTGTCTGATCCGCGGGCAATACGGTCACGGTGAAGGTCTGCTGGCCGATGTTTCCATCCGAATCTGTGATGTGCACGGTGATAATTGCGTTGCCGATGGTTGCGCCAGCGACGACATACACGCTTCTGGTCGAACCCGTCCCTTCGAAGAAGACGTTGGCGGATGGAACCACAGCTTCATTGGACGAACTGGCGGTGGGCGCAGGCAGCGGCGTGGAGGTCGCGTCGTCTTCGACGTCGCTCACCGTGAAGGTGTTGGTCACGGAGGTTGCCCCGACGGCAACCGAAACATCCGGTATCGTGCCGATGACGGGCGGT
>CAYNZC010000120.1:8431-12104 GCA_964401575.1 uncultured Verrucomicrobiota bacterium
CCTCCGGTGGTGATGCTGACCTGTGCTGGTGATTGAGCGACCGCCAGCAGGAGCCCGGCGAGTGCCATGATGCGAGTTGTTTTCATTGAGCTATGTGTTTGTGGATTTGGTTTGGTGATCTGTTGCAAAGCCTCTCACAACGTTCCCTTTTTTCCCGACTTCTTCTTGGCGACGTGATTATCAAAAAACAGGAAAGTCCGCGTGTTGCCATGCACCGGCATCGGCGGGAGTTCCTCCTTCCAGCCAACATTCGGGCAACCCCATTGGTCCAGGTCCGCAAGCATCCATGTTTCAGCAAGGGAAGCCACGGCCTGGACATCTGAGAGCTTGCGCGGGCGTTCCATGGGCGCGGAAGGGTAGCCGAAAGGCCGGAAGTTCACGTTTGTTTCCGCCGAGTAACCCGGATGGTAAACACCGTAGCAGGTGCGTTCTGCCATAGTCTCTTGCACCGGCGGTTTGTAACGCTCGAATGCCGGGCAAAAGAACACCTTGGCCACATTAGTCTCGGGCGCCGTCGAGGGAGCGGGCATGCCCAGGTACGTCGCAATGTAATAAATGAGCTCGTAGCGGTAACGCGAGGCATCGCGGTAGCCGGGTCTCTGGCCGAAATACAGCCCGTACCGGGTATTTGGCCCGGGCGGGAGGGTGTCGCTGTTGTCGTCCAGGAACATTGCCATCGCCAGGCCGGTCTGCTTCAGGTTCGAGATGCAAACCGTCTGGTGGCTTTTGGCTTTTGCGCGTGCCAGCGCGGGCAGCAGCATGGCGGCAAGGATGGCGATAATGGCAATGACCACCAGCAATTCGATCAGGGTGAAGGCCCGGGCAGTCCCGGCGGTTGAGGATGATTTACCGCCAAACAATCGCGCTCGGGCAATGGTCATCATAAGTCTGCATGGAAATACTACCAAAAAAGTTCCCCAATCCCATATAGAACGTTCGTTCTAGGGATTGTCAATGGGGTTCCTGCCTTCATGCCTTGCTGATATGCCGATACGGCCGCCATTGAACGCCATCGAACCAGCCGTTTTCGCCCGCGACAGCCCCCCATGCGACGCAGCGGCGCTCCGTGTGCGCAAAGCTTGCCAGCGCTCCGGCCCAGGCAATATCGCAATGGCTGGCTGCGTTCAGGGCATTTCGCCCCTCGTGGAAGGCCCATTTGCTCCCGGTATGAGTTTTGCGCAACGCAAAATAGTCCGCCGCCACATCCTCCTCTGATTTTGGAAAGCGCTTTTCGGCCACGGAAAGGTGGTTCATCAGGGCAAAACCCAGCTCATGCTTCTTCGAGGCGAAGTTCACCTTCGAGAACCGGCTCGAGTAATGTTCGGCAGCCTCCCAGCAAATCTGCCGGCCCAATCCCGTTTCATCCCCCGCAGCCTGCACCCGGGGCAGGCGCTCCAGGAAATGGAACAGGACGGTTTTGAGAAAGTGCCAATCCTCCGTCCGGCACGTGAACAGCGCCCGCAGCCATAGTTCATCTCCGCGCGCCTCGTCAATGTAGATCGCGGCGAGATCCCCCTGGCCTGAGGCCGCGACGTCAAAGCCGAGCCGATGCCGGAGAGAATCATTCTTCAAGCAACCGAACCGTTCATTGAGGAACTGTGCGATGTGGGCTTCGCGTTCGTTTGCCCGGTGGGGCGCGAACTCGCCGAACTCCCGCCGGATCTCATCGGCTTCGAGGTGGACGCGATCCATCGAATAATCGCTGCGGCACCTCTCGATGGCGCTCCACTCGACGATATGATTGGCGGCGGACCCGAGCGGGTTGCAGAGGTACGCCTGCTGGAAGATCTCCTCGTCCCGCGCCCGGGCGCGGCAATCGGCCAGGAACTGCCCGGGCGAAATTTGCGTTCCCCGGGCGCGGTTGATGGTATGCACAAGGCCAAGTTGGATGGCATCCGGCAGTGTCACCCGGAAATAAACATTCCAGGGCGGCTTGCCCGAGCGGGCTTCCTGGGCGAACTCGTTGAACAGTGTGTCTTCGCCGTCGTGCGAGGACCAGATCGCCATGTCAAAGTTCCAGGTAACGCGGCCCTGCGCCGTTTCCCAGAGCAGCCGCGCATTGGGATGTTTGGCAAATTCGTCGAGACCCACGTCCCCGCCGTACACCGCCATCGCCTGCGGGTTGGCCGAGAAGGCGATGATGCGCGAGCCGGTGTCGAACCGGATCACTCCCACCGTTATCTCGTCCGTGAACGACGATGGCCGGCCCGCCTCGTCCAACCGGTTGACCGAGAGACGTTCCTCGCCGTGGCTGACGATGGATCGGGTCAGGTTGAAGATTTCGGCGAACCGATAGCACTGGCGGATGTACTCGAGCGCGCTCGGGTAATCCTTCGTGGCAAACAGGTAATCCCGGTCCTTGTGCCAGATCCGCTTGCGAACGTTCTTGAAACCGTCTGCATAGGTCCAGCCGATCCGGACGGATTTCTCGGCCAGTGCCATCACCTGCTTGTGCTGCGCGTGAATCGCCTTCTCAGCCTGGATCCAGGCCACCTGGTGCGGCATGAACCGTTTTGACAGGGCGGAATCGGAATCCAATTGTTTCGATCGAATGAATTTCATGCTTCGGTGTTCGGTCCTCGATGTTTCGATGCTCCTTCGTCTTGTTCCTCCACTCAGTTCTCAGGTTTCAGCCCTCAGGTGTTTTTCGAGGTTCGTCCCTCGTCCTGGGTCCTTTTCGCATTCGCGTTCACCCGCGGCGCTCGTTTCCTCCGCCGTTTGGGGCGCCGGCGCGTGCAGCGTGATAATGCCGAGAGCCGGGGATTGCTCCGCCCCGGGTTCCATTTCCGCGACCGGCTTGTCCAGGCCCAGGATGCGGTCCACGTGATGCACAATTGCGTGCCGTTCCTCGTCCGAGAGGTCGCGGTTCAGATCTTTCATTGGCTGGAGGGCTGCCCGGGCCTGCGCGACCGCTTCCCGGTACTTCTGCAACTGCATCGTTTCCCGGGTTGCGCGCGCCAGCGCATTCAACAGACGCGCAAACGCCGCCGCGTCACCGCCCAACTTCTCGTCCAGCGACCCCGGCCCGAGATCGCGCAGCGCTTCGAAAACGTGCAGCGAGCCCAACTGCAACGCCGCGTGATTCACCTCCGTCGCATCGAAATCCCGGACCAGATCCGCCGGCGTCTCCTGCCGCGCGCGCATCCGCTCGATAAACCGCTGCTCGGCAAGCCAATCCTGGTAGCCGCCATTTTTCCAGCGGGAGAGATTGACGATATTGAGGCCTTTGGCGTTGTCGCCGAGGCACTTGAGGATGGCCTTGTAGGAGAGGCCGTCCTGGATCATCGCATTTATTTTGTCGCGAAGGGATTTGGGGAGGCGGGCGACATTACCGCTGGGACGCCGGGCAGAGGGTGCAGATTTGTTGGATCTTCTCATTGGATATCGGGGTTTATGGGTTGGACCAGGTGAAAAGGCGTAATTTGGCGTAACTTACCGTAATTTGGCGTAATTTGGCGTAACGGGCCGATCGGAGCTTTCGTCAACCAAACAGGAATGTCGGCGCTCCGAATTGGTCCGGGCGCTGAGACACTGAGGTTTTGAGAGCGCAACGCCGAGCTGGAGGTCAGCGTTCCGGGCTTTGTTCACATATATTTTTATCATCATGCGAACACTCTACCTCCCGGCTTCTTCAAAAGCTTATTAGTGAAAACCACTTTGTATTAATAAAGTC
>CAYNZC010000121.1:0-9669 GCA_964401575.1 uncultured Verrucomicrobiota bacterium
AAAAACATTTTCGCTGACTTTCGCCCTTCTCTTTGCCACATTTCCTCGCCGGTTTTTTTTAACTGAAATTCATTACAGTAATAAACGCATGAGCCAATACTCTGTTCTCGTCGTAGGCATGGGCAAACGCGGAATGCACCATGCAACCGCTTTCAACGCGAACCCGAAATTCAAAGTCACGGGCATCTGTGACATTGACGATAAGCGCCTGGCCGAGGCCGCAGCCAAACTGGGAAATCCCAAAACAGGCAAGGACGCCGCCGCGCTGGCCCGGGAAGTCAAGCCGGACGTGTTCTGTTTCTGCACACACCCGCACCTGCGCATCCCCTTCATCGAGGCCGGCCTGGCGGGCGGCGCAAAACTGATCGCGTTCGAAAAACCCGTCTGTCTCACAAGCGCAGAGCTGCTCAAGATCCGCGACATGCTTCAAAAAGCCGGCGCCAAAGCCGTGGTCAGCCACCAGCATCGCTACGGAAAACACTATCAAAAGGTCAAAGAGATTGTGGCCAGCGGCGCCCTGGGACGCGTCCACACCGTCTATGGCACCGCCACCGGCTGGATGACCCACATGCTCTCGCACCTGATTGACTACACGTGCTGGTTCAATAATTACGCGCCGGGCTCCTGGGCCATGGCTCAGGCCGCGGGCAAATCCAAGCTGACCGACAATCATCCCTCGCCGGATTACATCGCGGGCTTTGTCCAGTTCGCCAACGGCGTTCGCGGCATCTACGAATGCGGCGCGGGCGCGCCCGACCAGCCCGAGGTCGGCAAATGGTGGGGCAAAAACCGCATCGGCGCCCAGGGCACCGAGGGTTTCGTCGAGGTGCTCACCAACGGCGGCTGGCGCGCAGTCACCAAATCCGGGGGCTGCCAGTCCGGCGACGGCGCGATGAACTATGACGCCGACATGCCACCCTACATCCAGGAAATGGCCGATTGGCTGGACAACCCGGCCAAACCGCACCAGTGCAATTTCGAGCACGCTTTCATCGGGGCCGAGGTCATGCTCGCTCTTCAGCGCAGCGCCGTCGAGGGCGGCCAAATCATGCTGCCCCTGACCAGCGGCGCGGACGAGCAGGCCATGCTCAAGCGCCTTCCGGACAAGCCGGTCATCGTCTCCTTCGAGCAGAACAAAAAGGAATTCGGCCTGGCCTGAAGTTTTTCGGGTGTTTCGTTATACGGGCGCTTCGCTCTCAAGTGAAGCGCCCGTTCTCGTAAAGGTCCACAGGATCGCTGCCCGCGATTCCTGATCAGAAGAAGTCTCCCGCCCCCGTTTTCTCTCAAATGCAAACGCAAATCAAATCACGGTTCCGGTCGGCACAATGCCGTTCTTCGGAATGATCACCACCCCATCCCGGATGAAGTAGAGCGGATGATCCACGTTCTCAGGTTTGCCCGCCGGTGAAATGATCACGTTGTCGCCAATGCGCGCGTTTTTATCCACAATGGTATTGTCGATCCGGCAGTTTTCCCCAATCCCGATCCTGGGATGCCCCTGGCCCCTGTGAAAATCAATGGACTCCTGGGATTCGTAGTAATCGCTGCCCAGGAGAATCGTCCGGGTCAGGACGGTTCCCGCGCCAACAATGCACCTCAAACCGATAATGCTATGGCTGATGGCCCCGCGATTGATAATGCACCCGTCTGTAATCACGGCGTGGTCAATGGCGGCGCCGTTGATCTTGGAGCCGGGAAGGAACCGCGGACGGCTGAAGATGGGAGCCACCATGTCAAAAAAGTTGAATCTTGGCAGCTCGTTTGCCAGGTCCAGGTTCGCCTCGAAAAACGCCCGGATCGTTCCAATATCCTCCCAGTACCCCTGGAAAACATGCGAGTACACCTTCCACTCCGGAATCGCCCTTGGAATAATATGCTTCCCGAAATCGGTAAAGTCGTTGTCCAGCAGCTTGAAAATGGTCGAGCGGTTGAAGACGTAAATGCCCATGGACGCCAGGAACAGCTCTTCCCGCCCCTCGATTCCAAGTTCCTTGTACCAGTCGGGGTCCATCCGCAGGGAATCCTGCACAGCCGGATCCGTTGTCTTCTCCACAAAACGAGTGATACGGTGCGTCTCGTCCATTTGAACGATTCCCAACCCCGGGACCTCGGGACGCCGGACGGGAATGGTGGCAATCGTAATGTCGGCGCCTTTGTCAATGTGGTTCTGAATGATCTGCCGGAAATCCATTCGGTAGAGTTGGTCGCCGCTCAGGATGAGCAGATAGTCCCACTCGTGGTTGCCAAAGTGCATCTTGTTTTTGCGGACAGCGTCCGCAGTGCCCTGGTACCAGGAGGTGTCCGTGTAAGTCTGCTCCGCCGCCAGGATTTCCACAAAACCGCCCGAAAAATGATCGAACTTGTAGGATTGGGCAATGTGCCGGTGCAGCGACGCGGAGTTGAACTGTGTCAGGATGTAAATGCGCCTGAGACCCGAATTGATGCAATTGGAAATGGGCACATCCACAATCCTGTATTTGCCCGCCAGGGGCACGGCCGGTTTCGCCCTCTCCTTCGTCAGCGGAAACAACCGCGTTCCCTGGCCTCCCCCCATGATCACGGAGAGCACGTTGCTGGTATTGATCGTCTGCCGTCCCGTGTATGATGACATATGGTGCTCCTCTGCTTCTGCGCATGAGCATAGAGGTTCGGAAGAAACAAGCAACTGGTTTTGAGCACACTACATGCGCCCTGCTCATCCTGAGACAATTCACGTTCAGGCTTGCTTTGGCGCTGCCGGTCGCCTAGAGAGTTGTCCGTCAGATTATGAAAAACTTCAAACTCGTAATTCCCTCGATTCTGGTTCTCACAATTGCATACACGCTGCACGCGCAGCCGGCGCCCCTCAACCAGGGCCTCGGAAACCTCCACATGCTATCAAAGGCAAAGTCCCGCTCGATCAGCCCGGAGAATTTCACCGGGGAAAAGGGCAAGGCAGGCATGGCCACGGAAGGCACCGGCAAAAACGCCGCGCGCGAACTCGGGCGCACATGGAAAGTCTCCCCATCGGTTCGCATCGAGGCGGGCCAAACCTTTACGCTGGCGGAGATCCAGGAGCCGGGAATCATCCAGCAGATCTGGATGACCCCCACCGGCAACTGGCGCCGGTCCATCCTCCGCTTTTACTGGGACGGCGAGGAGCATCCCTCGATCGAGTGCCCGGTTGGCCACTTCTTCGCATGCGGGCTCGGAAAGTACGCCCAGATCAATTCGCTCGCGGTCTGTGTCAACCCGGGCAGCGCGTTCAACTGCTACTGGCCCATGCCGTTTCGCAAGAGCGCCAGAATCACCATGGAGAACACAGACTCGCGGGGCATGGTGCTCTATTACCAGGTGAATTACGCGCTGACAGATGTGCCCAAAGATGCCGCCCGGCTCCACGCCCAGTTCCGCAGCGAAACACCCCTCAGTCAAAAAGGCACTTACACCATCCTCGACAACGTCAAAGGCAAAGGCCAGTACGTGGGCACCTACATGACCTGGGGCGTGCACAGCCCGGGCTGGTGGGGCGAAGGCGAAATCAAGTTCTTCATGGACGGCGACCGGGAATGGCCGACGATTTGCGGCACCGGCACCGAGGACTATTTCTGCGGCTCGTATAACTTCGAGAACCGTGAGACAAAGAAATACCAGGTGTTTACGACCCCCTACAGCGGCCTGGCCCAGGTGCTGCCGCCGGACAAGGTGTACGAGGTCGGCCAGCAATTCGGCCTGTACCGCTGGCACGTGACCGATCCCATCCGCTTCGACAAGGATTTGCGCGTGACCATCCAGGCGCTGGGCTGGCAATCCGAACACCGTTATCTCCAGCTTGAGGATGACCTCTCTTCCGTGGCTTTCTGGTACCAAACCGAACCGCACAACCCCTTCCCGCCGCTGCCCAAAGAACCCGCTCCGCAACAATGAAAAGAAACCATCGTCACTTTCCGGCCGGGAACCGCCGTGATTTCCTCAAGAAATCCGCCGTCCTCACAAGCGGCGCAGTGCTCGCCAGCGTTGATATCTCGCGCATGGCGCATGCCGCGGGCGCGGGCAAAATCAAAGTTGGCTTGATCGGTTGCGGCGGCCGCGGAACGACAGCGGCCATCAATGCCACAAACGCGGGGCCGGATGTGCAAATCACCGCCCTGGCGGATTTGTTCCCGGACAAGCTGGAAGCTTCGCTCGAAAAGCTGCAGTCCAGAAAGAAGGAGCAGGTCAGCGTGGATAAGGAAAGCCGGTTCACCGGCTTTGCCGCTTACCAGTTGCTCATTGACAGCGGCGTGGATGTCGTGCTCATCGCGCCCGCATCGCACTTCATTCCCATGCACCTGCACGCGGCGGTTAAGGCAGCCAGGCACGTGTTCTGCGAAAAACCCCACGGCATTGATGTGCCCGGGGTGAATGTTTGCGCTCGAGCCGCCGAGTACGCGAAAAGCCAGAACCTGTCCCTCGTCTCCGGCCTTTGCTGGCGTTATGACGTCGGCGTCCGCGAAACGATGAAACGCATCCACGACGGCCAGATCGGCGACATCATCGCCATCCAGGAAACGTACGTGAGCTCACCCTACTACCCCATCGAACGACAGCCGGGCTGGAGCGAGCTCGAGTACCAGATGCGCAATTGGTACCACTTCAACTGGCTCTCGGGCGATCAGACCGCCCAGCAGCTCATCCACTCCCTCGACAAAGCGTCATGGGCGCTCGGAGATATTCCGCCCGCCCGCATCTGGGGCATGGGCGGCCGCCAAACCTGCACCGCACCGAAGTTCGGAGATCAGTTCGATCACCAGTCCGTCGTCTTTGAATACCCCGACGGCAAACGCGTCTTCGGCTTCACTCGCGACCAGGAAGACTGCTACCGCGAAGTCTCGGACTACATCATCGGCACCCGCGGACGCTGCGACCTGCTGAAGCACCGGATCGAGGGCGAAAAACCGTGGCAGTTCGAAGGCGCCAAGCCATCCATGTACGACGTCGAGCACAAGGAACTGTTCGATTCCGTGCGGCAGGGAAAACCGCTCAACAACGGACGCTACATGTGTCTCAGTTCGTTGCTGGCGATCGCCGCGCAGATCGCATGCTACAGCGGCCAGGCGCTGACGTGGGACCAGTTGTCGCAATCAAAGCGATCGTTCGCCCTGCCGCGGTACCGGTGGGATGTGGAACCGCCCGTCCAACCGCTGCCCGACGGCGCCTATGCCGCACCCATGCAGGGGAAGGCGGAATTTGCGAAGTGGCAAATGCCGGGCTGAGCAGGCGCTACGGCGGCGTTTTATTTGTCTCCGCCAGCCATTTGGCCAGCGCTCGCTTCATCTTTTGGACACGCCCGGGCTCTGAAGCGGCCAGGTTTCGGGATTCGACAGGGTCTTTCGAGAGATCGTAAAGCTCAACGGATGAACCGTCCTGGTTCATCAGGAGCTTCCAGTCCCCGTCCCGCATGGCCGCTTGCGGGCTGATGTCTCCCGGGTTCCCGGGTTTGATGTCCTGGCGGTACTCCCAAAAAACCGGCCCGGGTCGCGTCACCGTCTCGCCCAGAAACACGCGGGACATATCCACGCCATCCAAAGGCTGCGCCGGCGCGGCAATGCCCGCCATCCGGGCAAGCGTTGGCAGAAAATCCACCGCAACCACAATGCTCGAATCGTCCACCCGGCCCGCCGGCACCCTGCCCGGCCAGTGCACGATCAGGGGTTGCCGGATCCCGCCCTCATACAGACTCCATTTGCGTCCGCGATCTCCGCCCGTTGATCCCGGCGGCTCGATGCCTCTCTTGTAATAATGCGCCCAGGCCGTCGGACCGTTGTCCCCCGTCAGCACGATCAGGGTCCGGGAATCCAGCCCCAGTTCGCTCACGGTGCGGAACAACCGGCCAAGCTGCCGGTCCATTTCCTCGAGCACCGCAAACAGTTTCCGGTCCTCATCGTTCCGGCCCTTGCCTGCATAGGCGTTCGTAGCGCCGGGCGCCGGCTGGAACGGGTCGTGCACATCGTTCAGCCAAAGGTGCATGTAAAAAGGAGCGTTGGTGTGCCGCCGCATGAAATCAATGGCGCGATCCACGTAAATCCCCGTCTGCTCGTGCTTCATCACCCGCGTGATTTTCCCGCGGCCCAGTTTCGCGCTTTCTTCGGATAGATCGCCCGGCGGCAGGATCCGGTCGCCAAGCCCTTCGAAGGAGACCAGCGATTCGTCAAAGCCGTAAGCCTGCGGCAACGGCGCGTCTCCAACGTCCCGCCCACCGCCCATGTGCCACTTGCCAAAATGCGCGGTGGCGTACCCGGCTTGCCGGAAGGCCCGCGCAATGGCGGGCGCCGCGGGATCAAGGTAGTTCGACATCCCGCGTTTGCGATTGGCTTCCCGGCTGTTGAGATACGAGTGAATGCCCCAGCGCTGCGGGTACTGACCCGTCGTGAATGCCACCCGCGACGGCGAGCATATTGGCGAGTTCACATGAAACTGCCCAAGACGCGTGCCCTCGGCCGCGAGCCGGTCAATGCTCGGCGTTTGGACCTCGCGATTGCCCGTGCAACTGAAGTCGCCGTAACCGAGATCGTCAATCAACACAAAAAGGACGTTCGGCCTCGGGGACCCCGCCGCACACAAAGCTGTCAGCAGGAAAACCAGGAACCCCGCAACGGCCCCGACGCGCGCGGCAAACCGCCGCGCGTTTCGCCAACCGCCAATGCAACCGGAACCCGGATGGCTCATCAATTCCCTTTCCATGTCCCCAACGGAAGCACATTCGCGCGCGCGGCCCATGCGTCCCACATCGCTGCCATGTCTCGCACCCGCTCCGGGTGCGCGGAGGCCAGGTTGTTCATTTCCGTGCGGTCCTTCACCATGTCATACAGCTCCCAGGATTGATTCTCCTTCGCCACCAGTTTCCATTGGCCAAGCCGGACCGCGCGGTTGCTTTCATGCTCCCAGAAGAGCGGCTGCGGCCTCGCAATGGCTTTTCCGGAAAACGCGGGTGCCAGGGAGGCGCCTTCCATGGGCTTGATGGTGTTCCCCTTGAACTCGCGCGGGTAGGTGGCGCCTGCCAACTCCACCACGGTGGGCATAAAATCAATCACGTGCCCGGGTTGTGTCTCAATTTTGCCGCGCCGGGATGGAGCCAATCCCGCCGGCCAGTGAACGATCATCGGCGTGCTGATCCCACCCTCGTGCACCCAGTGTTTGTACTCGCGAAACGGTGTGTTTGAAACGTTCGCCCACTCGAGTCCATACGCAATGTACGTGTCTGCCGGCCCGGCCATGATCCCGGGACCGGACCTCACAGGACGCCCGTCGCGCGTCTGCATCGGCAAACGGATCCGTTCCTGTAGAGCATCCGGCGCCATCGGCTTCAGTTCGGCTTCCGGGGGTGCTGGCAGCCGGTTGCGGCCCATCACCTCGGCACAGGCGCCGTTGTCGTTCAGGTAAAGAATAACGGTGTTATCAAACTGCCCCGAGCGTTTCAACTGGGCAACGATCCGCCCGATCCCCTGGTCCATGTTGTCAATCATGGCCGCAAAAACCTCCATGAGCCGCAGTTCCCAGGCCTTGCGCTTCGTCGTGTCCCAGTCGCCGGCAGTGGCCGCGCACGGCCACGATGGATCAATAATCCCGAGTTTTTTCAGGCGCTCGAACCGCTCTTTCCTCAGGGCGTCATACCCCGCGTCGAAACGCCCTTTGTACTTGGCAATGTCCGCTTCGAGCGCCTGCATCGGCCAATGCGCCGCCGTGTAGGCCAGGTACATGAAGAACGGCTTGTCCTCCGATTCTTTCTGGTGCTGCTGGAGAAACGCAACCGCGTTGTCGCTCAGCGCATCCGTATAGTAAAACCGCTGCGGCTTGTAATCCGGATCGCTCTCAGGCGTGATGTAGGTGTTCTGACGGCACAGGCCCGAGGGATCGAAAAAGTTCCCGTACCCTTTGATGGTGCCGTAAAACTTCTCGAACCCGCGCTGCAACGGCCAGTTCGAGTTGTCGTCCTTCGGCCCGTCAAATTTCGTCACATGCCACTTGCCGCACATATACGTGCGATAGCCCGCCCCCCGCAACACTTCCGCCAGCGTAACGCATTCCCGGTTCAGATTGCTCCGGTACCCCGGATGATTGCGATCCACCATCATGTGTCCCAGTCCCGCCTGGTGCGGGTACAACCCCGTCAGCAGCGCCGCCCGGGTCGGGCAGCACCGGGACGTGTTGTAAAACTGCGTGAATAACAGACCCTCTCTCGCCAGGGAATCCAGGTTCGGCGTCCGCATCTCGCCCCCCATAAAACCCAGGTCGGAGAAACCAATGTCGTCGGCAAGGATCAACAGGATGTTCGGACGCGGCGCCGACATCGCGGGAAGTGTCAGCAACAGACCCAAAAGAAGCCCCGCTGCCGTTCGCGACAGGCGATGAAAAAAACCAGGTTTAGCGCCGGGCCTTGTGTCGTGTAATGCCATTGTGGTGGTGTTCATTGTATCATCCAGTCCTTGGGCGCTTTGAATCCTTCGCGTCCGAATTCGTAATTCTTCTGATCAACCTTTTGCAGCCCGCCAAACTCGCGCAGCGCCTTGTGAAGCCTCGACACAATCGCTTGTTGCTTCGAGGCGATATCGTTGGATTCTGCCGGATCGGTTTCGAGGTTGTACAGCTCGAGGCGTGGCGGCGCCGAAGGCTTTTCGGCGAAAAAATCACCATGCGCCACCAGCTTCCACGGGCCTTCATGCACCGAGGCATGCGCATCCGCCGCCTGGTGCATGTAGGAAAACCACGGGCGCTCGGGCAGCGGCGCTTTGCCCAGCAATGCGGGCAGGAAGTTGATCCCATCCAGGTTTTCCGGCGCCCTCGCACCAGCCGCTGCGAGCACTGTTGGCAGCACGTCTATATACCCCACTCGTCCGCCGAAAGTTCGCCCGCCTTGAATGGCCCCGGCCGGCCAGCGCATCACCGCGCATACCCGGGTGCCTCCTTCATAGACCGTCAGTTTGGCCCCGCGCCATGGCGCATTGCTGGACACTCTGGCCACACCACCATTATCGCTGAAGAACAGGATCAGGGTGTTGGCAGCGTCCGGACGCTGCTCGACGGCGGCAAGCACTTTGCCGATCGCCTGGTCCATGCAATCCACCATCGCCGCAAAGGCGCGCTTGTCCGCCATCTTGAGCTGGGGATATTTCTCGAGATCCTCCTTCTTGGCCTGAAACGGGCTGTGCGGCGCGTTGAACGGCAGGTACAGCAGCCAGGGTTTTCCTCGAGGCGCGTTCCGGATGAAACCCGCCGCAGCCGCGCCCAGCAGGTCCGTGGAATAACCCTCCTCTTTCACGGTTTCATGATCTCTGTGCCAGTCCGTCTCGCCTTCACGGGTGTGATCCCAGTAGTCGATCGCGCCGTTGTAATGCCCGTAGAAGCTCGTGAAACCCTGGCCCAACGGCAGCATGTCCTTGCTCGCATGCCCCAGGTGCCATTTGCCCACAATGCCCCGCGTCTCGTAACCCGCCGGGGCCAGCAACTCGGCCAGCGTTTGCTCGGCGGCAGGCACGCCATTGGTGGACCACGGCGGCACCACCGAGCGCATCACTCCAAATCGCAACGGCCAGCGCCCGGTCATCAGCCCGGCTCGCGTCGGCGAACACATCGGGCAGGCCCGAAAATCCGCCAGCTTCACGCCGGTCGAGGCGAGTTTGTCCAGGTTCGGCGTGCGGATCGTGGTTCCCC
>CAYNZC010000121.1:9679-11969 GCA_964401575.1 uncultured Verrucomicrobiota bacterium
CCATTGAAACCGAGATCGGCATACCCGAGATCATCAGCCACGATAATCAGGATGTTGGGCTTGCCCGCGGCCGGCTGTCCCGGGCCGGACGCAAACCCGCCAACGATCGCAAGCATGAAAGCAACAGCAATCGGTATCAGTCTCATAGGCCAGATGTTTCTACATAGCTCGTGTGCATTTCAGCAAATCTATTCGTTCAATCGTGGAAACTCGGTAATCCGAATGCTCGTGCAGCCGTAAGGAATCAGGGTCACATCCTCCAGCGGTTCTTTCGAGCTCTGCGGCGTGGGCGGCACTTCCCCCGCCCAGCCGTGGGCCATTTTCCATTGCGGCAGCCGGCGGCCTTTCACCCGCGCGATCATGCCCGCGCCCTCCGGCGAAAAAGGCTGGCTGCCCACCGGGCGCTCCTCAAACGATATGCTCGTGGAACCCGGACGCTCATCCACCAGCAGCCCGTAATTCCATGGCGTGGCCGGACGCACCTCAAAATCACCGTGCGGCAGCTCGCGATGCGGTTTGTTCGCGTTCACCCGGGTCCACTGTTCGCCAATCTTAAGGGCATAGACCAGCGGGCCGCGCTCGATCGCCAATGCCTGGTTGTAACGGCGGGTCGTCCTGCACTTCATCGGAAAGTGCAGGGTCACTTCGGTCGTTCCCTCCCATATTCGTTCGAGCTTGTGAAATGTGCCCGGACGCAACGCCCGCCCGGCGCCCCCCGCCACTCGCAAGCTCGCCCCCTCAGCCCACGCGGGAACCCGAAAATACACCGGGAACTTTGCCTTCCGCTCCGTTTTCACGGTCACTTTGAGTGTTTCGCGGAACGGGTAATCCGTCTCGAGGGATGCCTGCACCGGCGCCCCGCGCGAGACAAACCGGACCGTGCTGGGCGCATAGGCCGCCAGGGCAATGCCTTCCCCCGGAGCGCGCATCCACAGATGGCTCACAAATTTCGGCCAGCCCTGGTGCATGTTCGCCGTGCAACAACCGTAATTGGGCTCGAGCCCGTAAATATTCGACTCTGCCCCATTGGTGGACCACATGAATTCCGGGTTGATAGTGGCCTGCGCCTGGTTCACCTGCTGCACGTATTGATGCGCCCACATGTCCGGCGAAAATGTCGCCGGCAAAGCGTTGAAACTCACTCGCTCAAGCCGGTCGCCAAACGCCGGGTCCCCCGTCACGGAGACCAGTTGCGCAAGGGAAAACACGGCCTCCACCACCGCGCACAGCTCGGTTCCTTGCAGCGGGTTGCGCCCCGCAAGACATTCATCGCCCGAAAACATCCCGGTCACCTGCCCGTGGTATCGGTCCAGGATCTCGATCATTCGCGCCGGAAACGCCCGCTCGCGCTCGTCGCGCGTCAGGCGCCAGGACAGGGCATACGCCTTCAGCGCCATCCCGGTGTTCACCACGTGCTTCTCCCATGTCCACAACCCGCGCCGCGGCGTCGGCGAGGCGATGTCCGCCCCCTGGTAAAACGCCATGTAATCAAACCCCTGCTCGCAAAGCTTTCGGGCAAGTTCCAGCAGCCACGGCTCGCCGGTTAATTCATACACGTAATAAACCGGAATCAGCCCCTCAAACCACCGAAACCGGCCCCAGCCGAACAACGGAGTGCGATCCAGCGCCGTCAAGGTCGCCTTCAAATTGCGCTTCACAGCCTCGAGAACACGTTCGTCACCCGTGGCTTCGTGGTATTGCGCGAGCACTTTGTTCGCCAGCAGTATCGCCCACAAATCATACGTCCGCGCACTCGCATCGGCAGGAAAAGGCGCATACCACCCATCGGGCCGTTGCGCGGAGACAATGTGGTCCACATAACGCCCCGCCTTCGCTTTCAAGGCGGGATCATTCAGCGCCCACGCCAGTGGAATGAACCCGTCCAGCCAATAGGGCGCCCGCTCCCACCCCTCCGCCTTGCCGCCAAACCACTGGCTCTGCCCCACGTCCGGCCAGAACTCATCCAGATGCCCGCTCAAACCATCCGCCTGAATCCGCAGTTGGCGCTCGAGCCATCCCTCCGCCACAATCGAGCCCGGCGCCAGCGGACGAAACGCGGGCTCCGCTAATCCTTTCAAACGCTTTTTTGAGTCACTCATGGTAATCGCCGCCTGTGCCACAGACCGCGCCGATGTAAGGGCAGTCACTCCAATCGCTGCTCCAGCAAGAAAATCCCGGCGTCTGATCCCTGTGTGTTTGTGCATACGGTGTTACCTATGCCATGCACCGTAAAAAATTGGAAGGCTGATCATCAAAACCCGCGCAGATAGCCAGCGAGTATTCATGAAGC
>CAYNZC010000122.1:0-11680 GCA_964401575.1 uncultured Verrucomicrobiota bacterium
TCACGTACGCGAAATGGTATGGCGGGAACAAGCGGGAGACAAAACCCTCGCTGTTTCTGGAGGAGCTCGGATTCCGGCAAAATCCCCTCATCACGCTCACCGAACCCCCGGAACGAGGGGCAGACCTTCCGGTCCGGGAAACAACTCCCGCGGAGGAGCTTAAAACCTCCCTGCAGGAACAGACGATCCGGGCGATTGCGGAGATGCGCCTCTCAACCGCCCTCCAGAACCTGTTCACGCTCGAGCGGCTCCGGGGCTATACTGAGGAAGGGACACAGGAGTTTGACCAGGAGCACTTTATCGGGTGCGTCCGGTGCGATACCCCCATACCGGATCTCATCGGTGCTCCGCCATCGCTGCCGGTTATCCCGGACTCCATGCGGTTCTCGGCATCCGGGCTGAAGAAGTACCAGGACTGCCCGCTGCAGTACAAGTTCTCCTATATCCTCAAGATACCCGAACCACTCGGAGCTGCCCCGGCTGCAGCGCTCGGGTCGAGCGTCCATGCCGTGATAGAGCACCTGGACCCCCTGCAGCCCCAGAAAGAGCAGGTTGCCCGTCTCCTTGAGGAGCACTGGACGCCGGAACTCTTCGAGTCCGAGACCCAGTCCGGCCAGAAGAAAGTGTCAGCACAGGAGCTGCTGGACACCTATCTCGCGTGGCTCTCGGCAAACACCAACACGCTCGTTGACCGGGAGAAGGAGTTCAGTTTCCCCTTTGCCGGCCGCGAGATGCACGGGTTCATCGACCGCATCGAGCAGTCCCCCCGGGGCGGCTATGTGGTCATCGATTTCAAGTCCGGGAAGAAACCCTCCGACATCACGAAGAAGAACCTGCCCGAGAATATCCAGCTCAACCTGTACGCCATGGCCATCCAGGCAATGTACGGGAAATTACCGGAACGGGCAACGCTTTTTTATCTCAAGGACAACAAGCTCGTGGATTATGAGCCGACCGTGGATACCCTGGTGGCCTTCAGCGAGAACCTGGAGAAGCTTATTGCGGGAATCCTTGCCGGAGACTTCCCGGCCCGGCCGGATTACCAGCGGTGCGGCTGGTGCCCGTACGGGGACCTGTGCGAGAGCTGCGAGAAGGAGGAGTGAGGGATGGGAAAAATTGAATTCCGGACTGTTGAGATCGAAGAAACGATTCGGAAGCTCGCGGAATTTTCCTTGCTGCTCTGTAATGAACCTGGTTTGAAGAAAAAAGAACATGAAAAGTACAGTAGATGGGTCACGGATCTGGAAAAAATCCTGGCACAAATCTCACTTTTTGAGAAATCTGCGTTACCGTTAATTACGGCCGATCTGGGATCGTTCAAGGACAGGAATCTTATTCTGACTGCCATGATGATGCGAGGAACGCGAAAAACCTTTAATGAAATTAAAAAATTCGGAGAGGATCATCAGCTTCCGATTTCCAAGGAGGATCTAAAATATCTTATCGACAGTCCGGAGACTGCAGCATCGCTTGCATGGATTGGAGATAGTGCGATCAACTATGCTGCATTATTGCATGTCTGGGAGCCGGGCATTACACCGGAAAAGTTACACGATAAACGAAAATCTCTTGAGACGAACAAAAATTTATCAGAACTTTGTAATCGGTGGAATCTGTACCAATGCAGGTTTTATCAGGATTGTGCTGAACGTAAGGAAAAAAAGCTCGAAAAGATTCAAGGAACCTTTGCGGAAGCGATCTTCGGCGTTATTTATGTTGAACGGGATATTCAGGGAGTACTGGAGGTCTTGCCACTCATTGATACAACAAAAGGTAATCGAGAGACAGCCATTTTCTGAGATTTCCCGATTGACGATATCCTCTACAGCCGGAATATAAGAGGAACGTGTGTCCCGCATGGAGAATGATCCGAAAGCCGGGTGACGGAAGAGTGAACATGCCGGGAGAGCGTTCTAGTCATAGGGATTCGTAAAAATTCTCCGGAGCGAACATCATGGGAGCGGGATATACCCTGCATTGTAACGCATGTAACTATTCTGTCGAAACCTCAGGCCCCTGGGAATTTTACCGGGATGAGAACGGCCGGTGTCATGAATATGGCCATCCGGTCCCGGTTTCAGAAGCGGCAGCAGAGCGGGGTGTGTACGGGTTCTTCGGGAAACTCTACTGTTCTACCTGCGACAAAGTTGTGGATGTCATTCTTGTGGAGTTTAAGGAGCCCTGCCGCGATCATTACCTGATCTGGCTCGGGGATCATGAGCCTCAGGAAAAATACCTGGACGAGGATGCTGTCCGGTGCCCGGTGTGTGAAAACAGATTCCTGATACTTGAGCCGGACAATGATCATGCGCCGTCCTGCCCGCGATGCGGGAAGGGGGTTCTCATCGGTGGAATGGAGTGGGTCTCGTAATTATAGGAGTATTCTCCCCCAGGATATCCCTCTTTCCACGACTATGTTCATTTAGGCTGTTGGGGCAGGCGATTGGGATCATATCCAAGCTATTGGCACGGGTAGCGGGAATCGACAATGTCTTTCGGCATGTCGGAACCTAAAAAAATCTGACCATTCCTCAAAAAGAAAATTGTTAATTCCATTTACTATCTACTATCAATTAATTCAGGTCTTGAAAAAATGAGTAAATTATCCGCCGGGCTTTACGAGCAAATAATTAATTCTCATCTTGAAGAAAAATTGTTACAATTAGGGGTGCATACCGACCATATCACAAAAAAGAATCTAAAAAATTTTGATTCATCGGTTCTTCTCGCACAATATCTCAACCCGGTTCTCAAGAAGTCGCTGGATTTTTTACAAGATTCTCACGATGCATCAATTCAGGAGCAAATTGACTGCTGCAATGAAATCATCAAGTTGTTGGCAACAAAAACAGAGCAGGAGTGCCTCAATCATTGTAAAATTAATGATGAAGGGCAGGTCCTTCTCGCCATTGATGATCCAATTTCACCTTCCCATTCCGCAGCACTCGGTCAAAGGCCGGTCACTTCTCTTTCTCAAAGCAGTTTATTTACCGGTTCTTCGATTGAACCTAGTTTGATTCAAGAACTCAAAGCGGAAATCGGATCGGCTGATCGGATCGACATGCTTGTGTCATTCATTAAATGGAGCGGCATCCGGCTCCTGATGGATGAGCTCTCAACATTCACTAAAAGGGGCAAGCTACGAGTCATTACGACAGCATACATGGGTGCGACCGATATCCGTGCCATTGAGTTCCTTGCAAAATTACCCAATACGGAAGTCAGAATTTCGTATGATACTGAACGAACACGCCTCCATGCAAAAGCGTACTATTTCAAACGTGATTCTGGATTTTCTTCTGCCTACATCGGGTCATCGAATCTCTCAAATCCCGCGATAACGTCAGGTCTTGAATGGAATGTTAAACTCACGGAGAAGGATTCTCGTCCTCTCATTGAAAAAATACAGGCATCGTTTGAAACATACTGGAATGATCCGGAGTTCATTCCCTTTGAAGAGAAAGACCGGGCTGTCTTCCTCAACGCGATTAAACGAGAACAAAAAGAATCCAAGGATGATAGAGACCAATTCTTCTTCGATATTACTCCGTTTTACTACCAGAAGGAAATTCTTGAACGATTGCAGGCTGAAAGGACGATTCATAATCATAACAAGAATCTCATTGTGGCGGCAACAGGTACTGGCAAAACGGTAATTTCTGCCTTCGATTTCCGCCGCTATAGAGATACGGTGAATCCTCATGCCCAACTCCTTTTTGTTGCACATCGGGAAGAGATTCTGAAACAGAGTCTCTACACATTCCGGAATATTTTGAGAGATTATAACTTTGGTGGTATCGGCATTCATGGGGAAATTCCCGCCCAAAAAGATCACCTTTTCATCTCGATTCAATCCTTCAACAGCACGGATTTCTCATCGAAAACTTCGCCAACATATTATGATTTTATCATCGTCGATGAATTTCATCATGCAGCAGCGAAATCGTATCAAAAACTCCTCTCGTATTATCGGCCAAAAATCCTCGTTGGATTGACTGCAACCCCGGAACGGATGGATAATCTTGATATCCTTGGCTATTTTGATGGCCGGATTGCCGCTGAAATCCGGCTCTCTGAAGCAATTGGGAGAAATCTCCTTGCCCCCTTCCATTATTTTGGTGTCACCGATAAGGTGAGTCTTGAAAATATTGACTGGTCACGAGGGAAATACAATCAGGCGGCCCTTTCAAAGGAATATACCGGCAATCTCGAACGAGCGGATCATATTCGGAAATCACTGCTCCACTATGTAACTGATATTGACAATGTTATTGGTCTCGGATTTTGCGTGAGTATTGAGCATGCAAAATACATGGCGGATGCTTTTACCCAATTTGGAATTCCTTCTACCTCTTTGAGTTCAGAGAGTGCTTCAGAGGAGAGAAATTCAGTTCAAAGAAGATTACTGAACAAAGAGATTCACTTCATCTTTGTCGTTGATCTTTACAATGAGGGAGTGGATATCCCTGAAGTGAATACCATTCTCTTTTTACGGCCTACAGAGAGTTTGACGGTTTTTATTCAGCAACTGGGAAGAGGCCTCCGGCTTGCCGAAGGGAAAGAATGTCTCACGGTGTTAGATTTTGTTGGCCGTCAGCATGAAAATTATCAGTTTGATGCAAAATATCGGGCCCTGGTAACTGATATTACGATCCCCCTCGCTCAGCAAATAGAGAAAAATACTTTTTCCCTTCCTCGTGGATGCTTTATCAGTTTAGAGAAGGTTGCTCAGGAGACGGTTCTCTCCCATATTGACCAATCGCTTAAGAAACGGGATGTGCTCATTCAGAAGATTGCCCGGTTCACGCAAGAGTCTGAAAAACCGCTTGGGATTAAAGAATTTTTATCTTATTATGATCTTTCCCCCCAGGACATCTATGGAAAATCAAGTTTCCGTCAACTCTGTGCTGAGGCAAAACAATGTGAAAAACCATCCCCAGAAGAGGATGATCAGATTCGCACAGCAGCGAAACGGCTGCAAAATCTCGATTCGCCATCAATGATCCGGTTTATTCGGCAATACATCACCACACGCGATCGGACTCTTGAAACGGATCCGAAATTCTCCGTACTCTGGTATTCCTTGTATCCAAAATCCTCGCATGACATGAATTATCCGACTGCTTCTGCGGGACTGCAAGAATTCCTTAAGAACAGCTGGGGAGTTAATGAGGTCAACGGTCTTCTCTCCTATTTAGAGGATAAGACAGAAGTTCTCGAAAAGGAGATTGATGTTGGTTTTAAGACTGGCTTATCGCTCCATTGCACCTATTCGCGAGATCAGCTATTTGCGGGTCTTGGACATTGGACACCAGAAAAGAGTAGTGTTGCGGGAAAACGTGAAGGAGTTCTCTTTTTGAGAGATAAGAACCTCGATATTTTTTTAATCACGTTGAATAAGTCCGAGAAGCACTTCTCACCTTCCACAATGTACAAGGACTATGCGATCAACGAGACGCTGTTTCACTGGCAATCACAGAGTACCACATCGGCATCATCTCCTACCGGCCAACGATACATTAACCACGAAAAACTCGGATCAAAAGTCTTATTTTTTGTCAGAGAATTTGACAAAGTCAATAACGTCTCTCAGCCCTATGTGTGTTTAGGCACAGCGAGTTATGTGAGCCATACTGGAAGCAAACCGATGAGTATTGTATGGCGATTACATAACCCGATTCCTGCGGGATTGATGAAAAAAGCGAATAAAACGATAAGTGGATGATTTTCAATGAAAGCAAAAGTTGTGAAAAATGTACAACAAAATAATGATTTATTTATTCGATGAGTGAGAAGTTGTATCGAGGTGCATGAGTGGTAAAATTTTATACAACTAACGGAGTTTCTGCCGCTTTAGATGAATTAGTAAAAAATGCGCGTAAACAATTGTTCTTAATTAGTCCTTATCTTCAAATTTCAAAAAATCTAAGAAGTTTGATAAGGGAAGCAGATCGTCAGCCATTAATCGATATCAAGGTGGTTTGTCGAACAGATAGCAACTGGTCTCCCGATGATATTAGTTTTCTCCAAGACCTTGAAAATGCAAAAATAAAATCGATTGAAGGTCTTCATGCTAAAATCTATCTTAACGAATCTACGGCTATCATTACCTCAATGAATTTGTACTTACATTCTCAGCAGAATAACAAAGAAGTTGGACTCATTTATGACGCTGTTGAAGATAAGGAAATCTACGATAAAATCTTCAAAGAAGTAACCCGCTTAATCGAAGAGGCAGATAAAATACAATATAAAGTGACCTTTGACAATGAACAAACGAAACCCACCAAGGCAGAACCTGCCAAGGAAAAGCCATCAGTGAAACCGCTCCCCAAATCAGAAAAAAATAATGGTTTTTGTATTCGCTGCCACGTTCAAATGGAACTGAATCCGGATAAACCACTCTGTGCTAAATGTTATCCCATATGGGCAAAATATTCCGATCCCAAATATCCTGAGAAATATTGTCATGTCTGTGGAACAGAATCCAAACAATCAGTTGAAAAACCTGTCTGCTATACCTGCTACAAAAAATACTATAAATGATTTTTTCAATCGCTTGATTGCTTACTAATATCGGGGAACCAGTTGGTTACTCGATAAAAAGGGACAATATTATCATTTGAGATCTTCATACGCTACAACCAGTTTGATCTCATCGTATGAATAATCCGGACCTAACTGATCCTTCAGAGGCTTTAACTTATGATACCCGGTCTGATCGATCGCTTCGATTATTCCCATCCGTTTTTCTTCAGAAACCAGCTTATCAATTTCGATGAATATGCCCAGGCGCATGAGCTGGATAAAATGATCGATAATTGTTGATGGTTTAAACCCCCGAATCTCGGCGATCTTTTCAACGGGATAATCCTCAAAATACAGATTATAGGTCTCCATCAGAGACGGGGGTATGTGTGATTCCGGTTTTTTCCCGCGCATCTTCGGTATTTCCTTGACCGGTTCCGGTGTTCCCGTTTTCGACCTGCCCCGGATATATGGTATCGTACGATTGAGGTGAATTACATGGATTCCGTGATCCTTTTCAATAGCTTCGATCTTCTTGAGTGTCTGTATATCCATTTTGCCGCAATAGACCCAGAATTTATTCGGGATATTTTTCTGAGTCAGATTCCAGATTGATTTTACTCTAAAGGAACTGTCGATCTCAAAAACAGCGACCGGGATGGAATCCATAAGCCATCCAACATCTGCGGAGCCCCACAGGGCATCATCAACCCCAAGACCGAACCGGCGTCTGCTCTTCAGCTCAAATTCAACTGCCAGTGCTGCTATCTGATCCTCTACAAAGGTATGAAAGCCGCCTCGGCGAAAGGATCTGGTCTCACCCATTTCCAGAATAGTTATAATTTTATTCCGGACTTTGTCGGTAAAATCTTCTGAAAAATGGAGATTTGTTAATTTTTCATCATCATCCTGAGTCCATGGAGCATAGGCATTGGGATGCTTTTGGCGAATCTTCTCAAGAGAATTTGCTTTGTCGTCTTCAGACGGGTTCCTCTTCTGATTATCTGCATTGGACTGAATCAGGACACAATCACCTGAATTAATCATTTTTTCGATAAATTCGTTGATTTCCGAATAGGAAATTATCAGGGTATTCTCCGCCCGTGTCAGTGCAACATACAGATACCGTTGTTCATTTTCCGGATCTGCAGATGTGGCAAACAGGTCCGACCACATGAGAAAGACCGCCTTGTATTGGAGACCCTTTGCAGAAGCGATTGTCTGAACCTTAATGGTTGGTTCAAATACCTGAGTTCGTGAATACCTGTCTCTGTTCAGCCAGGTTACCGGAGCAATGGTACTGAGATCATCAAGGAACTTCTCGAAAATATCCTGTTCTTTGTACGGCTTTTTCCGGTACAGAATTCCAATGTCTTTCGGGCGTAACTGTATCTTCTTATTCTGAAATTCGACCTTTCCCTCGATGAACAACCTCACAAGATTTGTAACAATCCGGCATTCATCTGTATGATCTTTTCCTTTGATCAGACGGGGTTTCGACCCCCTCCGGATAGCCTGATTAGGATTCACCGGCACAATCGAGATTGAATCTTCGTTATCTGAAATGGTCCTGGATGTGAAATGTGATGCGAGCTGGAGGATCTCCCGGGTATTCCGGTAATTCCTGTCGAGATCAAAAGCTGAATGAATCGTTCTTCCCTGGGCTTTGATTCCCAGAGATTTCCAGCTGATTGCTTCAATCAGCCGGATGCCCTGATTACCATCACATACGATCAGGAGATCTCCGTTGATGGGATCATCCATGGCTTCAAGGATGCATGAGAACCAGACCGGTGGAAAATCCTGCGCTTCATCAACAAGAATCGCATTAAAATTCCGATAGTCTCTCGATTTCAGTTTAAGGAACTCAAGGAGTCTTACGCCGAGGTTCACATCTTTCTCAACATCCCCGGTTGCAGGATCCTGTGAGTACCGATGGATACCATTATGAATTGCCCACCCATCGAAGTGGAATATCTCTACCCTCGGATACCCCTTTAACGCATGTTTGAGATATGCACTCAGGGTAACATTATAACAAAGAACCAGGATCTTTGCCTCGGGATCCCGATCATGAAGCCATTTTGCCCGTGCAACAAGAAGAACCGTCTTTCCCGAACCGGCAACGCCATAAATAATGCGATGACCTTCTCCAATCATCCGGGCGTTATTTTCCTGCTTACGATCAAGAACCTCGAGATCAAAATATTGCTCCATTTCTTCAGGGGTTACCGGTTTTGACGGGATGTAACTCAAAATTATTTCCGGATGAAGTATGGATCGAATCACATCGATTTGCTCTAATGTAAGTGGTGAAAATTCCCAGAATGGATCACAAAAATTCCGGAGGGTTTTTTTGATTTTTTCAGGATCTGCATTTTCAAGATCCCTGAGCTGGTCGCTAAAAAGGGTGTTTTCCGGTCTGAATATTTCATAGAGATCATGTTCAACATGACGTTCGACATTATCGCGCGAAATATTGGACAGAATCACAAAGTGACAGAATGGGAAGCAGAATTTATTCTTGTATTTCCCGTCTTTGTTTAAAAGAACAGATTTTTTCGGATTTTTGTCACAATTTCCTTTAATTTTCCACAAATATCCTCTGGCTTGTTCAAGAGGGTGAAGCTCGGATGTCTCACAATTTTTGTAATTGATGATGACCTCTTTGTTGTTCAGACGAAGAATATCATCATAAAACCATCCTTTTACTTCAATAATAACTACTCCGAGATCCGGACCAATCACAACAAAATCGGGATTGCGATTCGAAACACTGGGCTCATAGTAAACGAGATAATCATCGGGAAGATTTCTTAAAAGATTAAATGTGCGTCGTTCACCCTGACTTGCAGAAGATGGAATTCGTTTAGGAATGCAGTCAGCCATTAAAGTATCAGGTTTAAGTTTTCTCCGTAGCACGATAGTTGTTTGGAATAAAAAAACAAATTCAGAGCCCCGGTGATCTGCACGGCTCCGGTTTTTTTATCCTCTGCTGCACTTTCACCCCGCCAACCGGGCTCCTTATCCTCACTTCTCCCGACATCACGAATAGAGGAGAACGGAGCAGTCATGAAACACGGGGACGACAATAACGCCACCAGCACCGGAGATCTTCTCCTCCCCCTCGTAAAAGAGATCCGTGAACTGGTACAAAGCGCTCGCAGGGCTGCAAGCCGGAACGTCAACACCCTGCAGGTCGCCACTAACTTCGAGATCGGCCGGCGGATTGTGGAATATGAACAACAAGGAAGCAAACGGGCGGAATACGGGGAACGAATAGTACGGGAACTTTCACACAGACTGACCAAAGAGCTTGGGCGCGGGTTTTCAAAGAGAAACCTTGAGTATATACGCCGGTTTTATCTCGAATACCGCAACCTGACTCCACAAATTGCGCAAACACTGTCTGCGCAATTGCCGGCAAAAACCCCTGTGGAAACTCCAATTGGGCAGACACTGTCTGCCCAATTTACCCCCCCGTTCACCCTCAGCTGGTCGCACTATATCTTCCTCATGAATATCGACAACCTAAACGAGCGCCGGTTTTA
This sequence comes from uncultured Verrucomicrobiota bacterium, assembly GCA_964401575.1. Lineage (GTDB taxonomy): Bacteria > Verrucomicrobiota > Verrucomicrobiia > Limisphaerales > UBA8199 > CAYNZC01. Next base: position 10,080 of record CAYNZC010000122.1, read on the forward strand.
TGAAATAGAATCCTGGCAGAACAACTGGTCGCTCTCCGAACTCAAACGGCAGTTCAACACCGGTATTTATGAGCGGCTCGCACTCAGCCGGGATAAAAAAGGAGTCAGGGCTCTTGCACAGAAAGGTCACATCATTGAAAAGCCCGAAGACGTGCTCAAGAATCCTTATGTCCTCGAATTTCTCGGGCTCGATGAAAAAACGCACTATTCTGAAAATGAAATCGAATCCGCAATCATCGACAAGCTCGAAACCTTCCTCCTGGAACTCGGCAAAGGATTCCTGTTTGAATCCCGGCAGAAACGGTTCACGTTCGACTCAGAGAATTTTTTCGTGGACCTGGTGTTCTACAACCGTATCCTCCGGTGCTATGTCTTAATCGACCTCAAGATCGGGAAACTTACCCACGAGAACCTGGGCCAGATGCAGATGTACGTCAATTATTACAACCGCGAAGTAAAACTCAAAGACGAGAACCCGACTATCGGTATGATCCTCTGTAAAACAAAGAACGATGCTCTCGTAAAACTCACCCTGCCTGAGAATGCGAACATCTATGCCTCGCAGTACCAGCTCTACCTGCCCTCCAAAGAGGAACTGAAAAGGAAACTGATCGAATGGTCGGGATCAGCACTTGACACACCGGAGGCCGGGTAACGTATCCCCGGCATAACGCAGAGTCCTCTCTTCCGGCCTACCAGGAACCCGCCCCTTCTGGATCCCCGTACTTGTGCCGGGTCCCCCGCTCCATCCGGGTCCATGCCGGGCCGCCGTCACCGGTCTCCGCGTGGACCGTCTCCACGATCGCGTCGAACGGCCATGCGAGGGAGTACCGCCAGCCCTTCATCATCCGGGTACCTTTCCCGTCCCTGCGGCCGGCCACCCAGCCCTGTTCGGCGAGCTGGCGCAGGGCCCTGCTCACCACGGGAGATGCCTGGTCCGTGCCCCTCCGGATCTGTCCGGCAGTTGCCTACACAACCCGTGCAAGGAACACGAGCACCCGTGCGGCCGGGAGCCGGACCCCGACAGCAGCGAGGTCTTCTGCCAGATCCTCATCGCTGTATGTCAGATGATGAACTTCCTGTGCGTCCATGTCAGTCAAGACCTTTTTCGTACCGGTATCCTGTTCGGGTTCAAAGGATTTCTGGTCGAAAGGATACGGGCCCCGGTGCGTGTTAAAGATCTTTTTTCCCCTTGCACCCCCCCGTCAATAAAAATCCGGATGCCGGTTGTCGATATTGGGCTTGTAATAGATAAGATAGTCATCGGGAAGTTTTTTTTTAAAAAGCGCGAATGTGCGTTACTCACCATGGCTTGCCTTTGCAGAAAGACAATCGGGGATGCATTCAGCCATGTGGTATCAGACTTACCGTTCTTGTGCCGCACGATAGTAGTTTGGTTTTTATCGTCTACCCACAGACGATCCCCTCATCCCCAGTCCCCTTCCCCCGCTAACACCCACTCATGCCCCCGGCGCCCCCGCCCGCACCGCTGCCCTGGCTCATCACCCTGCCCGGCTCCGTGGTAAGGGATAATTTCGGAAAATTTCCGCTCCAAAAGAATTATCGCCCCCTGGAAAGAACAGTACCTAACCTTATCACGG
>CAYNZC010000123.1:0-11669 GCA_964401575.1 uncultured Verrucomicrobiota bacterium
CCCGCCTGGTTGCGCGCGCGCGATGTCCTCGCCGGTGAAGACGCCGTAAAGGCCGAAGACGCCGCCCCAACCCTCAACCCCCTGTCCGCCGTAGCCTCAGGCCGCAGTCGCCTTGGCGCAGGAGGCTTGGCGAAGGCGGATCAACCCTCAACCGCCCTGGGCCGCGCCCTCGAGGATTTCGTCGATGATGCGGACATGCTCGGCACTTCCCTCACCGCCTACGCCCGGAACGTCCTCAACGACGTGCTGGCCGTCGGTCGCGCCGGCTCGCTCATTGATTGGGAAGACACCCACGAACACCGCGCCTTCGCCTCGCTCTACCGTGCCGAGCAATGACCTGGTGACCTACGCGCACAATGCCGGGCTCAAGGCCCTGATTTCCGTGGCGGAATACGACGGGGCCGGTTTCCCGAGCGCAACAGGTCCCACGAATCGCGCGGTTTTCATCAACAGCCTGACCAATTTCATGGCCACGCAAGGTTACGACGGCATTGATATTGACTGGGAGCCGCTGAGGACCGCCGAGGCGTCGCAATACACAAACTTCATCGAGGAGCTTCGGGTGGCGCTCGATGCGTTTAACCCGCCCCGGCTGCTGACGGCGGCGACGGCCCGTCAGCCGGAGTGGCTTGCGATAATTCAGGAGGACCTGGACCAGATCAATCTCATGACCCACGGCCTGAGCGGGTTCTCAACGGTTCGTGAGCCCGAGATTGGGAGGCTCAAGCTGCCGGGGATTTTCCTCCCGGCCTGAAATTGATTGGGAGCCAGAGGGCGGCGATGAGCGTGCAGGCCCAGCCAAAGCGATCGCCATGCCTGTGGTAAGGAGTAGGCTCGCGCAGCTCATCCGGGCCAAGCACGGGAATGTCGCACAGCAGGAAGCCTTTGCCGTATTCCGAGCCCGAGGCGTCGCGGAAGATCTGCCGGATGCGTCCGTAGCGATCCACCCAGCAGGTGAGACCGTTATTGGAGCAGCGAACCAGCGGGATCCCATTCTCCACCGCGCGCAGGACGGCGGTTGCGCCGTGTTGCCATTGTGCGGCGCTCTCGCCGAACCAGCCGTTGTTTGTCAGGTTCACCAGAAAATCCGTGTCCGGCTGCGCGCCTTCGCGGGCAAGCCCCGGGAAGATGTCCTCGAAGCAGATCAGGACCGACGTGACGATTCCGAGGCTCGGAAGCTCGAACGGCTCAGCCTGTTCCCCGGGGGTAAATCCGCCTTCGATGGGCGTGACGTATTTGAGAAACGGGAGCCAGCGTTCGAGGGGCACGTATTCGCCGAAGATGACGAGACTGCGCTTGCGGTAGGTGTCGAGAATCGAGCCGTCCGGAGCGATCAGGAAGCTCGCGTTGTAGTAATGCACGTCACGCGGGCTTGCGGCGTCGGGCTTCACCGAAAAATCGTCCGCGCCGATAATCATCCATGTGCTGTGATCGCGGGCCAGGCCGGTGATGGCGTCATGCGTGTCCTGGTCCTGCCTCAGGAGCGCGGGCACAGCCGATTCCGGCCAGATGAGCAGGTCCGGTTTATTCGTGAGGGCGCTCTCCGAAAGCCGGAGGACTTCCCGGAACCGTTCGAGATTCTTTGATGAATCCCAAATGAGCGTTTGCGGGATGGCGGGCTGGAGCAGGGCCACGCGAATGGTGCGCGACGGAGGTTCGGCATTGCGGACCTGCCGCATGCCATAGGTGAACAATCCGGCCACCGCGAGCACGGGAAGAATCAATTCGGCGGCCCAGAGCGAGCGGGCCGCGGGGCGCTGCGTCAAAACCAGGACGGCCATGAGAATGGCCGCGCTGCCCCAGATGACGACGAACGAGACGCCGTAAACACCCGTGAAAGCCGCCACCTGAATCAGCGGCGTGAATTGGTATTGGGACACACCGAGCAAATCCCAGGGGAAACCCGTGAACAGCCGCGCGATGATCATTTCGAGCCCGACCCACGCAACCGCTGCGTAGAGCGCCACGCCGGCGCGTCGGAGCCAGCCTTGCTTCACGAGATGCGCCGCCGCATCCCGCCAGGACATCTCCACGGCGCCGCTCCCGGCCATCGCAGCGCTGGTCACCAGCCACACCCACACGGCCGGATACAGAGCCATGTAAGCGCTGAGCCCAAGCAACCCCGCAGCGGGACCGATCGGCACGCCCATCCAACGAAACGGGATGTGCAGCAGCCAACAAAGCGAGACGAGGTAAAAAACCAGCCCCCCGACGTAACCAATGCGGAATCGCTCCCATCCGCCGCGTCCGAGCGCGGAGCCCGCCAGGATGGCCGGAGCCACCCATGCCAGGCCGGCAAGACCAATGGTCGGAAAAGCACAGGCCAGCAAAAGGCCGGCGAAAGCCGCCACCCAGTAACGGCTCCCAAAACATTTGTGCAAACGCTCCACGCCGGAGCAGAATGCCTCAAGCACCCAAAAACGCAATTGTCATGACGGCGTGGCCGGCGGCGGCGGAAGCGGCGATGGGATCGGCGCCGGGGGATTGACCCGTGAGAACACTTCCTCGTACGCAACGACCGTCGCAATCGTGGTGAGGGGAATTGTGAAAAAAACCCCGATGCAGAGGGCCATGACACCGAGAATGTTGATCAGGAATGCCAGCAGGATGAAACCGAGCATCTGCCACCAGTGATGCGAGACGACTTTTCGCGCGAGTTCCATGGCCGGCCAGAAATCAACTTTCTTGTCCATAATGAGCAACGCCCCAAAAGGCACCCACGCAACCGTCAGGTAAATCCCCGGCAGAATGCAGAACAAAAAGCCGACGCCGATGAGAATCTGGCTCACCAGGCTGAAAAGCATGAGCGGAACGAAAAGCCCGCTGAAGCCGGCAAACGCATCCGACAACTCCGCCCTCTCACCCCGAAGCAGCCTGAGGTAAAGCCAATCGAGCCCGCCGAGGAAGACGCTGGTCAGGAGCAGGCTGGCAAACGGCACCGCGCTGGCGGCGGTGAGAATCAACAGGACCAGGGCCGCCGAGCCCACCGTCAGCCAAAAATGTTTCATCATCAGGTCCCACGCGCGGCTGTAGCATCGGCTGATATCAAAACGGTAATCGTTCGAGATGGCGTCCCGGGCCATGGCCTCAGCAGTTTCCGTTCCGTGGAATTGCCCGGGTGCGGGAGGTTCCGCCGGCCGGCCGAGCGGCGGCCAGGCGGGCGCATCCGGCTGCCTCGCCCCGGAGAATCCAAATTCCGGCAGGCTGCCAAGCTGCATCCAGTCTGTGGCGCCCTCCAGGCAAACCCGGGTGGCTGCGTTTGCGCGGCCTTGAGCGATCCACTGCTTCAGGACCTCGGCGGTGACAGGTCCATATTCTCTACCATCTGCGCCAATGACTCGGTACATGGTCGTTGTGATTGTTGGTTTGGGATAAGCATTGCGCGGAGGCAAGTCAAGACTGCGCTGTGTCGTCGGCAATTTCGCCGTCGTTCCTGACTGCCTCCCGCCAACAAAACTCAGGGTCCCCGCTTTGGACGTTCCGGTGGTGTCAGCCAAAAAAACGTCGGCGCTGGAGCCTGTCGGCGTTTCGCGCGCCGTGTGAACTATGCGGGTTAGATTCCCGGGGGCTTCTCCAGCCCCCACTTCCGCATCCTCGAGAAAAGTGTTGTTGCCTTTACCCCCAGCAACTCAGCCGCTCCGTTTTTCCCCATCACACGCCAGCCTGTCAACTCGAGCACCGACAACAAATTGGCTCTCTCGCGCTCCCGCAACTCCGCCTCGGTCAAAAACCCCTTGCCACCCTCCGCCTGATTTGAAATCCCGGATGCCGGATTGTCTCTCCCCGGGTCCTGCAGTCCCGCCGGCGCCAATCCGTATTCACCGGCGCCGGCGGCCGACAGATTGTCCCTGGATTCCTCCCGCTTCCCGGATTTCGGGTGTTTGACCTCGGGCTTTTCTCTGCCTCCCCGGCTCCGGCCCGGCAGATCAAACCGGAGCGCCCCGCCGCGGGCGAGAATGACCGCGCGTTGAATCACATTCCGCAATTCGCGCACATTCCCCGGCCAATCATATCTTTGGAGCTGAGCCACATTCTCGCGCGTCAATCGCGGACGCGCGCATCGCAATTCCCGCACAGACATCTCGACAAAATGCTCGGCCAGGAGAGGCACGTCCTCGAGCCGTTCCCGCAACGGCACCACCTCGATCGGGAACACATGCAACCGGTAAAACAAATCCTGCCGGAATCGTCCGGCGGCCACGTCGCCCTTCAAATCCCGGTTTGTCGCCCCGATAATTCGCACGTCCGCTGTGCGGCTTCGCTCCTCGCCGACCCGCTCGTAGCGCTTCTCCTGCAACACGCGCAACAACTTTCCCTGCAACTCGAGGGGGATCTCCCCCACCTCGTCCAGGAACAAGGTGCCGCCCTCTGCCGCCTCAAAGCGTCCCGCACGATCTCTCAACGCGCCTGTAAACGCCCCCCTCACATGGCCGAAAAACTCGCTCTCATACAAATCCCGCGGAATGGACGCGCAGTTCACACGCACCAGCGGCTTTTCCTTCCGCCCGCTCCGCCGATGAATCTCATGCGCCACGAGCTCCTTGCCCGTCCCTGTTTCACCCAAAATCAGCACGGATGCCTCGGTCGGCGCCACCAAATCAATCTGGGAAATCGTCTGGCGCAGCGCCTCGCTGCGTCCCACCAGGCACCCGAAGGCCTTCGCCTCCTCGATCTCCTCCTTCAAATAAACATTCTGCAACTCGACCTGCGCCCGCAGCCGCTCGATCTCCTCAAACGCGCGCGCATTCGCTATCGCCGCGCCAATGTGATCGGCAAAAATCCTTCCCCACATTGGCGTCTCCGCCAATTCCGGCTCCGTCGAAAAACCCGCCATCACACCCAGTACCTCGCCTTTGTACTGGATCGCCGTCGCCCCGCAGCTCCGGGCCTGTTGACGCACCCATTCCGCCCCGCCCAACTCGTCCGCCACACCTTCCACACCCCGCTCCACCTCACTTTGACCCGTTGCCGCCACACGCCCCAACAATCCCCCCCCCATCTCCACACAACAATCTCTGTCGAAGTATGGCTTTCCCCGCACCAGGTTCCCATTCAGATCCTTTCCAATCCCGGCAAACATCCTCAACCATCTCCCCTCCTCCGGATTATCAGCTTTCAGGTTTCCGGTCGGAGGTCTTTCCTCGCCCTGGTTTCCCTCAACGAGCCACACCTGCATACAGACCAGGTCCGGCCGCTGCACCGCGCGGCTCAACAACTTATCAAGCGCAGCGTCTATAGACCTCTCCTGTGCCAACTCCAGCAACAACATGCTTGCCAGATTCGGATCTACACGCTGATCAAAGCTGTTCCGTTCCATAAAAAGCGCACACGAAACACCGCCCACGACATCTCCACCCCATCCTTGGCCCCGTCGATCCTCACATCGTAATCCAGGCCCCTCCCCGCCCTCACCCACCAGTCGGCGGCCGACTTTGCCTCGAACAGAGGGCCTTGATCTTACGAATCTTCGTGTTTTTTGTATATGTTATTTCGTATATACAACTTTTTGCATGTTAATGACGTGGCATCGTTAAATACATAAATAACTATGAAACAGTATATTACGTAAATCTATATTCTCTGGCACAGTTCCTGATTACAGTTTTGAACGTGGGGATTTCGTCCGAAAACACCGTCCAGGATATTGCCGAGTCAGATTTTGACTCGGTTGTGCTGGCCTCGACGCGTCCTGTCCTTGTCGCCTTTGGGACGGCGTGGAGCAAGCCGTGCAAAGTCCTTCTGGACACCTTATTTAATGTTGCCACACAATCCGCCGGCACGGCCAGGGTTTTTAAGGTGGATGTGGACGAGTTTCCGGATTTGGGTCTCTGGTACAGCATCAATTCCGTGCCCACATTGATCTGGTTTTTGAACGGCAAAATTCATGCGCGAATCGTGGGGACAGCCACTGTCAGTGCTATTCTCGCTAAAATGCCCGCTTAGCTTCGGCCCGGGCCGATTGTTTGTCTCATGGTCTTTTTGAAATGCTTATGAATCGTTTGTATAAGGTTATGAATCTGTCTCAGCTATGCCGGTTAAACGCCGCAGCAATTCTCTGCGCCACCGCCATCGTTTCCATGCTGGCCCTGACCGCCTGCAACCGCAAACCACCGCAGGGCCCGGCGCAATTCACCCCCGAAGTCTCCGTCTATACCGTTATGGAGGAAAAAGCTGTCCTCACCACCGAGCTTCCAGGTCGCACATCTCCCTTTCGCATCGCCGAGGTGCGCCCGCAAGTGAACGGTCTCATTCAAAAGCGTCTTTTCACCGAAGGCGCCGAGGTCGGCCAGAACGAGCCCCTGTATCAAATAGACCCGGCGCCATTCCAGGCCGCCCTGCAAAATGCAAATGCTGCCCTTGCCCGCGCGAAAGCCAACCTGTCGGCTGCCCGGCTTCGGGCCGAACGTTATGCAAAAGCCCTCGCTGAGCGCGCTGTCAGCCAGCAGCTTTACGACGACGCCGCAGCAGCCCTTAAACAGGTCGAGGCGGACATTGCCTTTCAAGAAGCCATGGTAGAGACGGCCACCATCAATTTGAACTATGCTCTTGTCCGTTCGCCCATCCCGGGTCGCATCGGCCCATCGTCCGTTACCGATGGGGCTATCGTCACCGCGTACCAACCCGTTCCGCTCGCCACAATCCAGCAGCTCGATCCCATTTACGTGGACGTTCCGCAATCCGCCACCGAATCTCTGCGTCTCCAGGCCAAACTCCAAAAAGGCCAGCTTTCCAACCAGGGCGCGCAGTTCAGCCAGGTCAGCCTGATTCTTCCAGACGGTTCGCCCTATCCGCTCAAAGGGTCTTTGCAGTTCCGCGACGTTTCCGTGGATCCCACGACGGGCACGGTTACGCTCCGGATGGTCTTCCCGAATCCCGACAAGACCCTGCTCCCGGGCATGTTCGTCACCGCGATCATCACCGAAGCCCAGACCGACCGCGCCATTCTGCTGCCTCAGCAAACCGTCTCGCGTGATCCGAAAGGCAACCCTTACACCCTTGTGGTGGACGACCAAAACATTGTGCAAATGCGCATGCTCACCGTTGAGCGCACCCTGAACGATAAATGGGTCGTCAGCTCGGGCATCACTCCCGGTGAACGCGTTATTGCGGAGGGCGCCCAAAAGGTTCGCCCGGGCGCCACCGTCAAGACGGTCCCGTTTGATCCCGCCAAACCTCTCGCCGCTGCGCCTGCGGGGACGACTCCTCAAACCGGCACGAATCAAAAAGCGCCGCCCGCTCAACCGAAAAAACCTGCCGCCAACTAAGCGAGGGCCACTCTCATGCTATCCAGATTCTTTCTTGTTCGCCCCGTCTTTGCCTGGGTCATCGCCATCATCATGATGGTTGCCGGCCTGCTGGCGATCTACCAACTGCCCATCTCGCAGTATCCGCCGATCGCGCCGCCCTCGATTGCCATCACCGCTGTTTATCCGGGCGCCTCCGCGGAAACTGTCGAAAACAGCGTCACCCAGATCATCGAACAAAAGATGACCGGGTTTGACAAAATGCTTTATCTCTCGGCCTCGAGCGATTCTGCAGGGATGTGCCGGGTTGAACTGACCTTTGCCCCCGGCACGGACCCCGATCTCGCATGGGCGCAGGTTCAAAACAAACTGCAGCTTGCGATGGCGAGCCTGCCCGAAGTCGTGCAGCGCGCGGGTGTGATGGTCAGCAAGAGCACACGCAACTTCCTCATGATCGTCAGCCTTATTTCCGAAGACGGCAGCCTCGATGGCAATGACCTCCGCGATTACGCCAAATCCAACCTCGAGCGGGTTCTTTCCCGTGTCCCGGGCGTCGGTGAAGTCGAAGTTTTTGGCGGCCAATACGCCATGCGCGTCTGGGTTAACCCGGATAAACTCACCGAGTACGGCCTGACTTTTACCGACATTGTCGGGGCTCTTCGCGCTTACAACGTCGAAATCTCGGCCGGCCAGTTTGGTGGCGCGCCAGCGGTCCCCGGCCAGCGCCTCAACGCCTCAATCGTCGTCCAAAGCCTTCTTAAGACCCCCGAGGAATTCGCCTCGATCCCGGTGCGGACGAATCCGGACGGCTCGATTCTCCGCATTAAAGACATCGGCCGGACCGAACTCGGGGCTGAAGACTACAGCGTCGAAGTCACCTACAACGGTAAACCCTCAACAGGCATGGCGATTCGCCAGGCTGCCGGCGCCAACGCACTCCAAACCGCCAACAACGTCCGCGCCAAACTGGAAGAGTTGAGCCAGTTCTTTCCACCAGGCGTGAAAGTGGTTTACCCCTACGACACCACCCCGTTCGTCAAAGTCGCCATCAATGAAGTGATCAAGACGCTGTTTGAAGCTGTCCTCCTTGTCTTTCTCGTGATGTACCTCTTCATGGGCAACATGCGCGCCACACTCATCCCCACCATCGCCGTTCCTGTCGTGATCCTCGGCACCTTCGCCACGCTCGGCCTGCTCGGCTATTCCATCAACATGTTGACCATGTTTGCCATGGTCCTTGCAATCGGGCTTCTGGTGGACGATGCAATCGTCGTTGTTGAGAACGTGGAGCGCATCATGACTGAAGAGGGGATTCCCCCGTTTGAGGCCACCCGGAAATCCATGGACCAGATCACCCCGGCACTCATCGGCATTGGCCTTGTCCTCTCCGCTGTTTTTGGACCTATGGCTTTTTTTGGCGGCTCCACAGGTGTCATTTACCGCCAATTCTCGGTCACCATCATTACGGCAATGCTTCTTTCCGTCCTGGTCGCACTGATTCTCACCCCGGTCCTGTGCGCGTCGCTCCTCAAGCCCGTGCCCAAAGGTCACCAGCCCGCCGAAGGCGGCGTCTGGTTTCTGCGCCCGTTCTTCGCATGGTTCGACAGGCTTTTCTTCCGCGCGCGGTCTCAATACCTCGGTCTTGTCAAACACTCGCTGCTCAAGCGCGTTCGCTACATTCTGGCGTTCGTCATTATCGTTGGCGCGCTTGGCTACCTTTTCATGAGAATGCCGACGGCGTACCTGCCGGATGAAGACCAGGGCATCCTGATGTCGCAGGTCATGCTTCCGGCCAATTCGACTCTTGAGCAAACCACCGCGGTTGTTGACGAGGTGCTGGATTATTTCCGCCAGAACGAAACCAATTCCGTCCAATCGCTCCTGGCTATTTCCGGCTCTGGCCTTGGCGGTCGTGGCGCAAACATGGGCATGGCCTTCGTAAAACTCAAAGACTGGGAACTGCGCGACACCCCGGGACAAAAAGTATCCGCCGTTGCCCAGCGTGCCACCATCGCCCTCTCCCAAATCCGCAATGCCATGGTTTTCGTATTCTCGCCGCCGGCCGTTGTGGAGCTTGGCCAGGGCAAAGGCTTCGACCTTCAACTTCTCGACCGGGGCGGACTCGGCCACGCCAAGCTGATGGAAGCGCGCAACCAGCTTCTCGGCATGGCCGCTCAAAGCCCGATTGTCACGAAGGTTCGCCCGAATGGCCAGGAAGACGTTCCGGATTATCGCGTGGATGCGGATTGGGAGGCTGCCGGCGCCCTGGGTGTGCCTATCACCTCGATTCACAGCACGATTTCGGCCGCATTCGGCAGCCTTTACGTCAACGACTTCATCCAGGGCGGACGCGTCAAGCGGGTTTACATCCAGGCGGATGCTCCGTATCGCATGCTGCCCGAAGATTTGAAGCGGCTGTACGTTCGCAACAATAGTGGCCAGATGGTTCCCTACTCGTCGTTCGCCTCCGGTTACTGGAGCTACACCTCGCCGCGTCTCGAGCGTTTCAACGGTTTCCCTTCCATCAACATCATGGGGGAAGCGGCGCAGGGCCGCAGCTCCGGCGAAGCCATGAACGCCATGGAGGAGATGATCCAGCGCCTTCCGCAAGGCATCGGGCATGACTGGGCGGGCCTCTCTTTCCAGGAACGCCAGGCCGGCGGCCAATCCGGACCGATCTATCTTTTCTCCGTGCTCGTGATCTTTCTTTGTTTGGCGGCGCTATACGAAAGCTGGCCTATCCCGATCAGCATTCTCATGACCCTCCCGCTTGGCGCCATCGGCGGCGTGGTCGCCTCGAGCATGATTGGCTTGCCCAATGACGTTTATTTCCAAATTGGCTTGTTGACCATTCTGGGTCTGACAACCAAGAACGCCATCCTCATCGTCCAATTTGCCAAGGCGCGTGTCGAAGAGGGTATGGACCTGACAGAAGCGACGATAGAAGGCGCGAGGCTGCGACTGCGTCCGATCGTTATGACGTCGCTGGCATTCGGATTTGGCGTGCTGCCGATGGCATTGGCGAGCGGCGCTGGCGCCGGCGCCCAGCGCGCGATTGGAATTGCTGTCGTTGGCGGGGTGGTCACTTCGACCTTCCTGGTCACACTATTCGCGCCGTTGTTCTACGTGATCATTGAGAAAACTTTTGGGAGAAAGAAACCGCAACCGCTTCCCGCCAACACCACAGCCGAAGCCGAAGCGCACTAAGCCTATGAGGAACCGATTTTACTCACTGTTACTTGCCGGCGCCGCCGCCCTGGTCCTGCCGGCGTGCACTATGGCGCCCAAATACCAGCAGCCTGTGGCCCCTGTGGCCGCACAATGGCCCGCGACTGTGGGATCATCCGCCATCAATGCGACCAATGCCCCCGCCGCATACGAACTTGGATGGGACCAGTTCTTTGTGGATGAAAAACTCCGCAAGCTGATCCAGTTGGCCCTCGAGAACAACCGCGACCTGCGATTAGCCGCGCAAAACGTCGAGCGCGCCCGGTCGCTTTACAGGATTCAGCGCAACGAACTGTTCCCGTCTGTTTCCGCCGCAGCCGGCGGCAGCAAGCGAAGAGTTCCGGCGGACCTTTCGTCCTCCGGCCGCCGCTCCACCCTCGAGCAATACAACGTGGACCTGGGCGTCTATTCCTGGGAGCTGGATTTCTTCGGGCGCATTCGCAGCATGCGCGACCGCGCCTTGCAGGAGTATTTTGCCACGGACCAGGCCCGACGCAGCGCGCAGATCATGATCGTGTCTTCCGTGGCCGGCGCTTATCTCGCGCTCGCAGCCGATCGTGAAAACATGGATATCGCGCTGACCACCCTTAAGACGCAGCAGGGGAGCTTCGATCTTGTGAAGCGGCGGTTCGACCTCGGTCTCACCCCGGAGTTGGACCTGTTCCGGGCGAGGACGCAGGTCGAGGCGGCCAGGGCGGACCTCGCGCGCTTCCGCCAACTGGTGGCGCAGGACGAAAACGCCCTCACCCTCCTGGCAGGCCAAACCGTTCCGGCGGAACTTCTGCCCGCCAACCTTCAGGATGTTAAGCCCGCAGTCGAGATTTCCGACGGGCTGCCGTCCGAGGTTCTCCTCCGCCGCCCGGATGTTTTGGGCGCCGAGGCCATGCTGCGGGCCGCGTATGCGGACATCGGGGCCGCGCGCGCGGCGCTGTTTCCGCGGATTTCACTGACCGGCACGCTTGGAACCGCCAGCGCCGATCTTTCGGGTTTGTTCAAGTCCGGCTCCGGAACGTGGAGCTACGCGCCGCAGCTTGTCATGCCGATTTTTGATACCCGCGCATGGGCCGCCTTGCGCACCACAAAAGTCCAGCGCGAGATCGCAATCACAGAGTACGAACGCGCAATCCAGACCGCCTTCCGGGATGTGGCCGACGAGCTGGCCGTCCGGGCCAATGTGGCCGAGCAGGTCGAAGCGCA
>CAYNZC010000124.1:0-11644 GCA_964401575.1 uncultured Verrucomicrobiota bacterium
TGCCGGTGTGCGGCCTGGTCGCGGGCGGCGCGACGGTTCTGGTGGGCAGCGCGGAGCTGGATATCACGCCGCCTGTGGGCTACCGGATGGCCGGGTATTTCGACGAGCGGCTTTCCACGGGGGTGCATAACCCGCTCCTGGTCAAGGCGGTGGTCATCGGACGCGGCGACATGCGGATGGCGCTGGTGTTTTGCGATCTGATCGGCATTTCCCCGCGAGTGAGCGCGGATGCCAGGGCCCGCGCAGGCAAAGAGACCGGAATCCCCGTCGAGAACATCATGATCACCTGCACCCACGCTCACACCGGCCCGATGTTTGAAGGGGTGCGGCGCGATTTCCTCCATGAACGCGAGGTGGCGAAAAGCGGGGCGGATGCGAAGGAAAAGATAGATTACGCGGAGTTTCTGCGAGGCAAGATCGTTGCGGCGATCGTGGAGGCCAGCCGCGCCATGCGCCCATGCTCGCTGTTTGCCGGCGAGGGGCGGCTCGAAGGCTTCTCATTCAATCGCCGCTACCACATGACCAATGGAACCGTGCAGACCAATCCCGGGCTGCGGAATCCCGGCATCGTGCGCCCCGCCGGTCCTGTGGATCCCGCAGTGGGGGTTCTCCAGGCGCGCGGTGCGGATGGACGTCCGGTGGTGACGATTTCCTCATTTGCGCTGCACTGCGACACCTGCGGCGGGACGGAATTTGGCGGGGATTATCCTTACTTCCTGGCGGAGGCCCTCCGCCGGGAGAATGGCGCCGGGCACATGTCCGCGTTCGGGCCGGGCGCCTGCGGCGATATCAACCACGTTGACGTGGCGGCGGACAACCGGCTGAGGGGTTTTGCCAGCAGCGAGCGCATCGGGACGAACCTTGCGCGGGCCGTGCTCGATACCCGGCTCGAGCCCGTTTCAAAACCGTCCCTGGCCGTTCGCAGCAAGACCATCCGCGTGCCGCTCCAGCGCGTCAGCCCGGAGGAGGCCGCCGGCGCGATGAGCCGGATGGAAATGGTGTCCAGGCCCGGGATGCCTTTTCTCGAGAAGGTGCGAGTCGTGAAGGCTGCGGATCTTGCGGCGTTGGGACCCGAGGCGCTCATGGAGGTGCAGGTGTATCGCCTGGATAAAGAAACGGCGTTTGTTTGTCTGCCGGGAGAAATTTTCGTCGAGCTCGGCCTGGCCATCAAGCGGCAGTCGCCGTTCCAGCGAACCTTCGTCCTGAGCATCTGCAACAATCGGCCGGGTTATGTGCCCACGCGAAAGGCGTTCGAGGAGGGCGGCTACGAGGTGGAAAACTCGCGAGTGGCGCCCGGCGGCGGCGAAATGCTCGTGAGCGCGGCGGTGGAACTGCTCAACGCATTGAAGTGAACACCGGGAGCCCAGGCGCTCGTTACTTCACCTCGATGCAGACCATCCGTGTCAGATCCCGGGCCAGCAGCCGTCCGGAGGTCAGGGCCAGCGGACCCCATGCTTCGCGGCCCGTGAGCACCTGCGCCTGGGCAAGAGGCGTGAACTTTGCGGGCGTCGCCTCCAGCAGCCGCAGCAAACCGTTGTCATTCACGCCATAGACCAACCCGCTCCCCAGCACAAAAGGGCCAAGACCGAACGGTTTGCCTTCACTGGTCCACAACGTTTTGCCTTCCGGAGTGAGACAGGTGAATTTGCCGTCCGGCCTCACACCATAAATGTGGCCCTGGTAAAAGACCGGCGATTGTTGGGTGGCGCCGAAGACTGATGGCGCCAGGCGGAAAAGCGATTCGACCCCGAATGTGTCACCGGTCTTCCTGATCCGGATCATCATGCTCCCGGCGTTGTAGCCGCCCGAGAGAAACACCCGCCCGCCATCGAGCGCCAAAGGAGATGGCACGGTCGCAATGCTGATCTTCCAGTCTGTCGTATCCCAGAGAATGGCGCCGTCGCGCGCGGAGACTCCGGCGACTCCCTTGTCAGCGCAGTAGATATACATGCGTTCGCCTTCAACCTCGATGGGCATGATGGAGCTGTGCGTCATCTTCCATCCGCGCGGGTTGGGCGATTTCCAAACGATCTCGCCCGAGGCCGCTTTGGCCGCGACCAGCAGGGCGTCCTTGCCTCCGGGCGCCAGGATCAGGCGGTCGCCCTCGATGAGCGGGCATTGCCCGGCGTACCAGGGCGGAACGGTGGTTCCAAACTCGCGGACCATGTCCATGCCCCAAAGCAGCGCGCCCGTCTCGGCGTTCACTGCGGCGATGTGACACTTGGGGCCGATGGCCACGACCATGTTGCTCGAAACCGAGGGGACCGTCCGGGACATGCCGTGGTTGCGCTTGATGGCGACCGGGTAAGTGAACCGCCAGATTTCCTCCCCGGTGTCAAAAGAAAGACAGCGCAGCGCATCCTGTTTCTTCTCACGGTCGTAATCCATCAGGTACACGCGTCCGCCCGCGACCGCCGGTCCGGCGTAGCCTTCGCCAACGTCGGTTGCCCATAGAATTTTCGGCCCTGTGCCTGGCCAGGATCGGGCCAGCGGGGTGGATTCAAGGCTGATGCCGTCCCGGGCGGGGCCGCGGAACTGTGGCCAATCTCCCTCTGTCTTGCCGGGAGCGCCTGTGCCCAAAATGACTTTTCCGGTCAGCACTGGATTGGCGCGGACGGCGTTTTGACCATCCGGCCCGAGGTCCGTTCCCGGGATGCGCATAGGCAGCCGCACCTTTCCTCCGGTGTACCAGAACACAAACACCGCCGCAGCCAGAACGGAAGCGGCGGCGATCAAAACGCGCCTGGCAACACCTGAGGACCACATGATCACCCGGCACATGTAGCCCGAACGGGCTTGCGGGTCGAGCAAAAGGCACATTTCGCGCAGGGAAACCTTGACAGGCCGATGCGGGCCATCTTGGATTGAGATATGCGCATATCCTCTCGCGGCTGCATCCTGGCGATGAGCGTAGCCCTGGGTTCGGCCTTTTGCTCGAATGGAGCGGACACCTTCATACGCATGAATCAGCCGGGTTACCTGCCCGGCGATACAAAGATCGCCATCGCATTTTCGAAAAAGGCCCTTCCACCGGTTTTCTCGGTTGCCGGACGCGATGGCAAGGTCGTCTTTTCCGGGAAGGTCACACCGGTGAGCGATGCCGTCTGGGGCGCGTGGACGCACCACGCCGAGCTGGATTTCACGCAATTGAAAACCCCGGGAGATTACCTGGTGCGGTTCGGCGGCCCGGAGGAGCGCGGCGGAATCTCCGAACCGGCAAGGATCGCGTCATCGGCTTACGGAGAGCTCGAGGATAAGCTGCTGGAGTTCATGCGCCAGCAGCGTTGCGGATACAATCCGTGGCTGGACGTCGTTTGCCATCCCTTTGACGGGCGGACGGCATACGGTCCGCTGACCAATGGCAGCTACATGGACGCCCGGGGCGGCTGGCACGACGCGGGCGACCAGCTCAAGTATATGATCACCTCTGGCAATGCGACTGCGCAGATGCTGCTGGCCGGGCAGTTGTCCGCGCGCCGACCGGCGCTGGACGCCCGCAATGCCCTGGGTCAGCCGGGGAGCAACGGGATTGCGGATGTGCTGGACGAGGCGCGTTGGGGCCTGGACTGGATGCTCAAGCTGCATCCGGCTCCGGACCAGCTTTATCACCAGGTTGCCGACGACCGGGATCACATCGGGCGCAGGCTGCCGCAGGATGAAATTGCCGATTACGGCTGGGGCAAGGGCAGCTACAGGGTGGTGTATGCGGCGGATGGCAAGCCGCAGGGGCTTCAGCAGTACAAGAGCGAATCCACGGGCGTCGCGAACATTGCGGGGCGCTACGCGGCGGCGATGGCCCTGGCGTTCCAGATCTGGAAGGACCATCCAGCACAGGCGGCCTTTGCCGCGCGCTGCCTGCGGGCCGGGAAGGAAGTGTATGAATTGGGCAGGGCAAAGGAAGGATCGCAGCAGGGCAACTCCTATCGCGCGCCCTACCGGTATGAGGAAACCACCTGGGCCGACGACATGGAGTGGGGTGCGGCCGAGTTATTCCGCGCCACGGGCAAGCGGCGTTACCTGGATGAGGCCACGGCATACGCCCGCAAGGCCGGCATCGAGAACTGGATGGGCAAGGAACAGACGGGCCACTATCAATACTATCCCTTCATGAACCTGGGACACTTCCGGCTGTACGACCTTGTGGAGGACGATTTCAAAAAAGTGCTCGCGGGGTATTATCGCGAGGGGATCGAGCTTTGCGTGAAGGCCGGGCAGAAAAATCCCTATCGCATCGGCGTGCCTTTCATCTGGTGCTCGAACAACCTGACCGTGGCGCTGGCCACCCAATGCCTGCTGTATGAGCTGATGACGGGCGACACGCGGTACCATGACTTCGCCGCTAAACAGCGCGATTGGCTGCTGGGCCGCAACCCGTGGGGCTACACCATGTTCACCGAAATCGGGCGGGTGTTTCCCCAGGACACGCATTTGATGACCATGCAGATCACCCGGCGCCCGGTGCCCGGCGGGCTCGTGGACGGGCCTGTTTACGAGCGGATTTTCAAATCTCTGAAGGGGGTCACGATTACTGAGCCCGACCCATTGGCGGCCTTCCAGGGCCCGGCGGTGTATCACGACGATTTCCAGGATTACTCCTCGAATGAACCCACCATGGACGGCACCGCATCGGCCATCCTGCTCTGGGCGTTGTGCGCGAAGTGATTTTCCCGGGCCAAAGCGCCCGGGCCGAAAGTGAATTTTTATGAAAATGCGTTTTTTCGATTCCATGTGTCATTGGCGGAGAACTGTGTCCGGCCTGGCCCTCCTGGCCGCGCTGGCCGGTTGGGCGGCGGAGCGTCCAAACATCCTGTGGCTCGTCAGTGAGGACACCACAACAATGCTCGGATGCTACGGCGATGCCTTCGCGAGAACCCCGACGCTCGATAAGCTCGCCCGCGAAGGGGTGTTGTTCGAGCGTTGCTTTGCCCAGCCTGTTTGCGCGCCGTCGCGATTCGCATTGATCACCGGCATGCCCGCGATTACCTGCGGACCCGCCGGGCACATGCGCGGCACGGGAAAAATCCCGGGCTTTGTCAAAGGCTTCCCGGCATACCTGCGAAAGGCCGGCTATTACACCTGCAATAATTCAAAAACCGATTACAACTCGCCAATCAACATTGGAGAGACGTGGGACAGGTCCGGCGCCCAGGCGCATTACAAGAACCGCTCGCAACCGTCGCAGCCGTTCTTCAGCGTCTTCAATCATGTCGTCACTCACGAAAGCTCCCTCTTTCCGGAAAAGGACGTCGAGGTGGAATTCGAGAGGTCCGATCCCGCAAAAGTGCGGCTGCCGCCGTATCTGCCGGATACGCCGGAGATTCGCGCCGACATTGCGCGCAACTATGACCACATCGCCATCATGGACGGGCAGGTTGCGGCGAAGCTGGCCGAGTTGGAGGCAGCCGGACTGGCCGACAACACCATTGTGTTTTACTACGGCGACAACGGAGGCGTGTTTCCGCGCAGCAAGCGTTTTCTTCACCGGACCGGCACCCATGTCCCGCTGATCGTCCGGTTTCCCCCCCGGTGGCAGCACCTGGCTCCAGCGCCGGCCGGCTCGCGTGTTCGGCAGCTCGTGAGCTTCATGGATTTCGCGCCGACCGTCCTTTCGCTCGCGGGAGCGTCCATCCCGGAACAGATGGCCGGGCGTCCCTTTGCCGGGCCGCGCATCGGCACGAACGATTTCGTTTTCTGCACACGCGATCGCATAGACGAGCGTTACGACACCGTCCGCTCGGTGGTGGATGCCCGGTGGCTGTACATCCGCAACTTCCGCCCGGATCTTCCGTACGTTCAGCACAAGCAATACATGTTTCGCGCGCGCGGATATCAATCCTGGGAGCGCATGGCGGACCAGGGCGGGCTATCGCCGGCCACGAAGCAGTTTTGGGGACCCAAGCCGGCAGAAGAGCTCTATGACATCGATGCAGACCCGGATAATATAAACAACCTGGCCGCGAATCCGCAGCGCCGCGAGCAGATCCAACGCATGCGCGCCGCGCTCGAAAAGCGCGTGGTGGAAACGGTGGACAACGGCTTTATGCCGGAAGGCTCGGCGCACGAAGGGTATGATGCCTCGCGAGCCCCAGGCGCCTTCCCGATTCGCAAGGCCTTCGAAATGGCATGCGCGGCATCGGACCGAAATCCCGCTGCGCTGCCAAAGCTCGTGGCAGGGTTGAAGGATTCGGCCGAGGCGGTGCGATGGTGGGCTGCGCAAGGCTGCGCGATGCTGGGAACGAATGCCGCAACGGCGGCAGGCGAGCTGACGGCGTGCCTCGAGGATGCCTCGGGTGGGGTGCAAATCGCGGCAGCCGAGGCCCTGGTGTTGCAGGGCAAGGCGAACCTGGCGCTGCCGGCGCTTGAGCGGTGGCTCACCAACACGGTGAACGGCCCGTTCGCATTGCAGGCCGCCAACGTCATCGAGCGCTGCGGCAAAACGGCCCTGCCCCTGCTGGCATCCGTCCGCAGTGTGGCTCTAAAAACGCCGCCCGAGGGTCAGGGGCATTGGACCGAGCAGAATATCCACCGGCTGCTCCCTCGAATCATTGCAAATCTGGAAGGCAAACCGGTGAAGCCGGAGGAGGCGCAACCGCCTGCGGCACGCAAAAAGCAAAAACGCAAAAAGCGCAGTTAATCTCTCACAGCCGGTTGATCAATCAACAGGTCACCGCGATTGGCATCGAGGGTCACGCGGGCGCCCACCGGCAGGGTCGCATTCTGCGGGATGTGTCCAAAAGGCAGGCCCGAGACCATTGGGACCTTCAGCGGGAGCAGGCGCTCTTCGAAAACGTCCTCGAGCGTCTGGCGATATTCTTTTGCGCGGCTGGCTTTCGGATCTCCACAACCCTTGTTGATGCCAATGGCGATTCCGGCGGCTTTTTGAAGCAGGCCCGCGTTGAGCAACTGCGTGAGCATCCGGTCGAACCGGTAAGGGACCTCATCCAGGTCCTCGAAGAAGAAGATGCTGTTCTTGAGGTTGGGTTGCCAGGGGGTGCCCAGGCTGGCGCAGATGAGGGTGATGTTGCCGCCGACAAGCTTGCCGGAGACTTTGCCCTTGCGGTGGATCTTAACCGTGTTCTTGCGGTAGCCCGCCCGGATGCTGCCGGGCGCTTCAGCCACCGTGAGCGTTCGAAGGAAGCTCGACAGCGTGAACCCGGGGATGTCCTCGTGAATGAGGTCCGAGTTGAGCATGGGCCCGTGAAAGGAAACCAGGCCCGCTTCCTTCAATAACGCCAGGTGCAGGGACGTGATGTCGCTGTAGCCAACAAAGATCTTCGGATGATTTCGGATCACCTCGAAATCGAGCAACGGCAGCAGCCGGCTTGCGCCATACCCGCCCCGAACGCAGATGATGCCTCGCACTTCGGGATCCGCAAACATGCGCATCAGGTCCGCCGCGCGCTCGCGATCGGTTCCGGCGAGAAAGCCAAGCCGCTTTCGAACGTTGGGCGCGAGCTTCGGCTTGAACCCGAGCTTCCGAATCGCCTCGACCGACCGGTCAATCGCTGTGGGGTCGGGCGGCGCGCTCGCGGGAGCAACAATGCCCACGGTGTCGCCGGCTCGCAATCGTCCTGGTATCGTAAACATGGGCCTGTATTTGAGACGGGCGCAGCGGATTCACAAGAAAAAAAGAAGCCGCAAGGAAAGAGTTTCAACGCTTCCTGGTTTGCGATTAGAATCGAGCCGTGGCGAGAATGAAAAAATTCCTCTGGCGCGTTTTATTGATACTGGCCTTGCCGCTAGCCATTCCGGCGCAACCGGCGGACGAGGACGGCGCCCGGCCGGTGCGCATCCATGACCCCTCCACAATCATCGAGTGCAAGGGGGAGTACTGGGTGTTCGCGACCGGCAGGGGGCTGATTTCCCAGCGTTCGCGGAACCTGGTGGATTGGCGCAGCGGGCCTGTGTTGTGGAAAGAGTTCCCGGCGTGGAAGTCGGATCTGGTCCCGGCCAACAGGGGCCACTTGTGGGCTCCAGATATTATCTTTCGCGACGGGCGTTACTGGCTCTACTACTCCGTCTCGACGCTGGGCAAGCGGGTCTCGGCGATCGCGCTGGCGACAAACACCACGTTGGACCCCCTGGACCCGGCCTATGCATGGAAGGATTGCGGGGTGGTGACCAGCACCACCGAGGAAAGCAACCACAACGCGATTGACCCGAGCATTGTGCTGGATGAGGCGGGGCATCCGTGGATGGCCTATGGATCCTATTGGAGCGGCATCAAGCTGGTGGAACTGGACCCGGCAACCGGTTTGCGGGCGGCCAATGGGCCGGTTTACCCGCTGGCCTGGAAGCAACAGATCGAGGCGGCCTGCCTGTACCGGAAGGGAAAGACCTATTACCTGTTTGTGAACTGGGGGCTTTGCTGCAGGGGCACCAACAGCACCTATGAAATCCGGATGGGGAAGAGCGATCAGATCACCGGTCCCTACCTCGATGCCGAAGGCAAGGACATGATGAAGGGCGGAGGGACGCTGTTCCTGGGAACCCGGGGAAAGCGCATCGGTCCGGGCCATGCGGCGGTGTTTCAGAAGCGGGGGAAGGAGTATGTGAGCTACCACTACTATGACGCGGAGCAATCCGGCTTGGCCGCCCTTGAAATAGCGCCCCTCGAGTGGAGCAAAGGCTGGCCCCGGGCGGGCAAGCCCCTGAGGCGCTGAGAGTAGGGTGTCGCGCACGCCCCGGGTGTCCTTTGAGCTTGTGAGCCTGTGTTCATTTCGTAGCATGAGTCCCGTTGTTTATGCCCGTTTTAGAAGCCAAACCAGAATCGGCTGTTGAAGCGCCGGTTGAAAAGAAGGGCACGCTTCTCATCATCGACGACGAGGACAGCCCGCGCATCTCGCTCGAGATGATCCTCAAGAACGACTACAACATTCTCTCCGCCAGCAACGGCCCGAGCGCAATCAAGCTGGCGCAGGAGAATTCTGTGGACGTGGCCATTTCGGACATTCGCATGCCCGGCATGTCCGGCATCGAGCTTCTCGAGCGCCTGAAATTTATCGATCCCTCCATCGAGGTGGTGATGCTCACCGCGTACGAGACCACGGAGACCATTCGCAAGGCGCTCCGGTTGCGCGCGTGCGACTACATCAACAAGCCATACGACGTTTCGGCCATGCGCGCCGCCGTGGCGTCCGCCATGCAGCGGCGGGTGATCAACGGGCAGGTTCGCGACGACACCCGGCAGCTCGAGGCGCTGGCGCGGGAGCTCCGGCATCAGCAGATGGAGGAGCAAATGGCCCAGACGCGCGGGGACATCTACGCCAGCATCATCCACGACATGAAGGGCCCCCTTACGGTCATCGGCGGTTTTGTGCAGCTCATGGAACAGCGCATTGGAAATGCCGCGCAGCTCGAGGGCGAGGATCTTGCCTTCGTCAGGGAGCGGCTCGGCACAATCGCGCGGCAGGCGAAGAATTGCGCGGAAATATCAAAGCGCTACGCCAGCATCCTTCGACGCGACGGCAGCGCCGGGTCGCAGATCGCCCTGGACCAGCTCCTGCATGATGCCAATAACCTTCTCCGCGTGCACCCGAGCCGCGACGCTCACGATTTTCACATAGACCCGATCTCAAAACATTTCGCCGTGCGCATGAACGCGACGGATTTCATCCAGATCACGCAGAACCTCGTCGTCAACGCGTTTCAATGCTCCCGGGATAAACACGTCGTCCGCGTCTCCGGGGAAGTCATCCATGATCCGCTGGACCTGTCCACGTTGAGAGACAGGGAGAACGTCCGTGTTTTGAACATCGAGAACTTCCGGAATGAACCGCCGATCGTTCGGGTGGAAGTTCGGGACAGCGGCCCCGGCATTCCCGCCGAGGTGTTCCCGAGGATTTTCCAGCCGTATTTCACCACCAAGGCGGCGATGCAGGGCACCGGGCTGGGGCTGAGCATCGTCCAGCGCCTCGTGCGGGAGGCCGGCGGCATTCTGCACGTGGCAACCGAGCCGGGAAAGGGCACGTGCTTCACCCTTTACGCGCCCGCGATGCAACTGGCAGAGACGGCGTAACCTTTTCTCCCGGACAATTCACAAAGCCAGGCCAACGGCCTCGGTATCCGGACGGCAACGGCCAGCGGCCTGTAGGGCCGCGATAACCTCTTCCCCATCGGCAATAGGAGCGGGGGTGGCCCGCCTTTGAGACCTGATTGACACTCCTCCGCACTTGTCGCAATCCCGATGTCGTCTATCGGGACACCCCCGTTTGGTGCGTGGCGGGTGTGGTCGTGCCTGCGCTGTGCTGAGGTGCCGACGGGAATGAGGCCATTCCCGCCCCAATCCCA
This sequence comes from uncultured Verrucomicrobiota bacterium, assembly GCA_964401575.1. GTDB lineage: Bacteria > Verrucomicrobiota > Verrucomicrobiia > Limisphaerales > UBA8199 > CAYNZC01. The sequence goes on from CAYNZC010000124.1 coordinate 10,291, forward strand.
GGTGCGGGGGTGGCCCCACCTCCGTTTGGTAAGGACGATTTTCACATCGTCCCATTCACCCCGTGAGATGGCGCAGTGTAAAACCTGGGGTCACTAAAACCTTAAAACCTGGGGTCACATCGCACCATGCAACAAACGCCTTTCTATTGTATTCAATTTACGGCGCAGTTTTGCGTCCTTCGCGATGCGTTGCCCGAAGCGCCGAAGAGCAACGCTCACGGCGGCGTAGTCCATCCCTCCGGCCAGCTCTCCCAGCCGGGCCAACCGCAGACGGCCATGCCTTCTTCCAAACCATAGCGCCGCCTCACGCCCCCAGTCGCCATGAGAGTTGCTGAACTGCTCCCACTTTTCTCCACCGCGCGCCTGCTCCAGCGCAGCAATAATTTCCGCCCAAGCCGCCGGGCGCGCCAGTTTCCGAGCCTGGCGTTGTTCCCGCTCCTGGATACGGCGACTCTGTTTCAAGCTCCGCGCGAAGGCTTCGGTTCCCAGCACCAGACCGGCAACCAAACGATCCCAGGGACATTCCAGTGTCCCCTGGAGGACTGGGTGTTGGGTGTATTCCCGCAAGGCAGCCCGGCGGTCAGATTCAGTCCTCCCGCCGCACAACTGGCTAAGCGGTTCGGCGCAGACCCAACAGAGTGGGGCGCAATAACCGGCATAGCCCCGATAGGAACTCCAACGATAGTTCCGCAACACTCGCAAACGTTCCGATACCACCTCCGCATCCGGCCGGGATAACAAACCGGCGCGGGAGGCCTTTTGCTGTGGTTTGCCAAGCCCCAAACGGCCCAGGCGCACGGGATTAAGATGAACATATCGGGCGACCTCCTGCCAGCCGTGATCGTCCTCCACGATGCAGGCGCCAAAGCGCCCCTGAAACAGATGCCCCGCGCGGCGGTGCCGCTTGTTGAACCACATGCTGTAGCTCACGCCCAGCCATTGCATGGAGCGGCTGAGATTGGCCTCAGGCGTCTCGATCAACAGGTGGAAATGATTGCTCATCAGCGCGTAAGCATGCAGCCGCACGCCAAAGCGCTCGGGCATCTCCGAGAGGAGTTCCAGGAAATGATAGCGGTCAGTGTCGTCGCGAAAGATGTCCTTGCGCTCGTTGCCCCGGGCTGTGGCGTGGAAGCGACCTCCCACCCGTTCGATGCGCAAAGGACGTGCCATGTCTGATTACAACGCCGATGTTCGGTTCTTGTCAAGCGCGGAGCGACATGTCTGACTGAGCCACGCGTCACACAGCCGGCCAGGAACCCCGCGCGCGTATATGTTCAATGTTGAGATGTGACCCCAACTTTTAGTCCAACAGGAAACCCTCCGGCTTTGCCGGAGGACTCCCGAAGTTTGACAG
>CAYNZC010000125.1:0-8664 GCA_964401575.1 uncultured Verrucomicrobiota bacterium
ATTAAGGGGACATTTTAAACGAGTTTTGACAGCGCTCATTTTTGATCATTTTTGATCCGACATATTTTCAGTCATTATGTTATTGATCTTTCCGTGGCGGGCATTGTCAGGCGATTGCTTCGCTTGACCTCTCAGGTGCGCTCCGGTAACGTTCGTTATCAGAGATAATTAGGTATTATGCAAAATTTTTTAGTGCCAATGGTCGTGGAGCAGACCGGTCGCGGTGAACGTGGCTACGACATTTATTCCAGGCTCCTGGTGGACCGGATCGTGTTCCTGGGAACGCCAGTTGATGACATGGTCGCCAACGTCATCATCGCGCAACTGCTTTTTCTGCAGATGAACGACCCCAAGAAGGACATCCACCTCTATATCAATTCTCCCGGAGGCAGCGTGACCGCCGGTTTGGCGATCTACGACACCATGCAGTTCCTGACCTGCGATGTGAACACCTATTGCATCGGCCAGGCGGCAAGCATGGGCGCGGTGCTCCTTTGCGGAGGCACAAAGGGCAAGCGCTTTGCTTTGCCGAACTCGAATATCATGATCCACCAGGTGCTCGGCGGCGCCGAAGGCGCGGCAAGCGATGTGGAGATTCGCGTTCGCTACATGCTCAAACTTAAACAACGCCTCAACTCGATCATTTCGCGGCACACCGGCCGCGCCGTCGAGCAGGTGGAAAAGGATTGTGACCGCGACAATTTTATGACTGCCGAAGAGGCCAAGTCCTACGGCCTGGTAGATGAGGTGGTGCAATCAAGAAAAGAAATTCCCGGCCTCGTGGAGAATTCGACCAGCCTGACGGATAAGAAGGAATAGCCGATATGGCACGCCCCACAAACCTGACGCTTTGCAGTTTCTGCGGCAAGTCGCATTCGGATGTAAAGAAGCTCATAGCCGGCCCGGGCGTGTACATCTGTGACAGTTGTGTGCTGCTTTGCAAACAAGTCATCGATAAAGAGTTTGCCGCCCCGTCTCAACAGCAGCCGCACAAGCCGCACGTGCCGAGACCTTCCGAAATCAAGGCACAACTGGACGTTGCCTGCATAGGCCAGGAGCACGCGAAGCGCACACTCGCGGTAGCGGTTCACAATCATTACAAGCGGATCATGCAGGAAGCGCCACTGCCACCGCAGGAAGGCGACCCCCATGCCGATGTTGAGATCGAGAAGAGCAACATTCTCATGATCGGTCCTACAGGGTCGGGAAAGACACTGCTGGCGCGCTCCCTGGCCCAGATTCTTGATGTCCCCTTCGCCATTGCCGATGCTACAACCCTCACCGAGGCAGGCTACGTTGGTGAGGATGTTGAGAATATCGTGCTGCGGTTGCTCCAAAACGCTGATTACGATGTCAAGAAGGCTCAACGCGGCATCATCTACATCGACGAAATCGACAAAATCTCACGCAAGACGGAAAATGTGTCCATCACACGCGACGTCTCGGGAGAGGGTGTGCAACAGGCTTTGCTGAAGATCCTTGAGGGCACCATTTGCAATGTGCCACCGCAAGGCGGACGCAAACACCCCCAGCAGGAATACATCCGCATCGACACACGCGATATTCTTTTCATTTGCGGCGGGGCCTTTGTGGGATTGGAACGCATCATTCAACGCCGCTTGGGCAAGCATGTGCTGGGATTTCGCCGCTCCACAGAGGAGTCGGAAGCGGCCAGGGAACTCAAACGACAGGAAATTCTTCAGTTCGTCGAACCCGAGGATCTTCTCGCATTCGGTTACATACCGGAGTTCGTCGGCCGCCTGCCCATGACGACTGTGCTCGCGGAGTTGACCGAGGACCAGTTGGTTTCGGTCCTGACAGAGACAAGAAACGCGCTGACCAAGCAATACGCCAAGCTTATGGCAATGGAGGGCGTGGAACTGGAGTTCTCCCGGGAAGCCCTAAAGGAACTCGCCGCACAGGCCATCAATAAAGGCACGGGCGCCCGCGCCCTGCGAAGCCTTCTCGAAAAACTGATGCTGGACATCATGTATGATGTCCCTGGCAGCGAAGACATCGTCCAAATCCACATTACTCAACCAGTCGTCCAGGGATTGTCGAAGCCTATCGTCCGCCGCAGACCCGGCAGGGCAGCGGCGTAGCGGTTGGAACTAATCGGGGGCCCCACATGTCAGAAGGCGCTGGGCCGAGCAGCGCTTATTTCTTCAAAAGTCAGGTTGCGCGATATGGAAATCAGGACCATCATTCTAACTGCAGAAACATTAAACTAGAATATATGGCACTTCAAAATGCTCCTGATTTGACGACACGACCGCCCCGCAGCCCCCGCGTCCGCCTGGGGGGGTTTGTCCTCCTCCCTCGAATCCTCGACAAATGTCGCGCCGTCATCGCAGGCACGAACGGGGAATTCAACTACAATTGCCCAAGCGACCAACTCTTCTTTGATTTCACCGGCGTCAACCCGGCGGCGCTGAAAAAGCAGGTCCAACTCGGCAAGGGTGATGGAGAGATTCTTGCCTGGATCAAGACCCATTCAAAACACAACCGCATGGATTCTGAAATCATGGCTTGGTCGGCTTATTGTGAAGGTCGCACCCCCGGCAACATAGAGTCCAGGGAGTTTTTCCACGAAACTCATCGAAACATTGCGCCAAGGCGCGAGGATATCATCACATGGTTTGACCTGCTGGATCTCGATGATTACGCCAGTTTCGGCGGCAAACCTTGACAGCGCACTGGATTGCTTTTATGCGGATTATACCCGCGCCGCATCCAGACTCCCCAAAACACGCAACGGGGAGCACTATCGGCTTGGACCCGCGCGCCCCGGGCCGGGTCGATGTCCCTGCCCCCGACGGAGTCGCAATGCGTATTGTTGGCACGGAATTTCCCGGGATTGCATGAAACCATGAAAGATCACAGCTTCATTGCTTAAACTCCATGGCGGGGACTCGCATCATGGTAGCCGGAGGTGGCGCCGCCGGCTTCTTTGCTGCCATTGCCTGCGCGGAATGTTGTCCTTCGGCCAGTGTCACCATCGTCGAGAAAAGCCTGGAGTTTCTCTCCAAGGTCCGAATCTCGGGTGGCGGCAGATGCAACGTTACCCACGCATGCTTCGATCCACGCAAACTCAGCGAGTTTTATCCTCGCGGCGGCCAGGCGCTGATAGGTCCCTTTCATCGATTTCAGCCAGGCGATACCGTGGCTTGGTTTGAATCCCGGGGTGTGAAACTCCGAACTGAGGAGGATGGCCGGATTTTTCCCATTTCAAATTGTTCCCAAAGTATTGTTGATTGCCTGCTGAAAACCGCACGCAAAGCCGGGGTACGGCTGATCTCAGGCAATTCTGTTCAGCACGCAAAATCGGGTGGAGCCGCCCCCTTCAGGCTGGACCTACAAGACGGAACACGCGCGGATTGCGAAAGGCTCATGCTGGCGACCGGTGGATGCCGAACCCCCTCCCTGGCCCGCCTCGCGCTTGGTCTCGGGCATAGCCTAATGCCGCCCGTGCCATCCCTGTTCGCATTCCGAACGGACATTTCGTGGCTCACGCCTCTTGCGGGCATCTCCGTAAGCGACGCCACGCTGAGCATCCCGGGAACAAAACTCGCGGAAAGAGGGCCGCTGCTGATCACTCATGCCGGGATGAGCGGACCTGCAGTATTGCGGCTCTCAGCGTGGGGCGCCAGAGATCTGAGTCGGCTTCAATACCGGTTTGCCATGAGGATCAACTGGTTCCCATCCCATTCCGGGGAACGACTGAACCTGGCGCTGCAAAACCTGCGAAAGCAACACCCCGGCAAAAAGATAGGGAACACGCCGCTTTCGCCGATGCCATCACGTCTTTGGCAGGCTCTTGTGGAACGCGCCGGCATGGGATTCGACATGCGATGGTCCGGGATTTCCAGCGCGCAACAAACCACTTTGCTCGCTCAACTGGCAGCAACGGAGGTTCCCATTACAGGCAAGAGCATGAACAGGGACGAATTTGTCACGTGCGGCGGCATACCCCTGGCAGAAGTGGATTTCAAATCGATGCAAAGCCGCATCGTACCGGGTCTGTTCTTTGGAGGTGAAGTGCTGGACATCGATGGGCTCACAGGAGGATTCAACTTTCAGGCCGCCTGGACAACTGGATGGATCGCCGGACGAGCCATGGGTGGGCAACCAGCATGAGTGGCTCCACAGCGAGAGTGGCGAGCACCGATGACATCACCGCTTGATTCGCCCCTTGCCCACACTCAACGCGCCATCGGACCGGTTCCCGCAACTTTCCCTTGAAGGCCAAGTTTCGGACTTCTACACTGCTGATATGGTAACGAATTCTAATGAAGGTCTCGCGCTGGTTGCGCCAAAGATACAACCAGTCCTCGATCCGGCTTTCCGTCCGGCTGTCCTCGCCAATCGGGAGTTTCGCAGGGCCGCTGCGGCCACTCAAAACGCACCCGTAGTCACCCTCGCCCTTGAACAGACCGACGGGAATGTTTCTCATTTCTCCAGCCCCGTGTTTCCACAGTCCGATCCCAGATCCACCGGCAACGTTCGTTATATCGAGCGCATCTCACGTTTTCTTCTCTGGTCTCGCGGCGGCTACCGCATTCACGTCGCAGGTCCGGAGTCCATCGCCCGGGCGCTGGACGCTTACTACAAAACGACCAAGACCGGCAAGTTCGACGCCGAGACGGTTGGCGAGCGCATGTTCGACAACGCGATACAAGTGGTGCATTCGAAAACTCCACCGCCCGAGAAGCGTTCCGCCGCGGCTCTTGGCAGGCATCTTGAAGGCTGCCGCATTGGTTTTGATTTGGGCGGCAGCGATCGCAAAGCCGCTGCTGTGAAGGATGGGGAGGTTATCTATAGCGAGGAGATTGTTTGGGACCCCTACTTCCAGCCAGACCCGCAATACCACTTTGATGGCATCATGGACACCCTCAGGAAGGCTGCGGCCCACCTGCCGAGAGTGGACGCGATTGGCGGCAGCGCCGCAGGCGTTTACGTGAATAACCGGGTGAAAGTCGCCTCTCTTTTCCGCGGTGTTCCGCCGGATGTTTTCAAGGCGCGCGTGAAAGACCTGTTCCTGGAAATCAAGAAGGCGTGGGGCGGAATTCCCTTTGAAGTCGTCAACGACGGCGAGGTAACGGCCCTCGCCGGATCCATGTCGTTGGGCGTGAACCGGATACTCGGAATCTCGCTCGGCACGAGCACCGCCGGAGGCTACGTCAATGCGGAAGGGAACATCACCAACTGGCTCAATGAGCTGGCATTCGTGCCGGTGGATTACAACCCCGGCGCGCCGGTGGATGAGTGGTCCGGTGATTACGGCTGCTGTGTGCAATACTTCTCGCAGCAATGCGTCGGACGCCTCCTGGCGCCAGCCGGTATTGATGTTGATCAAAAGCTGCCGCTGCCCGAAAAGCTCAAGCGCGTGCAGAAACTCATGGAACAAGAAGATCCTCGAGCTCGTAAAATCTATGAAACCATCGGCACCTACCTGGGTTACGCCGTGGCACATTTCACTGACTTTTACGACCTCGAAAATGTGCTCATTCTTGGCAGGGTCACCTCCGGCAAAGGTGGTGACCTCATCATACAGGGCGCCAAAGAAGTTCTCAGGATCGAGTTCCCGGAACTCGCCTCCAGGCTGCACTTCCATATCCCGAGCGAGAAGGATAAGCGGCACGGTCAGGCTGTGGCTGCCGCAAGCTTGCCTGAACTACCCCGGAAATGAACTCAGATTTCATGAGAGAGGCCATACGGCTCTCTCTCAGGCATATGCGGACCGGAAAGGGTGGTCCTTTTGGTGCCGTCGTTGTGCGCCAGGGGCGAATCGTTGGCCGTGGCTGGAACCAGGTCACTTTCGCCAATGATCCAACAGCTCACGCGGAAGTCACAGCCATCCGGAACGCCTGCGCCAGGCTCAGAACCTTCCGGCTGGATGACTGTGAGCTTTATACCAGTTGCGAACCCTGTCCCATGTGCCTCTCAGCGGTTTACTGGGCCCGTATTCCCATCCTGTACTACGCAAACACGAGGGCGGACGCGGCGGGCATTGCGTTCGACGACGCTGAGATTTACCGTGAAGTCTCCCTGCCCATTCACCGCCGAAAGCTGCGCATGAGGCAACTGCTGCGTAAAGAAGCTCTCCCGGCGTTCAAGGAATGGCAGGAGAAGCAGGACAAAGTCCCATATTGAGCCGTTCCCGGGCGGCGTGCACCACCAGGTTGCGCTTGCCCCGGTCGCGCCACGCAATACACGCCCGCAGCAATGCCGCAATGGGCAACATGTGGACCCCTAACCGGTTACCAGCGTTCCAACTTCCTCGCCCATGATGATCTTCCTCAGGTTGTGGGGCTCAAAGAAGTCAAAAACGATAATGGGCATTTTATTGTCCATGCACATGGAAAAGGCAGTTGAATCCATCACTTTCAGGCGGCGCTGAAGCGCCTCGGAATACGAGATCCTGGAAAACCTTTGCGCATTGGTGTTCTTCTTCGGATCGCTGTCGTAAATCCCATCGACCTTCGTTGCTTTCAGAATCACCTGCGCGCCGATTTCATTCGCGCGCAAGGCGGCCGCTGTGTCGGTCGAGAAGTAAGGGTTTCCCGTGCCCCCACCAAAAATGACCACACGGCCCTTCTCCAGGTGTCGAACGGCTCGTCGGCGGATAAATGGCTCGGCAACCTGCGACATGGTAATGGCACTTTGGACCCGGGTGGGCACCCCCATCGTTTCCAAAGAGTCTTGCAAGGCCAGGGCGTTGATCACTGTGGCCAGCATGCCCATGTAATCGCCAGTCGCGCGTTCAATGCCCCTCTCACTTCCAGATAGCCCACGGAAGATATTGCCACCCCCGACCACAGCGACCACCTGCACCCCCAGATCGCGAATTTCCCGAATCTGCTCGGCCATGCTTTGAACCGCCTGGGGGTTAATTCCCACGCCAGACTCGCCTCCGAGCGCTTCTCCACTGACTTTTAACAGCACTCGGCTGTACTTGGGGTGTTTGCTAGTGTTCATGGGCACCTTGATCGTTGCGTGCCGTGTTCTATCAGCAGAACGGCGCCCCGTCAACTCAGGCAAAAACTCACTTAGGTAAAAACTCCCGGGTTAGGCGAATGTTGCGGCTTGCTCTCTTTCTTCTGGAATCGTGCAGTCGGCACCGGCGCCACAGAAACTCACCACAAAACTCGATCCTTTGCCCGCTTCATCTTAGCCCCGCTGCGCGCCCAGTCATGGGAACGAACCGTACCAGCAATACGGATTCTTTTCGCAGTTCGCCTGCCTTCTTGCGAAGCATGACCAACTCTTGCTTCCCTGGACGCCCCACAGGGATGATCATGCGCCCGTCTTCCTTCAACTGCTCAACCAAGGGCTCAGGAATCTTCTCGGGCGCGCAGGTCACAATGATTCCATCAAAGGGCGCGGCCTCGCTCCATCCGGCGTAACCATCTCCCGCTCGCACGTGAACATTTGTATAGCTTAGTGTGCGCAGGGTAATGCCGGCGGTTGATGCTAGTTCAGACACAATCTCAATCGAATAAACTTCAGCCCCAATGCTCGCAAGAATCGCCGCCTGGTAGCCCGAACCGGTGCCCACTTCCAGAATGCGCTCGCACGGCTTTGGATCAAGCGCCTGCGACATAAAGGCTACAATATACGGCTGGGAGATCGTCTGCTCGTGTCCGATCGGCAATGGATGATCACGATAAGCCTTGTCCCGAAGATCTCGCGGCACAAACTCATGCCTCGGCACGCTGGACATGGCTTCAAGAACCCGGGTGTTCGTAATCGCCCTTTCTGGACCTGTCAATTGCTCAGAGACCATCTTCCGCCTCGCCTCCGCAAACTCATCCGAGGCTCCCGAGCCGTTCCATTTTGGAAATAGAAGCATAGCCGTAACCACAAGCCAAAAAGCTGGCATACCGACGCGTCTCACTATGCACCATACTCCCAACATAGAAAAAATCCATTACGACCATGAAGCACCGTATTTTAGCCGCTGTTTAACTGGACAGAAATTTTGCCAAATGTTTGAATGGGCATTTTTATGTATGGCAGCAACATTCAAGCCTCCAGGCAAACAGCCGCCATGTGCGTTTTCATGCTGTGCCTGCTCGCGACCTCCGGCGCAGAGACTCGGCCAGAAAACGGGTCGGGATTCCTATCGAGAATTACACAGCCTGTGAAAGGAGTGACCTGGGGAATGGATTCGAGATCGCGATGGGAGTATCACAATAGCAGCCTCACGCTACAAGATGGGCCTGATTCAGAATTCAGCTATCTAAGACTTCGAAACCGCCTTTCCCTGGATATTGAGCCTATCCGGGACCTTGGGCTGCGCGCACGCCTCATAACCGAGCCAAGATATTACTTCCGCCCGGACTCACGGGACGGATGGGATGCAGAGGAAGCCTTGATTGACGAACTGTTCGCGGAGGCAAAGAACGTTTTCGGCCTCCCCCTGCGGCTAAAAGCCGGTCGGCAGGAAATCCACTTTGGCGACCGCTGGATACTTTTTGACGGAACTCCCGGAGACGGTTCGCGCACAGAGTTTTTCGATGCCGCCCGTCTCACATTGGAAGCGAGCCCCCAAAGCACTTTGGATTTGGTTGCACTGTGGATTAATTCGCAACCCGGCGATTTTCTCCCTGTGATCAATGACCAGAGCACCCCACTCGGCGAACAGGATGAGGAAGCGGCCGT
>CAYNZC010000125.1:8764-11560 GCA_964401575.1 uncultured Verrucomicrobiota bacterium
GAGTATTTGTCCGGGGACGATCCTGACAGCGGCCAGGATGAGGGCTGGGACCCCATGTGGGGCCGCCGGGCGCGCTGGAGTGAACTCATGGTATTTACGTTCGCTCCGGAGGCCGGCGGAAAGCGCGGCTACTATTCAAATCTGCAACGCCCAAACGTTGGGTGGACCGCAACTCCGCTCAACAGGCTGGAACTGCTGCTCAACTACAGCGCTTTGCTGGCCCTGACGAATCCCAATCGCTCGGAGATGTTTTCGGAAGAGGGGCGATTTCGCGGCCATCTTGTTCAGGCTGTAGCCAAGTACAGGTTCAGCAGGAACATCACCGCCCATCTCTGGAATGAGGTGTTCGTGGCAGGAGACTTTTACGCCGGCAGCAACCGCGACACGGCGACCTTTTTCCGGGCAGAGATCAACTTGAGTTTTTGATCCCCAAAATGTGCTTGCATGAGCTCTTTTTGCTGATAGGCTTTCCCTTCTTAATTTTTTAAGGCAATACGATTATGGCGAGAATTTGTGAATTGACCGGCAAACGGCCGACAAAAGGCAGCATCATTTGGCGCAGTGGTAAATCCAAGAAGAGCGGCGGCATCGGCACGCACGTGACGGCCATTACAAAGCGCCGGTTTATGCCGAATCTTCAGCGCGTAAAAGCCGTCGTTAACGGCGAGGTTCGATACGTCCGCGTAGCCGCGTCAGCCATCAAAAAGGGTTTGGTCGTGAAAGCGCCCAAGCGCACTTGGAAGAAGGATCAAGCCGCGCAAAAAGCGTAAAAAAACCAACGGATTTTCATGGAAGGCGAGGCCAAAACCTCGCTTTCTTTTTTGCGGATCTCCACTCTCCGGCACGAAAACACCGCCCTTTGTCCCCGCAAAAACAGTGCTTCCCTGGCCTTTGCATGCCCCGAAAGCCCTCCCGGCTCAATAGGCCCTGTTGAAAATCATCGAGAGCCCGGTCCCGGTAATAGTCAACCGGTCGGTCTCCGCCACAGCCGAAATGTTGCCTGCATCCGGAAAGCTCAGGTCGTACTTGCTGCCCCCAAGGGCCTTCCAAGTTCCGTTAATATCCTGCACAGAACCGGCCGCACCCATGGGCGTGCCCAAAGGCGGCACGTCCTTCATCACCACCTGCCCTTCTGACGTCGCCAGGAACTTTGCCTTCCCATAGGCTGAGATGATAGCCATTTTCACCTTTTGCATCTCCTTGGCAGAGACACTTGGTTTTGCTTTAAGGAAATCGGTCAGTGCGGCATTCACATTGAAATTCCACCGCCCGAGGATCAGTTCCGCGTCATATTTTTGCGAGCGCCCCGTATTCAAGTAGGCCTCCAGATCTTTCACGTCGTCCGTCATCTTTGACCACACCAGCTTGAGCAGATCCGGAGTCTTGAGAATGGACTGAATCTGAGGATGGCTTATCACATCCTTGATTGGTTTCCTCTCCTGGCGCAACCGGATGAAGTCCGTATCTGTTGAGAGCCGCTGGAACTCTCCGCGCTCTGCCAGGCTCAAAAACCCCGGGTAGGTTCCCAACCGAGCCTCAACCAGGGGATTTGCATACACCAACCCAACGATGTCCGCCGCTTCGTAGTAGCGGTTTGGCAATCGATCGATGGAACGCGCCACTTTGGAGAATCCGCTCGATTGCAGGTCCCGGCCCATCGTGTTCAACAGGCGAACCCACTTCGGTTCCTCGCTAGAAGTGGCCACCTGCACAGTCCAATAACTCCCGGCATAAATCAGAAACGAAATCAGTATCAGGTATGCCGTGCCGTTCAACAGGCCCACGCACAATCCGAGGCGCCGATCCAGCCGCTCCCAGAGGGCCAACCGCAGGTCTCCAGCATTGTATTTCATGAAAACGTCCAATTTGCGGTGAACCGGCACGGCAATCGCCTTGAAGATGACCGATACGACCACAAACATGATCAACGTCGGGACCACCCACACAAGGAGCGGATCCTTGGTCCAGACGGTGGAAATAATCGGACGAATCAGCCCGCCAAGAGGCACGGCCAGCAGTGCCGCAACCACAATCCCGATAAAGGAAATAGATACACGAATAATTCCCTGCCTGTAACCCAATCCGGCACAGGAAGCCAGCAACACAAAAGCAAGGACCCAAATAGTCATTCCAATCACTTAATGCAGCGGAGGGAAAAAATCACGCCCAAAATTCGTTCCCAATTGTGGTCCAGTCCCGGCTGAATCACGGTTTCAGCGCAACTGCGAGTCCTGAAGCCCCAAGTTCCCGTCCGCACACGGAGCAGAAATTGGATCCCGGCAGACACAGGGCCTTGCATTGAGGGCACGGCACATGGGCCTTGGAGTGTCGGTAATGGATAACCAGGCTCCGTATGTAGGGGATCCAAGTGAAAGCGTACGCAAAGATGAACACGGAATCCCGCCGGTAAAACAGGGCGTAACACAGCAGCAGCAGTGATCCTGCGATACTCAGCCACCAAAACGCCACAGGCACAACAACTTTCCGCTGCCGCTCTGTTGCATACCACTGCACAAAAAACCTCGAAAAAAACACCGCATTGCCCATCCACCCGATGATTTTCCAGGCGGTCCACTCAATCCCGAAAAGATTGCCGTTGTGCCACAACAGATCCATCACACGTTCCATGGCCCGAGAGCATAGACGAACCCTTCCGCAGGACGAGCAGGAACTGCGGCCCCCCTGCCCTTCGGACGGGTTTGTGAGAAATCATAATCCCATCAAACCGCGGATTCCGGCACATGGCTTAATTTTAGCGAGCATTTTGTGCTTGCTTGCGGCGCGTTTGTATTTTTA
>CAYNZC010000126.1:0-11520 GCA_964401575.1 uncultured Verrucomicrobiota bacterium
AGGTTTTCAGGCGCAGGGTGGTGGACGTTCTCAGGGCAGGGAGCGTTTATCGCGTTTTGGCGGGTATGGGGGCCTTGGATCAAAAAAAGATATGTTGTTGCGATGCGATCGGCAGGCGGGCGCATTGAGGCCGCCCTGGAGGGGTCGTCATGGTCTGTCGTGGCTGCCTTCTGGTGGTCAATACGTTTGCCGTCCGGATTGATCATTCGGAACCGCAACGTCCTTTTTTCGTTGCATTGACAACCGGTTGTGCGGTTGTACCCTTAATATCAGCTTTGCAGGACGCTCCTGTCTTGTGCGCAAACCTTAACGTGGCAGAAAAAGACGATTATCTTATAGACATTCTGGTTGACCTTGGCTTTGTGTCTCCGGACAAAGTTGAGGAGCTGCGTCCCGAGGCGCAGAGCGCGGGTGTGGGGTTGGTGGACCTGATGGTGGCCAACAAGGTGCTTCGCCCCGCGGATGTTACACAGGCCAAAGCGGCTCATTTCGGCGCGGAAGTGGTGAGCCTTGCGGACATCAAGATTTCCGATGATGTGATCGCGGCGGTGCCGCGGCACATTGCGCGCAAATACCGGGTGGTGCCGGTGTTCAAGCACGAAAACTCGCTCACGGTGGCCATTGCGGATCCCTCCGACCTGGACACGATGGACAGCCTGCAGCACCTGCTGAACGCGGAAGTGGACTTTCGTGTGGCATCCGACCCGGATATCGAGACGGCGCTGAGCAAGTATTATGGCGATCGTTCGGGGATGTCGGTGGACCCGCGGTTGAAGACCGTGATAGAGGATTTGACGCGTGAACACGTGCAAATCGAGGCGGAAGCGGTGACCGACGGTGGCACCGTGGAGGCGGACGCGCCGCTGATCAAGCTGGTGAATTCGCTGATTGTGGACGCTTTCAAACTGCGGGCATCGGATATTCACCTGGAGCCGATGGCCAAGAAGTTTCGTGTGCGTTACCGGATTGACGGTGTGCTGCACGAGATGAAAGCTCCGCCCAAGCGGTTGCAGGCTGCGATCGTCAGTCGTCTCAAGATTCAGTCCAACATGTCGATCTCGGAGCACCGGATCCCGCAGGACGGCCGTATTCAAACCTCGGTTGGCGCCAAGCTGATTGATCTTCGTGTGTCCTGTCTGCCGACCAACCATGGCGAAAGCATTGTCATGCGTATTCTGGACAAGGAAGGATTGCAGCTTGGTTTGCCGCAGTTGGGATTTTTTACGGATGATCAGCAGACCTTTGAGCGGCTGATCGGGCTTCCGGATGGCATTCTGCTGGTGACCGGGCCAACCGGTTCGGGAAAGACGACGACACTGTATTCCTGCCTGCACTACATCAACCGGCCGGACCGGAAGATCATTACCGTCGAGGACCCTGTGGAATACCTGCTGGCGGGTATTAACCAGGTCCAGGTCAACGATACCGTGGGGCTGACGTTTTCCGCGGCGCTGAGGTCCATTCTGCGCCAGGCGCCCAACGTGATCATGATTGGTGAGATTCGCGATCTTGAAACCGCGAGCATTGCCATTAACGCCTCTCTGACCGGTCACCTTGTGTTCTCGACGCTGCACACGAATGACGCCCCGAGCGCGGTGACGCGCTTGATTGATATCGGCGTGAAGCCGTTCCTTGTGGCATCCTCGACCCGCGGGCTGATGGCTCAACGGCTTGTGCGCAAGGTCTGCAAGCAGTGCGCGGCTCCTTACAGCCCTTCGGAACAGGAGTTGCGGGCGTTGAACCTGGACGCATCGAGCGTGCAGGGCGCCAACTTCATGCTGGGCAAAGGGTGCTCGAATTGCTCGAACACCGGGTTCCGGGGCCGGTTCGGGATCTTCGAAATTTTTGTGATTGATGACGATGCGCGCAAACTGATTTACGAAAAAGTTCCATCGAGTGTGCTGCGGGCGCGGGCGCGCGAAATGGGGATGCGAACCTTGCGCGAGGACGGCGTCCGGAAGGTGCTGGCGGGGCTGACATCTGCGGAGGAGGTTATCCGTGCCACGGTGGGTGATGCGGACTAGGAGCCGCGTGACAAATTCGCTTCACCGCTGTCTGAACTTGTGGCTATAATCGCAAATAACTGATTTTTTAGCATGTCCTATTCAATGTCTGATCTGTTGCAGTTGGTGGTGTCCGAAGGGGCATCCGACTTGCACATCCGGGTGGGCACGCCGCCCACCATTCGCGTTCACGGAATTCTGCACCGGGTCGAGGGGCCGCACCTTGCCCCCGAAGACACTGAGGAACTGATGCGGAGCATCACCTCGGAGGACCACATTCAGCATGTGCGCGAGCGGGGCGGCGCCGACTTCGGCTTCGCGTTCGGTGAAATGGCCCGGTTCCGGGTAAGCGTATTCAAAGAGAAGGGAAACTTCGGTTTGGTGCTGCGGCAGATTCCGAGCAAGCTGCTGACGATGGAGCAGATCGGGATTCCGCCGTCCGCGAAGGAGTTGCTTTACAAACCGCGCGGGCTGGTGCTTGTGACGGGTCCCACCGGGTCCGGCAAGACGACGACCCTCGCCTCGATGATCAACATCATTAACGAGGAGCGCGACGAGGCCCATATCATCACGATTGAGGATCCGATCGAGTACTATCATAAGCACAAGAAAGCGCTGGTGACCCAGCGTGAGATCGGCGTTGATGTTCCGAACTTTGCGGAGGCGCTTCGTCGCGCCCTGCGTCAGGACCCGGATGTGGTCCTGGTCGGTGAGATGCGCGACCTGGAAACGATTGATGCGGCGATCACGGCTGCGGAGACGGGCCACCTTGTGTTTGGGACGCTGCACACGACCGGTGCGGCAAAGACGATTGATCGGGTCGTGAATGCGTTTCCCACGAACCAGCAGGAGCAGATCCGCATCCAGCTTTCCACGGTGCTCCAGGCGGTTATTTCGCAGTTGCTGATACCGCGGGTGGACAAACCGGGCCGTGTGGCCGTGTTTGAAATCATGGTGAACACCCCCTCGGTGGCGGCGCTAATCCGTGACAACAAGACCTTCCGTATCCAGTCGGACATTCAGACCGGGGCGAAGTATGGGATGGTGACACTGGACTCGTTCCTGATTGAAAAGTATTTGCAGGGGATGATCGCTCGCGAAGAAGTTATCACCAAGGCGCAAGACCCCGTGACGGCCCAGGCGAAGCTGCAGGAGCTGGACCTGGCGCAGGCAGTGGGAGCCGATTCCAACTCCGTGATGGAGGGTAAAGTCTGATCGTTATGGCCGACGAAATATCAGCACCACTGCTTTCGCTCATCAAGCGAGAGTCGCTTATTGACGATCTCCAGTACGAGGAGGTGCAGGCGGAGTTTAAGCGCAGCGGCAAGAGCATTTACCAGATCTTGCAGGACTTCGGGATCATGGACAGCGACACGATCCTCCAAGTCATTGCGAACCACCTGGCCACGGAGGTTGTCACACTGAGCGAGCGCAATTTCACGCCTGAATTGATTGCAACGATTCCGGCGAAAACCGCGAAGATGTACCAATGTGTGCCCGTGGGGATGGCCAATGGCACTTTGAAGGTTGCGCTGGCGGACCCGATGAACCCGGGGCGAGTGGACGAGTTGGGATACGTCGTCAAGAAGGACATACAACTGGTTGTTGCGGATCCGGTCCAGATCGAGAAAGCGATTGAGAAGTATTACGGGGCGGAGGTGCTCGAGGCGGGCGAGAGTGTCTCGGAGATTTTGAAGGAACTGGGCGCCGACGCGGAGATTGCAACGGGCGCCGAGGCGGCGGCCTCCGGGCAGGCGGACCTGATGGAGGATATTGCCAACAAGGCGCCGATCATCCGATTCGTGAATTTGGTGCTGTTCCAGGCGGTGCAGGATCGCGCGAGCGATATTCACTTTGAGCCTTTTGAGGATGAATTCCGGATCCGGTATCGTGTGGACGGCGCTCTTTACGAGATGTCGCCACCGCCCAAGCACCTTGCGGTGCCTGTGATCTCCCGCATCAAGGTCATGGCCAACCTGAACATCTCGGAGCGCCGCGTTCCGCAGGACGGCCGCATTAACCTGCCGATTGGAAACCGAAGCATTGACCTTCGTGTTTCGACCCTGCCGACGCAGTTCGGCGAGTCGGTGGTGCTGCGCGTGCTGGACCGCTCGGCGGTGAACCTGGAGGTGGAATCCATTGGGTTGCCGAAGCCGGTCTATGATTACGTTACCGAGGCGATCCTTCGTCCGAACGGCATTTTCATTGCTACGGGCCCGACCGGCTGCGGCAAGACGACGACGCTGTATTCCTGCCTGCGGCGGGTGAACACGATTGATTCGAAGCTCCTCACGGCGGAGGATCCCGTCGAATACGACATTGAGGGCATCATGCAGGTGGCGATCAACGAGCATGTGGGTCTGACCTTCAGCAAGGCGCTCCGCTCCTTCCTGCGTCAGGACCCTGACATCATCATGGTTGGTGAAATGCGCGACCTTGAGACCGCGCAGATTTCGATTCAGGCATCGCTTACCGGTCACCTTGTTCTCAGCACGCTGCACACCAACGATGCGCCCGGCGCGGTGACGCGTCTCGTTGATATGGGGGTCGAGCCATTCCTGATTTCCTCGACGCTCATGGCGGTGCTGGGTCAGCGGCTTGTTCGGCGCATCTGCCGCGATTGCAAGACCCCGTTTGAGCCGACGGAGAGCCAGCTCGCGCTGTTGAACCTTTCGCCGCACGATCTTGGGGACAAGACGTTTTACTATGGGCGTGGCTGCTCGACGTGTCACGAGAGCGGTTACCGGGGGCGCAAGGGAATTTTTGAACTTCTGGTGATGAACGACCAGGTTCGCGAGCTGATCAACGAGCGTGCGCCGACGGTTGTGCTGCGTCAGAAAGCCATCGAATTGGGCATGGTCAGCCTGCGCGAGGACGGTTTGAGAAGTATTTTTGAAGGCGACACGACAGTTGAAGAAGTGGTGAAGTACACGTAAGATAAAATCAAAGCCGGAGGAGCTTATGCCGAGATTCAGCTACGTAGCCATGGATGCTCATGGCAAGGAAACCAAAGGAGTGCTGGAGGTTGCCAGCCAGAACGAGGCGATCGGTCGCGTGAAGGAGATGAACCTTTTTCCGACCAAGATTGTCGAGCTGGACAAGGCCAAAGAAAAGCCTGACAAGGCAGGCAAGGCCCCCAAAGCGGCCGGGGCCAAGCCCGCGAAAAAGGGCCAGATCAACATCAACATTCGCATTCCCGGCTTGGGCGGGGGGGTGAAGACAAAAGTTCTCACCACATTCACCCGTCAGTTGGCCACGCTGGTGGACGCCGGTCTGCCGCTGCTGCGGGGGTTGCGCGTTCTCGAGAAGCAGGAAAGGAATCCCACGCTCAAGGGAATCATTGACCAGCTTGCCCTGTCCATCGAGGGTGGCAGCACATTTTCCGAAGGCCTGGCGCAGCATCCCAAAGTGTTCAACCGTTTGTATGTGAACATGGTGAAGGCGGGCGAGCTGGGCGGCGTGCTCGAAGTTGTGCTGGCGCGCCTGGCGGAGTTCATGGAGAGCGCCCAGAAAATCAAGGGCAAGGTGAAGTCCGCGATGTTTTACCCGATTGCGGTGCTGGTTGTGGCGGTGGCGATCATGGGTATTCTGCTTGTGAAAGTGATTCCTTCGTTCCAGACCGTGTTCGAGGGCATGTTGGAAGGCAGGCAGCTTCCGGCGTTCACCCGGCTGGTGTTGGGCATCAGCGCGGCGGTCAAGGAGCATTTTCTTCTGACGCTGGGTGCGGTGATCGTGATTGCCATCCTCTTCAATTTGTTCATTCGAACCAAGTTTGGGCGGCGCGTTTGGGACAAGTTCAAACTCAAGAGCCCGGCTGTCGGCCCGGTGATTAACAAAGTGGCCATCTCGCGTTTCACGCGCACCCTGGGCACGCTGATCAGTTCCGGTGTGCCGATTTTGCAGGCGCTCACGATTGTCAAAGAAACCGCGGGCAATGTCATCATCAGCAACGCGGTTGCCTCGGTACATGAAAGTGTGAAGGAGGGCGAAACCATCACAGCCCCGCTGGAGAGCTCCGGCGTGTTTCCGCCAATGGTTATCAGCATGGTGGACGTCGGCGAGCAAACCGGCGCGCTGCCGGAGATGCTTCTGAAAATTGCGGACAACTACGACGACGAAGTGGACAACGCCGTCACGGCCATGACATCGCTGCTCGAGCCGATCATGATTGTGTTCCTGGCCGTCATCGTCGGCAGCATTGTTATCGCGATGTTTCTGCCGCTCATTGACATGATGAACACCATGGGCAGCGACACCGGCGGCGGCGCGGGCGAATAGCTTTTCCAGCCCTCCTTCCCGGAGTTCGAAGAAGGGGGGCATTGCTTCTCATTCCGGGCAGACCTTTGTGTCTGCGGTGTGGCCGCCCGGCTCATTTCCTGTGTTGAGGGTTGTCTCAGATTATAGGACCATTTTTGGTGAATGAAGATCGAGAAACTCATGGAGGGCACCGGGCCATCGCCGCGCCGCGGGGATAGCGTTACCGTTCACTACACCGGCTGGCTGGAGGATGGAACAAAATTTGATAGTTCGGTGGATCGGCGCGAGCCGTTTTCTTTTGTGCTTGGGGCGGGGCAGGTGATTGAAGGTTGGGACAAGGGCGTCGCCACGATGCGTGTTGGGGACAAGGTGAGGCTGAGCATTCCTCCGGAGCTTGCGTATGGAGAGCATGGATATCCGGGCGCAATTCCGCCGAGGGCGACGCTGATTTTTGAGGTGGAACTTTTGGCGATCAAGTGACCTGAGGTCGCATTTTAGGCTGGGGAAGGGCGTGGAGGGGGTGGGGTTTTGTTGATCAGACATGGCGTTTATGTTTGATGGACAGGGGTTTGGGTGGGGGGCGGTTGGTTTACAAAAAAACATCTACTTTAACCTTGACCAAGTCCCGGGCCGGGCCTAGGGTTTTGTTTGAAAGCCTGATTTTGTTTCAGGCACGGTTAATTCAGGAGAGAAGTATGGCAAGTGGCAAAGTCAAATGGTGGGACAACAAAAAAGGGTTTGGCTTTATCTCGCAAGAAGCCGGTCAGGACGTTTTTGTTCATCACACCTCAATTGCCGGCAAAGGTTTCAAGACCCTTCACGAAGGTGAGGATGTCATCTTCGAGATAATCGCGAGCGACAAGGGTCCGAAAGCCGAAAACGTTCAGCGGCCGCAGGCTCACTAAGCACCGGCGATTCTGCCAGGTTGGTTGAGGCATTCACGCGGAGAAAGGGTGTTTCCAAACTCCCTGTGTGAAGTCACATCTCTTTTTCCTGACCCGGGGCGGGCTCCTTCGGTTGCTTCTCGTGAGGACTTTTTGATTCCCCTGGATGCGCAAGGTTTGATTATCTGAAAGAACTTGAGTTCAGGGGGTTCTTTGCCTTTGACGGCAGGGCGCTGAACTGTCCCTCAATTCAACAATCCCATTTCAGTGAGTTGTCGCCTGGTGTTGCGGGCGTCCTCCTGGAGAATGACACGCCAACCCCTGGCCTGGCCCGTGGCAATGTTTTCAGGCCGGTCGTCAATATAGAGAATATCGCCGCCTTTGAACCCGGACACACGCTCGACGACTTCGTAAAGTGCGTGGTCGGGTTTCATTGCCTTGTGCTCGTAGGAAAGAATCAATCCGTCGAAATTGGCCATGAACGGGTATGCCTGCATGATGTGGCGCATGGCCAATTCATTGGTGTTGGAGAAGATGTAGGTAGGTATTCCTTTGCGGCGGATCTCGGCGTGGGCGTCGATCATTGGCTGGATCGGATCGAACACGTCTCCGAAGCAGGCGGCGAACTGGTCCATATCGCCGCGGTAGCCTGTGAGCGAGCACACGTGCTCGAAGAACTCGCGGGTGGTGACGAGGCCGGTTTCATAGCGGAGGAGGATGTCGGCGGGCGTGGTGAAAAGCTTTGTGAGCTGGGGAAGGGTTACCTTGCCGGCCTGGATCAGCTTTCTGGCTGCGATGGTGTAGTCAAAGTCCAGCAGGACTTTTCCGAGATCGAAAACAACGGTTTTTGGGGGGATCACAAATTTGATATTTCTCTGCGGCCTTCCATGGCCCGGCACAAAGTGATTTCATCGGCGAACTCGAGGCCGCTGCCGGCCGGGAGGCCATGTGCAATGCGCGTAATCCTGAGGTGTTCGCGGGCGAGCCTGCGCGCGAGATAAAAACTTGTGGCGTCGCCTTCCACATCGCTGCCCAGGGCGATGACAACTTCCTTGACGGGCTCCACCTTGAGTCGCTCTTCGAGTTTGGCGATGCGAAGATCTTCCGGGCCGGTGCCGTTCAAAGGGGAGATTTTTCCTCCGAGCACATGATACTTCCCGCGGAACGTGCCGGACTTTTCGATGCTCAGAATATCCACGGCGCGCTCGACGAGACAGATGATCGAGGCGTCGCGGCGCTGATTCGAGCAGAGGGGGCATGTTTCAGACTCGCTCAAGGCGCCGCAGGTCTGGCAGGTGCGCACGCGCGTCCTGGCGTCGAGCATTGCTCCGGCGAGCTGTTTGACGTTTGCCTCTTCGGTCTGGACCAGGTGGAGGGCGATGCGTTCTGCGGAACGGGGGCCGACTCCCGGCAGTTTCACCAAAGCTGCTGTGAGTGCAACCACACTTTCGGGAAGCGCTTGCATTAGGGGCCCGTGAGGTTTTGGGCCGTCAGGTCAGGCCCGGAATGTTGAAACCGGCGGTTGCTTTGCCCATTTCCTGAGTTGAGATCTCTTTGGCCTGGGCCAGGGCCTGGTTGCAGGCCGCCAGGATCATATCCTCGAGAATCTGCGCGTCCGCCGGGTTCAAGGCCTGCGGATCAACCTTCACGGAGGCCAGGGTGCCGTCGCACCGGGCGACTGCCTTGACGGCGCCGCCGCCTGCGGTTGCCTCGACCGTGCGTTTTGCGAGGTCGGCCTGGATTTGCTCCATTTGCTGCTGCATTCTTGCAGCCTGTTTCATTAGTTTTCCAATACTGGACATATCAATTCCTGGTTAACGAACGAGCGTCAGGTCGTTCGAATATCAACGAGCTGACCCTTGAAGATATCCAGAGCCTTTTGGATTTCCGGGTCGTTTTTGAACGTGTTTTTGTCAAAGGGAACCTGCGCTGCCGGGGCCTCGGGCGTTTTAGCAGGCGGGGCGGTCGGATCCGCCGTTCCGGCTGCGGGCTGAGGTGGTGAGAGATCCGGCTTTGTGGTCGTTTTGGCCGCGTTTCCAGTGCCTGGCGCCGTTGGCGGGCCTTTTACAAACTTGAGGGAGATGGCATCCCATCCTGCGGCCTTAAGTATTTCGTGGAACTGCGCCAGATTTTTCGGGGTGTCCACAAGGGTCATTTGCCCTTCGTTCTCGGCTGGAAATCCAATTGTGAGCGTTCGATTTGCGAACGACACCGGGCGCGCGTTCTCAAGAGAGGCCCGGACCAAGGGATTGGCTCCGGAGAGCAGGGCGGCCCATGCGGCATCCATGTCCGGCATCGTGGCGGAAGGCGCCTGTTGAGTGGCGGGTTGGGCGGTTGACGGCCTGTCATGCATCACGGCCGGCCCGGTGGCCGGTGCGGCGGGCGCCGTTGGGTTGGCGTGTCGGGGCGCGTCGGCCTGGCGCAACGACTGCAACTGTTTCAAGACCACATCTAGACTCACGCTGTTGCGGGCCTCGATGGCCTTGAGGATGCCGACTTCCATGACGATCTTGCGCGAGGCGGCGTTGCGCATCTTCCGTTCGGTCTCGGCGAGCACATCGAGGATGCGTGTCATGATCTCCGGCTTCACCAGGGCGGCTTGAGACTTGAGGGTTGCCGCTTCCGCCTCCGAAACTTCCAGCATGCTCAGATCTCCTTTCGAGACCTGGAAAATGAGGAGGTTGCGCACGTGGCTGAGCAAATCGGACATCAGCCTGCCGAGGTCCTTGCCGTGACCTGCGAGGTCATTCAACTCCTTGAGGGCGATTTGCACCTGGCCTTCAAGAATGGCCCGGGTGAGGCCGAGAAGTTGCGCCTGTGCGGCCAGGCCGAACATGGAGAGCACATCCGCCTCGGCGATTTCCTTTCCGCAAAAGCTGATGAGCTGGTCGAGAGCGGACTCTGCGTCCCGCATGCCGCCTTCGGCGCCGCGCGCGATGGCGTCCAGGGCTGCCGGTTCGACTTGTACGCCTTCCTTTCCTGCGATGTGCGTGAGGTGTTTTGCGATGAGCGCGGCGGGAATGCGCCGCAGATCGAATCTCTGGCACCGCGAGAGAATGGTGGGCAGGACCTTTTCCGGGTCGGTGGTGGCGAACATGAACTTCACATGCGCCGGGGGTTCCTCGAGGGTTTTGAGCAGCGCGTTGAAGGCGGCCGCCGAAAGCATGTGAACTTCGTCAATGATATAGATCTTGAACTTGGAGGATGCGGGGGCGTAGCGGCAGGTCTCGCGCAAATCGCGAACCTGTTCGACGCCATTATTGCTGGCGCCGTCAATCTCGAGCACGTCCAGCGATCTGCCCTGCGCGATTTCCTGGCAGCGGGGGTCCGAGTCGTCGAAGTCCACCTTTGGTCCGCCGGTGCAGTTCAGGCACTTGGCGAAAATTCTGGCCACGGTGGTTTTGCCGGTGCCGCGCGGACCGCAGAAGATGTAAGCGTGGGCGATGCGCTCTTTCTCGATAGCCTGGGAAAGCGTGCGGGTGACGTGTTCCTGCCCGACGACGTCGGCGAAACGCTGCGGCCTGTATTTCCGGGCTATGACTTGATAAGACATTGAAAACAAATACCAGGGTGACCACGGCAGACGCGGAGCAAACTGCCGTTGCTGCCTTCCGGCCCTGGCGGGGTTCGTAAGTCCGCGTTCCGTGGGCCCTGGCACAAAGAATGTGCCGAAGCGCGGCGGGTGGTTCAAGGAGATTCCGGGCGCTGAGCGCGGGGCGCCGGGCATCAGGGCAGGGGCAAGGGTCTTGATCCTACCGGTTCATCTCGATCACACACGCATCGCGCGGGCCCAGTGTCGTTTCTATATCGGGTCCCTGGTGGAAACCGAGATCCGTCGAGCCCTTCTCATCGATTCTCGTGAGCCTGAGTTTTCCTGACGGACCGCGCAGCCGCACGGTAGCCGGCGTGTCACCAATATTGACCAGGGCGATCGCCTGGCGGCCGTTATTGCCCTGCCATGCTGTGGCAAGCACGCGATCAGCCTCTTTTCTGAATTCCTTGATGCCGCCACCCTGGCCGGCATAGATGGACAGCCTCGAAAAATCGGTCATGGCGGCATGGGAACTGGCCAGCGGCGGCGGCAGCATTGTTCCGTGCAGAAGGTATGGGAGAGTGCGCGCGCGCACCTTCGCGAGCCGCACAACGAAGTCCATTTCTTCCGTCCGGTTCTGGAGGTGTTCGGGCAGGAAATTTGCAATGGTTGGCTGCTGGCCCCAGACGAAGGCCCGCGCCTGTTCGAGGAGGAACTGGCGCGAATATTTTCTGTCGAGAAGTTTTAAGGGTTCCGCTGGAGCTGTTGCGGCGGGCCAGAGGTCATCGTAAGGCGGCATGGTCAGCGATGAGTAATTGCCGAAGGGGATGAAGAACGGGTGATA
>CAYNZC010000127.1:0-11502 GCA_964401575.1 uncultured Verrucomicrobiota bacterium
CCCTGATCCCGTGCTTTTCATTATTAGCCCGGAAATTTGATACTCCGCACGGAACACCGACAAACCGTAGCGCAGACATTCTGTCGGCTTGCGCCACTGCAACGACCAAAGCCGGTAACATTCCGGCGCTCCGGCCTGGAAGGAATGAAATGTGCAGGTTAGACGCGGCTATCTGGGTGTGGGCGGGGCTGCTCGCCGTTTCAACTCGCCCCTCAACAGAGGTTCCAATTGGAAACGGTAGCTGTATGGCTGGCAGGGGATCAAGCGCTCCTCGTGCGGCCATGCGCCCCAGCTATTGTCGCCTCCGACACCCTGTTGTGCGAGGTCCAGGTCCACTGTGGCGAAGTTCCGCAGGGGAAGTTCATGCGGGTGTTTTGCGGCGTTCAGGTCGTCGGTGCCGTAATTCAGCGCGTTGACGCTCAACTGTGGCAGGCCGGTGGCGAGCAGGCCGGCGCCGCGCCTGTCGTGGAAGGCGGCCCAGCGCACGTTCACCTTGTTCCCGGTTTCGCCGGGCTCGGAGTAGCCGGCGTGGAACTGGTCCTTTATGGCGCCGGAGTAGATGCCGATCCGCGCGTCTTTGCGGTCCACGTAGGTTTCCTGCGGACCAGGGCCGAACCATGTTACCTCTGTCAGCTTTCGTGGGAGCGTCATTTGCATTCCTATTCTGGGGATTTTTGGCAGGTCCGTCTTGCCGGGGAGGAATTCGCCGCGCACCTCGACTTTGCCGTCGCCATTGATGATGTAGGTGGTATGCCATTTGGCGCTGACGCTCGGGAAAGTAAAGGTTGCTTTCAGTGCGACGCTGTTGGTTCCGGCCCCGTCCATTGTTCCCGGAGGCAGCAGTTCGAGCGAGGCGGTTGCTCCCTCGAGGGCGGTGCGCCAGATCCCCTGGGTGTTTTCCATCTTGCGTCCGCGGTCGTTATCAATGGTCGCCCTCCAGAAGTTCGGGTGAAGCCCGGTGCGGATCAGGTCCCTGTTCTTCACCTTCCAGGACAGCATTGTTCCGCTTTTCCGGCTGAACACGATCTCGAAGTTCTTTCCGGTGACGCGCACGGCATCCGCCTCTTCGCGGGCGACCGGGGCAGGTTGGCGTGAGACAACTGCCGGCACAGCGGTGGCATTGCGGAATTCGAACTCGTCCCAGGCCAGTTCGTGCCCCTTTCCGGCCCACGGCAGGTCGCTCCTGGTGAAGAACGCCAGGGCAAGGTGATATTCCGATCCAAGGGCCGGGCTGAACGCGGCGACGGGAATCCCAACGACCTTTGTCGCGCCGGGTGCGATGCGAAGATCGCTAATCCGTCCGGTTTGGATAATCTTTCCATTTTCCTTAAGATGCCACTCGGCCCGGCAAATCTCGTCGAGGACTGTGAAGAAGTAGCCGTTTTTAATCTCTACCTGTGGCGACTGTGTGTTGAGCAAACGGCAGTGGATATTCTGGTAGATATGCTTGAACTCGATCAAGGTCGGATGAGGTTTCCGGGCGGCACTTACCAAACCGTTGCACAGGAAATTATCATCGCTTGGAGTGCCTGGCGGGCCGAAATCGCCTCCGTAGGCATAAAATGTATCATCCTTGTCCTGCACCTTCTCATAGAACCAGCCGGCGCGCTTCTGCGGCTGCTCCTGGGCCTGGTCAACCCAATCCCAAACAAAACCGCCCTGCAGCCAGGGCTTGGAGTAAATTTGGCTCCAGTAGGACCAGACGTCGCCACAACTGTTGCCCATGGCGTGGGCGTATTCGCACAGGATCATCGGTTTGGATCGAGCCGGTTCCGCCGGCCACTCGTGCGAGCCGTAACGACCCGCTTCGCCGGCTGCGAAACTGGCCAGGTGCTCCCGCCGGGCGTACATCGGGCAGAAAATGTCCGTGTGCCGCTTGTAACCGGCCTGCTCGTACTGGACGGGCCGTGAAGGATCGCGCTTCTTGATCCAGTCGTAGGTTGCTTCGAAATTCGGGCCGTCCCCGGCCTCGTTTCCGAGGGACCAAATAATAATGCAGGGATGGTTTTTGTCGCGCTCGACCATGCGATACGTGCGGTCCATGTGCGCTGCCAGCCACTCGGGCCGTTTGGCCAGGGTTTTGTCGCCATAACCCATGCCGTGGCTTTCGATGTTTGCCTCGTCCACCACGTAGAGCCCGTAGCGATCGCAAAGGTCGTACCACGCCTGCTGGTTGGGATAATGGCAGGTGCGGACGGCGTTGATGTTGTGCTGCTTCATGAGCAGGATATCCTGGATCATGGAGTCCTGGGTGACCGCCTGACCGCGACGGGGGTCCACCTCGTGCCGGTTCACGCCTTTGAGGAAAATCCTCTGGCCGTTCACGAGGAGATTGCCACCTTTCACTTCCACCCTTCTGAAGCCGACATTGACCGGGATCGTCTCGATCACAATTCCCGAGGTGTTTTGCAGGATGATCAGCAGTTTGTATAGTTCGGGCTTTTCGGCGGACCATTGCCGCACGTTGGGGATTGCGGAGACCATCTCGAGCCGGGTTTCGCTCCTGGCCGGTACTCTTCCCCGCGCTTTTGGCGAGGCCACGACGCGCCCGGTTGCGTCGGTGAGCCTGGCTTCGGCCCAAAGCTGGGCCGTCTGGCTCCCCGCATTCTCGACCATCACCGTCAATCCAAACCGGCCGTGACGGTAGGTATCGTCCAGGCTCGAGGTCACGGTGAAATCACGAATGTGCGCATCCGGGGGCGACCAGAGATACACGTCGCGGAAGATGCCGCTCATGCGCCAGAAATCCTGGTCCTCGAGGTAGGAACCGTCGCACCAGCGAAAGTTCTCCACGGCAAGGAGATTCTGACCCGGTTTGAGATAGCTGGTGATGTCGAACTCGACGGGAGTGCGGCTGTCCTTGCCGAAACCGATGTTGACGCCGTTTATCCACGCGTTGAAGAACGAGTTCACGCCATCAAAGGCGAGCAGCACTCTTCGACCGGACCAACTGTCCGGGATGCGGAAGGTGCGCCTGTAGGAGTTGACGGTGTTGTTCGGGTCGGAGCCCGGAACGAATGGAGGGTTGGGCTCCTCGATCCAGGGATAGCGCACATTCACGTAAATCGGCACGCCGTAGCCCTCGACCTCGACGTTTGAAGGCACGGGAATGGTTTTCCATTTCGAATCATCGAAGTAAGGCGACCAGAAGTCGGGGATGCGTCCGCTGTGATTCGTGGCGTATCTATATCTCCATTCGCCGTTGAGCGACATGTAGAACGGCGACTTCACCCGGTCGCGGTTGCTTGTGGTCCGGATCTTTCGAGCGGTCACAGTATCCGGACACACGATGGCCGAAGCGTGTGGCGGAAGGTTGTTCGAGCCTACCATCTCCGGGTTCTGCCATTCGTGGATGACCATGTCAGCCGCTGTGACAGGCCGCATGGCGAGGGCGAGCAACAGGGCGGCAAGAAAGCGGCAAAAGCCGGGCATTGTTGTTATTGTGGTTTTATACCCGGTCGAACGTGAAACACCGGTGGTGTCCGAATCGAAGGAAGCCGCTGCGCTCTTCAAAATCATGATGCCAGTCTGTCAGAGAAACAGGCGCTCCGCAACGATTCGTCAATACCCATCGCGCATGCGTGAGAAGGCCGGAGGGCCAGTCTCCGTTGTGATGCCGGGGCCAGGGAGCAAACCGCTTCGCGTCTCCGTTGCCGCCCGGGAACATTGCTCGAACCAACAACCGCATCCACCCGTTGCGGACATGTGTGCCCCGGGCATCCAATGTTTTTGTTGTTCCTGCCGGCGCAGCGCATATTCTGCCGCTGGTGAAAGCGATCAAGCTGATCATTCTTCTGGCGGTGCTTGGGGGAGTGGCGTGGTTCCTGTGGACGAAGTTTTTTCCCTCGCCCGACCGTGTCATCCGCAAGCGTGTCGGTGAACTGGCGCGGGTGGCATCCTTCGGGCCGGGGGAGGGTGAACTGGCCAAGATGGCGAACGCGGCTGAAGTGGCCGGTTTTTTCACAAAGGATGTGGAAATTCTGGTGGATGTGCCGGGATACCAACGTCAGAGTTTCACCGGACGGGAGCACCTGTTCCAGGCGGCCACGGCAGTCCGCATGCGATTGCAGGGATTGAGCGTGGAGTTCCTCGATGTCAATGTGACGGTGGGCCCGGATCGGAAATCCGCCCGCCTGAATCTTACCGGCAAGGCAAACATTCCCGGCGAAAAGGATTTCATGGTTCAGGAGCTGGAATTCCACATGGTGCGAGATGGCAGAGACTGGTTTATCCGCCGTGTGGCGACGGTGCGGACGCTGAATTGAACAGAACGCACGCTGGGTGGAAACGCTCGCCTACCACGTCTCCACAGGGCCCCGGGGCACAGGGATTCTTTGCGTGTCCGGAGGTTCGCCCGGCATGAAGGAGGCCCGGGGCGGGGCGGGGCGAAATTTTGGTTTCAGGTTGCCATCCTCATCGAGAAACTGGCGGCGCCACTCCATAAACTGCTGAACAATCTTCTCGAAGTCGGCTTGTGAGCAAATCTGGACAACTCCTTTGTTGAACACGTTTGCCGGGCCGAATCGTTTTGCGTGCCAGGGCGCCACTTTTCGGAATATGCGGCATCCGTGTGTCTCGCCGAAAACCTCGATCATCAGCTCAAGATGGCGTCGCATCAATCGGATGCGATCCTCGATGGGCGGTTCGGTAAAGAGCTCCCTTGTGGCCAGGTAGTGCAGGGTGTCCCGGAAAATCCAGGGATGATAAAAAGCGCCCCGACCGATGCTGACTCCGGAGCAGCCGGTCTGCTCGATCATCATGAGAGCCGCCTCCGGAGTGGTGACGTCCCCGTTTCCAATCACAGGGATTTTTTTTGCGGCTTGGACGACCGCGCGAATGCCGGCAAGGTTCACTGTGCCGCCAAAGCCCTGCTCTCGAGTCCGGCCATGCACAAACACAGCCGCCACTCCCGCGTCTTCGAGTGCGCGCACAAGGTCAGGCGCGGTGATGTTCTGTTCGTCCCAGCCCAATCGCATCTTTGCCGTGACCGGGATGCGAACGGCATTGACCATCCCTCGAACCAGGTCCGCTGTTTTTTTCAGCTCGGTCATCATGGCCGAGCCGCCCCCCACCCGAACCACTTTGCGGACCGGGCAGCCCATATTGATATCCACGGCCTTGATGCCGAGCGACTCGACGTAAGCAGCGGCATCGCGCATTTCCCCGGGCACAGAGCCGAATAGCTGCACCGCCAGGGGTTGATCCGCCGGGGTTGTCTGGAGCATCTGCAATGCTTTGCTTCTGCGCTCGAGGAGAGACCTGGCATTCACCAGGTCGGTGGTGGCCATGCCGAGCCCGCCCAGTTCGCGGATCATCAGCCGGAAGGGCAGGGTGGTGTAACCGGCCAGCGGCGAAAGAAACAGGTTCGATTCGAGCTCCAGGTTGCCAAAGCGCAGCCGGCAGCCCGGAATACCTCGCGATGTCTTGTTGTTTTCGTGTGTCATGTGCCGTGCCGGTGGCAGCCGTCAGGATGACCCTAGTCAGCGGCCGTTGCGGTGTCAAATGGCCGGGAGAGTGTTGTTCAGAGGCCCGAAGGGATCAAGAGACTCGTGAGGAATCCGCTGCAACCCGTTGACGTATGCAGGATGGTCC
This sequence comes from uncultured Verrucomicrobiota bacterium, assembly GCA_964401575.1. Lineage (GTDB taxonomy): Bacteria > Verrucomicrobiota > Verrucomicrobiia > Limisphaerales > UBA8199 > CAYNZC01. The sequence continues at coordinate 5,593 of CAYNZC010000127.1, forward strand.
ATAGAATGAATGCCGATAAGATATTGCTATGCCGATATACGAATACGCGTGTCCCCGGTGCCGGGTTATTTTTAACTTCCTCTCCAAGAGGGTCAACCCGGACCGTCTGCCCACATGCCCGAAATGCGGCAACAAGAAGATGGTGAAACAAATGAGCCGTTTTGCCATGACCCGCGGCTTGCAGGAGCCCACAAAGGCAACTGGCGCGGAGGAAGCGGACGGCCCGCCAATGCCGAACATGGATGATCCGCGTGTGGAGCATGCCATGAACGAGTTGGAACGGGACATGGAGCACATGGACGAGAACAATCCAAAGCACATGGCCCACATGATGCGCAAGATGAAAGACCTGATGCCGCCCGGGACAATGCCAAAAGAGCTCGATGTGGCCATCAAGCGGCTTGAAGCGGGCGAGGATCCCGAAAAGATCGAGGCGGACATGGGCGATGTGCTGGGGGACCTCATGGGCGGACCCGGCGAAGATGGCGGCATGGGCGGCGGCGGTTACTCGCACGATGCCGGCCTGTACGATTACTGAGTTGGTCGGGCCTTGTGTCCGAATACTTTTGTTTTCGTTGAATAATCCGGCTGTCAGGGCGTCTATGTGGAGTTATAGGGTCGTCGTTTCCTGCCGGCGCCTCACGTATTGATATGATGAAGCATATTATTGTACTCCTCGCTTGTATCGCCGCTCTGAATGCCTACGCATGGAACGGGGTTGGACACCGTGCTGTCGCAAAGCTTGCCTGGGATGACTTGAGCAAAAAGGAACGCGCCGCAGCCACTGCGCTTCTCAAGCAGCATCCGCACTACTCGAACATCCTGACTGCGGATGTTCCTGCGGGTGTCGATACGAACGAATGGGCATTTCTTACGGCTGCGGTGTGGCCGGACCTGGTCCGCCCCGCTAAAGCGGGACAACCGCCGAAACCCCGCTCCGTGACAAAATACAACGTGAACCCTCACGCGATTGACCTGCCGTTCCTGGGCCGAGGCGAGACAAACCGCGGGCTGATCCGGGATTTCAAGAAGCCGGATCCTGACCTGCGCGTTGTGATGTCAGATGCGATTCGCACGCTGCAGAATCGCAAGGCCTCGGCTCACGATCGCGCGGTTAGCCTCTCCCTGATTCTGCATTTGATGGCCGACTCACACCAACCGTTGCACGCTGCGGCTATGGTCACCTCCGAACGGCCCAAGGGTTACGGCGGCGGCGGTTCGCTGCTGGTCCGCAACCTTCGGGGGGAGCAGTCGAGCTATCACACGTATTGGGACTCGTTGCCGGGGGACGATATGTCCTACAGCGGAATTGTCGCTTACGCGAATGCGTTGGAGGCCGACCCCGCATTAAAAAAGAGGCGTTTGCCCGAGTACAGAAAGAACCGCACTCCTGCGGCATGGACTCAGGAAAGCTGCGAGACAGGGGCGAACTTTGCTTACGCAGCCGATTGGTTTCGTATTGTCGAGGCGCGCGACCTGGCTTCCGGCAAGGTCCAACCGTCCGAAGTTCCGCAGGTCACCCCCGCCTTCCATGCCGAAGCGGAGAAGGTGGCGCAGCGCCGCCTGGCCCTGGCGCGCTACAGGCTGACGAAGGTGTTGAAAAGCACATGGTAATGCCGCCCGGGAGCGCCGTCGGGGCGCGATCGAGCGGCGGAGTTGAGCCTGGCGGACGGTTAGCGGTTTTTGAACCTGCTCGATGGTTCCCCTGCACGGGCCTCCGTTTCGTGGAACCGCAGCCCCGGTTCTGGCTCGAATGTGAGGCATCCGGCAGCGGCGAGGTAGATCCCCTTTAGAAGCGCGATTTTCGGAACCGAAGAGGCGAAAGGCCGAAATGTTTGCGAAAGGTACGCGAAAAATAGAATTGGTCGCTAAAGCCGCACATTTCGGCGATTTGCGATACACTCTTGCGTGTGTTGGAGAGATACTGGCTCGCCATTTGAAGCCTTCTGTTATTGATCCACTCCATCGGCCGCAGGCCGGTTTCACGCCGGAAAATGCGCCCGAAATACACTGGCGTGAGGCCCACAGCGCGGGACCATTCAGCCAGGGTGATCGCCTGATTGAGGCGGGCATTAGCCCACATTTCAGCGGTCAGGACTTTGTTGACCACACTGCGGTCATCCGCATAGCTGCTGTCCAATGGCGCTGCCAACCCAGCCAGGACATAGGCAAGCCAGGTCAGGAGCGCGCCCGCGATCTGGAGGTCGCGATGGGGGGAAACGCTGGCGAAGGCACGCATGACTTTCTCGAATTCGGAGGTGTAGGCCTCCGGGTTGCTCCACGTGTAGCAGCGATTGAACTTTCGTTGCAAAAGCGTGTTTGGAATGGAGCCCTGCTCAATCGCGAGGCAGGCGCTGATGCTGACATGCGGGTGCTCGGGATCATGCCCGTAACTGAATTCGTCCGCGCCCGAGACCACCAGCAGATCGCCCGGGCTTAAATCAATTCTGCGGCCGTTGATGCGGGCCCAGCAGGAGCTTTTTTCCACGAAAAAGAAGTTCACCATGTCGGCCGCCAGCCTTGATGTGGGGATCTCCCACTCCGGGTAGCCGCCATACCGTCCGAACCAGTGGACGCGCAATCCAAGGGCGGTTTGGTAGGCCAGTTTCCAATCATGATGATAGGGCAGCCAGGTCATTGCCGGCAGGATAGGCACTGAAGGGAATCCGGGGAAGGTTGAAAAAGTACATATTTTACCATGTCTGTGTCTATTCCCGTCTTCCAGTCTTCCTCCTATCGTCGAGTCAATGCTCAGGCAAACCTCAATACTTCAGGCACTGCGGCATGGGGCTGTGGATCCGCCCGAACGTGGAGATCGAGCCTTCACCCTGATCGAGCTTCTCGTTGTCATTGCCATTATTGCCATACTTGCGGCGATGTTATTGCCGGCGCTGGCGAAGGCCAAGGAGCGTGCCAAGAGAGCCCAATGCGTTTCGAACCTGAAACAACAGGGCGTGGCGATGACGATGTATTGCGACGATAATGCGGACCGGTTTCCTTCATACCAGTCCGCCACAGCCAGTTACTATGCGTATGGCGGAAAGAACGGGACAGAATACAACGTAACGAACCGTCTCTTGAACCCGTTCATTAGCATTACGGGAGGCGTCCGAACAAATTCTGAGGGAGCTGCTCTTGTTTTTAAGTGCCCGGCAGACAACGGCGCCCTGAAGGCCGCGTGGGCGAGCGATCGTAAACCGACGGTATTTGATACTTTTGGCAGCAGCCATTTTTACAACAGCGGAGCCAATAATAACGATGGGCAATTGGGTTTGTTCAACAAGAGGACCAGCCAGGTCCGGCGCCCTTCTCATGTGATCGCCGTGAACGACTTTTCATTCAACGTGCATCTGAAAAACAACATGGTCTTTCAGTTTGCCTACTGGCACGACCGCACCCGGCTTGGGTATGGCAACGTGCTTTTCGTTGATTCCCATGTGGAGTACCTGCAGGCGGCGCAGAACAAGCCGAGTTTTCAGCGCGGCGCCACGTGGTCGTTTGTGTACAATGATTGAAATGGTTATGAACCGCTGCATGCAATTTCTCCTATCTCGCCCGTGTGCCCCTCGAACATCAACAACCAACCTGTAAGATTATGAAAAGAAAACTCCAAACATTAGCTGCGGTCCTGCTTCTGGCTGCCTCCGCGCGCGCGGATGTGAGCTATGTTGCCGGTGAAGCAATCATACGGAACGGCTCTTATGCAAATACTGACATTGACGAAGTGGCGACCGGTTTTCTCCACTGCCAGTATTCCACAAGCGCCGGCTATGCCCGGAAAACCTATTATCAATTTGATCTGACTGGATTGAATGCCGATACAAATGCGCTTGCAACTCTTACAATCGGTTTTCGTAACAGCTACAAACAGCGGGTTCAGCTCTGGGGTCTGAAGCAGGCGTACCCGTCCTTTAGCGCCGACATTACGTGGAACAGCGCCCAGGCAAATGACACTGCAAGTCTCAGCATGTTGGAGACAGGCGATTTTACTGCTGAGAAGATCGGGGCGGATGTTCTCATCCCTATCAACTCAACTGATCCTTACACATTCACCATTGATCAATTGGGGAAGTACGTTTTCGATAACAAGGTCACACTGGTTTTGACGCCTCTTGCCGACACGCTGAACAATGCCAGCGGATTGAGAATGAAAACCAACTTTGCTTACCTCACGTTTTCACAGTTTACCGGCAACCTTCCTCCAACCATTTCCGAAATCGCAGACCAGATCCTCTCTGCGCGCCAGACGAGCGCCGCCATACCTGTGGCGGTCGGCGACGATTCCACACCTGCGGACTCCTTAAGCTTTTGGGTCACGTCGGCGAACGAGGCCGTCATCCCCTCGACATCGATTGTTTGGGGCGGTGCCGGAGCGAACCGAACGATCACCATCACTGCGGCGAATCAGTCCGGAACCGCTGTGCTTACAGGTCATTTGACCGATGCTGAAGGTATGGAGAGCATCAGGGAGTTCACGGTAACTGTTTTGCCCGATCCTACCATCACGAAACCTTCAAACACGAATATCCTTGCAAACTCCTCCGTGACGCTTCCCTTTTCGGTCGGTTCCTGGGACATTCCTTTAGGCAGCCTCATCGTCACCGGGACCTCAGGAAATCAAAACCTGGTGCAGGATAGCGGTATAACCGTCACCGGTTCCGGGGCTGATCGCACGGTCACCGTTAATCCTGTAGCAAACCAAAGTGGCATCGCCCCAATAACTCTCACTGTCGGTGATGGAGTCAACTTGACCACCACCGCTTTTGCAGTGATGGTGCTGCCGTCGGAGGACGTGGTTTTTTGTGACTTTTTCGATTATGCAGATGGGGATCTTATTCCGATGTCGGGCGGGTTTTACCAACAACGGAATGTTGGTTCTAACAAGCTCCGCATCCTCACCCAACAGTTGTACATGGTTTCAAACGGTGAGAGTGCCCTGGCGCCGTTGGCGGGGGCTCCCTACTCCAGCGGCAGCCGCAAAATTTTCTACACAAGTTGCAAAGCCTTATGGACCGGATCCGTTTTCCCAAGGAATTCCGGGGGGCCATTTCTCCATCTTGGAGATCGCGTCGCAACGGACTCTGAGTATTTCGTCCGTGTGCGCACCGTCACCAACAATGTGCCGGAGGGCTACTTCCGGCTCGGCATCGCGGCCGGTCCCGGCACCGCCTATGTGGACTCATCCACGGACTTGAGCATGAACCAAACATATCGGATCGTCACCCGATACGACATGGACATCGGCAAGGGAACCCTCTGGATCGATCCAACATCGGAGACGAGTCCGAGCATTTCGGCCTATGACGTTCCGGGGACCATGGTCGGAAGCGTGGGGGTAAGACTCACAACCGGGATGGGCACCATCCTGCTCGACGATCTTGAAGTGACCATGCTTACCGGTCCAATCATCAAGACCATAGCTGGACCTTCAGCGGGTAACGTTCAAATTGAGTTCTCTGCGGATCCCGGCGACTCCCAGACAGACTACCTGGTTTTGAAAGCCGGAGAAATCGACGGCGTTTATTCGAACTCAGGGGCAGACATCACCGCCCTCGGATCAGGAAACTTTCGTGCTACGGTTCCGATGACAGGGGCCCAGAGCTTCTTTAGAGTGCAGCGACAGCCTGTAACCTTTAACTAAACTGTACAGAAGCCGGGTCGTCGCGACCCGGCTTCCAATTAAAATGGTAAATTCGATCACGATAGACCCAATGTCGAGTATGCAAGACCCGGTTTCAAACACCTTAATGAACATCAGCAGAAAAGAGTTCCTGCGTAAAATGGGAGCGGGATTGGGAGCGGTTACTCTCGGCGCACCCTTGGCAGGAATGACACAGACCGTCAAAAAGAAACTTCGGGTGGGCATTGTGGGCGGGCGGTTTGGCGCCGGCTTCCAATTTCACCAGCACC
>CAYNZC010000128.1:0-11392 GCA_964401575.1 uncultured Verrucomicrobiota bacterium
TGCGGGCATTGTCGCCGGGCATGTTTGCGTTGTGGCACGGGCGTTCACGTCTTTCGCCGCAAATCCGGAAACAAGGAATGTTTATTGGTGTCCGGTCGCGCTACCTACAGTGCCAAAACTGTCGTCGGAGCGCCCGGACCCCAGAAACGCCCGATTTGGTTATTGACTGGATGTGAAGCGGTCGGCTCTCCACTACACCACCATACCGCAATCAGTATCCCGTATCCCGGGACCTTTCCCACAAATGCAAACGACGTGCCGGAGCCAATCGTGTGTTGCGGCCCTGCGCGGCTCACACCTTCGACACGCTGCACGCGCCGGCAATGGGCCTGAACACGTCGGCGGCAATCCCCTCCTCCTGCAAAGTATCGAGCAACTGATGCGTGTGCGGGCTCTCCACAAGCACCATGACACACCCGCCCAGGCCCGCCCCGGCGAGTTGCGCGCCCTTTACCCCCGGAACCTTCGCAGCCGCATCCACGATGCGATCCATCCGCGGCAGGCTGCACGCATAACTCCCGGGCACTTCCGAAAGATCCGGGCGCCGCCCATCCCCCTCCCTCCACCGGTTGAAGATCTGTTCCGCCGGGTTCGACTTTCTGCCCTTGCCGTTTTGCGCGAAAACAACCCGGTCGCCGTCGTGCGATATCCGCATCAAATTGCCAAGGCCCGCCGAATCCCCCGCTTTGAGCAGCGACAGGCAACGTTGCGCCCGGGCCATTTCGGATAAACCGAAAACCACCACGTCCCGCACGGCGTAACCTTCGGACGGGGCATCGTGTGTCTGGAAGAGCCGTTCGATCTTCTCGCGCTCGGGTTCAGCGATTTGCCGAATAGCCGCCAGGACCTGCGCGCGCTTGATCCGGACGGGAAGCTGCTGCAGGAGATCCCCGAACTCGGCGTGCGTCAGGCCCAGGTTTTGCCGGTTCACATCGCGCAGATGCTCGATGCGCGAGGCAAGGTCCGGACGCAGCATTTTGATCCAGACCCGCCCGATGTGGTAGGCGGCCACCTTGCCATTGAACATGTTTCTGGCTTCGCCGGATTTGCCCGCGTAAATGCCCGAGTTGCATATCACCAGCTCGTGGTTGTCAAAAAACGGGGCGGAGTCTTCGATTCTGAACGGGAAGAAGCCAACGCGGGTGACACATCCCCTGCGCGAAAGCTTGATAGCCGCATGGTCGGCAGCGCCGCCACGCGTCCCCACGAACCACTCCCCTTCCCCGCACAAGCTGACCAGCCGCCGCGCGTTCACGGGCAGCTTATTGAAGGAACACATGATCTCCGCCGCCGCCACGACCAGGGCGGAGGACGAACTCAACCCCGCGCCCATGGGGATGTTGCCGCTCACGAGGATATCCGCCCCGCGCAGTCTGCGATCGCGGAACAACTCCTGCAGCCGGAGAATGGATGCTTTCACGTAATTCGCCCAATCACCCCGGGCCGTCTCGAGAAGCCGCGCCAGGCGCGGGCCATCAATCACCCGTTGCCAATCGTCCCAGTTCAAATTCGCCACCAGGTCGGATATGCGGAACACCTGCGGGGAAAAATGCGCCTCATCCGAGTTTGCCAGGGACACCATGTCATCATCGCGCGCGGCAGCCGCCACCACGATTTCCCTGTTCACCGCCATCACGTTGACCGTGCCGCCCTGGTGATCAATATGCCGGCCCATCAGGTTGATCCGGCCGGGGGACCGCACCAGCGTGATCGGTCGCGTGTTTCCATAGCGCGCGGCAAATGCGTCCACCGCTTGTTGGAACTGGCTCCAGGGCACATTCTCGCCATACCACTGCTTGAAGGCGCGCCGGGCGGTGGGCGACGGCTCGCGAAACATGCTCTTCCACACCTCGGGAATGGCGCGATCTGCCGAGCCCGAGGACTCGATCCGGCGGGAGCCTTCCCGCTGGCGATAAACGTCCTCGATTGCCAGCAGCTCCTGCGGATTGTTGAACGCCATCAAATCGCGCGTGTCCTTGATTTCGCAACCAACCACCCGGGCGGGAGTTTTGGACTTTGCCAGGATTTCAAAAACGTCCGTGAGGTAAACTTCGTTCGAGCTGCGATTCGACTTGAGCCGCGCCAGCGCTTCATAAAGAACAGGGGCGCGAAACACGTAGGTGGCCATGTTCATCTGGTCAAACCGCTTCAGAGCATCCCTCGCGGGAACCTGCTCCTTGCCCGGACGGATTATCCCGTTGCGTTCGTCGGCGGTGAATCGCTGCTTGAACGATCCCGCGTCCAGCGCGCCGCCCTGCCCGTCACGAAACAATTCCGCGACCAATGCCTTTCGCGCTTTGTCGCCGCAGACATCGGCCACGAGCTGCTCCACAGCTTCCCGGCGCAGCCGCTTTCCCGCGTTCAGCGCGCGGCTCACTTTGCCCAGCGCGGCCAGCCGCTGGCGTTCCGCTTCCTCGAGGATTCCCAGGATGTTCCCGTTTTTCGAGCTCAAGAGGATTCCCGCGCTCGACCCCTCCGGGCGCCGGGCCGTGGCAAGGGTCACATCTGCCCCGCTCTTATGATGAAGTGTCATCAGGGCGCGTATGGCCACGGGATCAATGACCTTATCCCCGGCCACCACGAGAATATCCCCTTTGAATCCCACAGCTTCGAGGATGGCGGCGCCTTTCCGTGCGGCGTCGCCGGTGCCGAGCTGCTGGTCCTGGAACGCGTAGGCTGTGCCCGGAAAACGCTGGTTGACCAGCCCCATGACAGACTCGGCAAGCATGCCCACCACCACCACGTTCAGCACCGAGCCGCACAGGTTGTACGTTTCCAGCGCGCGAATGATCACAGGCACGCCGAGAACCTCGAAGCAGACCTTGTGTTTGTCCTTTGAACCCATGCGGGTTCCTTTTCCCCCGGCCAGCACGATGGTCGCAAATGGTGTATTCATGGTTGCCGCTAATGTTATGCCCAAGCGTGCCAGTAAACGCATCCGTTCCGCAAAGAAAAGTTTTTCCGCAATAATCCGGACACGGCCGACCTGCAAAGATCCCAGGGCAACAGGGCACCGAAGGAAGCCAATGCTTGCGTCGCGAAAAAATATCGGGTGAACCATTTATTTAGCGCGGAGCGAACCCGGTGAAACATTGGGTCTTGAAGCTCACATGAAGTGATAGGAGAATAGCCCTGTGAACGATTGCAACGCAGACCCGACTGTTTCTATGGACGAGAGGAGAAGGGCGGAAATCCATCAGGAATATGTCATTCCGCCGGACGCTGGCCCTGCCTGGCGGGAGGCCTGCGAGGCCGGGCTGGACATGTCTTTGATCGAGGCAACACTCAAGCTGACGCCCGAGCAGAGGCTTGCTCAACACCAGCAGGTGATCGATTTCCTGATCGAGGTTCAGGCAGCGGGACAGAGCTATGCCGCAAAATGACCAGGCTCTGCTCGAGCGGCTCAGCCGGGCTGGACTGGACTTCGTAGTCATCGGCGGCGTCTGCGCTGTTTTTCACGGCGTTCCTGCGGCTACGTTCGACCTGGACGTTTGCTGTCCCCTCGGAGAGGAGAACCTGCGGCGAATCCGGGACGCGCTCTCCAGTTTACACCCTCGTCACCGGCTCACGGCCAACAAGCTGCCGTTCGAAGTGTCCACATCCTCTTTCAGCATGCTGAAAAACCTGTATCTACAGACGGACCTTGGAGCCCTGGATTGTCTGAGCCAGGTGCTGGGGGTTGGTGATTTCAATGAGGTTAAGAAGCGAAGCGTTGTAGCAACCTTCTCTTACGGCCAATTCAGGTTTTTGGATCTGGATGCACTGATTGACGCCAAGCGCGCAGTCGCACGAGAACGAGACCTGTCCACCATGCACTCTCTTCTAGCCATAAAGGAGCGGAGGGAGAAACAAAGCAACAGCGCCTAGTCATTTTTGCGCCAAAGCAGTGAACCAGGCAACAGCTTGATCTCGCCCGACCTGGAGCCGCTCGATCGCGTCACGGCTGCTCCGGATATCGAGCGGTTGAACACGGCGGTGGATTGGTTATCTTCCCTTGCGTGCCACGTGAATCATTTTCGGCAAGAACAGCGCGGTCCATGCGAGTGGTTGAGACCTTGAAAAAGGCCTATCCCGGGGCGCATTGCGAACTGGATCACTCCTCGCCCCTGCAATTGCTGGTTGCCACTATCCTCTCAGCCCAATGCACGGATAAACGCGTGAACATGGTCACGCCCGCCCTGTTCAAAAAATACCGCACGGCAAAAGACTTTGCGGACGCGCCGCAGGAAGCCCTCGAACAGGAAATCAAATCCACCGGCTTTTTCAGAAACAAGGCCAAAAGCATCCGCGCCTGCTGCAAAACCCTCATCGAGCGGCACGGGGGCCAGGTGCCCCGCACCATGGACGAACTGACGGCAATGGAAGGGGTGGGACGCAAGACAGCCAACGTGGTTCTCGGGAATGCTTTCAACATCAGCGTCGGCGTGGTCGTGGATACGCATGTTGCGCGGTTATCGCAAAGGCTCGGGCTCAGCCGGGAATCCCACCCCGAAAAAATCGAGCAGGATCTTATGAAGCTCATTCCCGCCGGGGATTGGACCCTCATCAGTCATCTGCTGATCTTCCACGGAAGGCAGCGGTGCTTTGCAAGAAAGCCCGATTGCGCGAACTGCGAGGTGCTCGAGCTGTGTCCGCAAACCGGTGTCACCCGCTCGACAACCGCACAGGCCCGCCCATGAAAACTTCCGGTCTCTGGCTCTGGTTTGACTCGGGCAAAGAGGAAGCCGCGCTGAACATGGCAACGGACGAAGCCCTGCTGAACGCAATGCCAGCGCTGCAGAAACCGGTCCTGCGCTTCTATGGCTGGACGCAACCGGCAGCCAGCTTCGGCTATTTTCAGAACTTCGCGGATGTGGAGGCGCTCACCCCGCTGAGGCCACTGGTCCGGAGACCCACCGGCGGAGGCATCGTCCCGCACGATGCGGACTGGACTTACAGCGCGGCATTCCCGGCAGGCCATCCCTGGTATGAGCTTCAGGCCATCGAAAGCTACCGCGCAATCCATGATTGGATACGCCGGGCATTCCTTAAACTCGCGCTGCAAACGGAACTCGCGCCCGAGCAGCAGAAGTCGGGTCTCGGCCAGTGTTTCCGGGGGCACGAACGCTTCGACCTGCTGCACCACGGCAGCAAGATCGCGGGAGCCGCGCAGCGCCGCACACGCGCCGGGCTCCTGATTCAAGGCTCGGTGCAACCCCCGCAGCCGGATCTCCCGCGAGGGGATTGGCAGAATGCCATGTTGACCACAGCCGGAGGCGCAGCCTGGGAGAAATTCACCCCCACGCCCGAGTTTCGAGAGACCGCAGCGCGGCTGACTCAGGAAAAGTTCGGGGCGGAGTGGTTTGTGAAGAAGCGTTAATGTCAGATGCGTAAAGAACCACATGCCGGAATCGTGCCCCGAGCCGACGCGCGTCTTTCCGCGCATCCTGTGTGGTGGCAATGAAGCCATCACGACAACTTGGTCCAACACCGGCGCCGGTCATGCCGCCTCTCATTTCCACCCGTCAACAGACCTGGAAGCTTTTACAAGGTGATCCACCAGGCTGAGGATGAACTTGTCGCGCTGGCGCGGCATCAGGACCAGCCTCACTGAGATATTGGCCCCCACCACAAATACGGCGGCCACAGCGACAACAAGCGTGGCAATGAATTCGGACTCGATCATCTGACCGCTCCTTTCGCTTCGGGATTCATGTTCCCGTCTTTAAAAGTGTGAATGTAATTGGTGTTCGACATGGCAACCTTCCCCCACCCATAGCGATTAGGATGCCAACCTTTAGAGCGCTGCCAAAACCCTTGCAAACAGGCCCTTTTTCGCCAGCCGGCGGATGCATCTGCGCTCCCGCCGGTTCCTTTTGTATCGGCGCCGGTCGTTTCGAGACCGCTTTGTGCTCCGGCCTCTCCGAAACACTCACGTCCCGCCAACGTCCCGCCATCCCGCCAAAAGCTTGACACCCGGACCGTTTTAGAGAATTAGCAGGGATGGCTCAGGAGAACATTTCGGGCAATAACGTAAAGACGGCTTCGACGGCGGAGGACACATTCGAGCTGCCAATCGAGGGCTTCCAGGGTTCGCCTGAGGAGGTTGAGCGGCAGTGGTATGAGCAGATCTACAAAGGGCGCGGCGACACCATCAGGCAACTTACCTGGCGCGCGCTGCTCATGGGCTCGGTCCTGGGCGGCGTGCTGTCGCTGACCAATCTTTACATCGGGTTGAAATCCGGCTGGGGTTTCGGAGTCGCCATCACCGCGTGCATTCTCTCCTACGCCATCTGGAGCGGCCTTCACGGCATCGGCATCGCAAAAACCAAAATGACTATTTTGGAAAACAACTGCATGCAATCCACCGCCAGCGCCGCCGGCTACTCGACCGGCACAACGCTCATTTCAGCATTTGCCGCTTTCATTTTGATCACCGGCAAGCCGCTGCCCGTGGGGCTGACGATGGCATGGGTTTTCTGCCTGGCGGTCCTGGGGGTGACCATGGCCATCCCCATGAAGCGCCAGATGATCAACGTCGAACAACTCCGTTTCCCCAGTGGCGTGGCGGCCGCCGAAACATTGCGGGCGCTTCATTCGCACGGCGAAAAAGGAATGCGCGCCGCCAAGGCTCTCGGCATCGCGGGGCTGCTTGCCGCGGTGGACAAGTTCTGGGCCGAAGGGCTGGCCTTGATCGATGCCAGGGCAAATGCCGTGGTCCATTTCGCAGATTGGTCCAGCGTCGCGCTCCTCGAGAAAGCGCAAAAGTTCATCCTCGGTGAGGAGTCCTACAACACCTGGCAGGGGCGCACCGCGGTGTTCTCGTGGGATGCCATCTTCGTGGCGGCGGGGGCCATCACGGGCATGCGGGTTTGTGCCAGCATGCTGGTCAGCGGCACGCTCTGTTGGATGATTTTCGTTCCTTACATGCAGGCCAAAGGTTTGATCACCGGCTCGGGCTTCCGCGAGATTGTCCAGTGGACGCTCTGGGGCGGCACGGCCTGCATGGTCAGCTCGGGACTGCTGAACTTCCTTTTCCAATGGAAAACCTCGATGCGCGCTTTCAGCAACATGGGCAAAATGTTCAGGCGCGGCTCCCGGAACCAGGATCCGCTGGATGCCATCGAAGCGCCGTCACACTGGTTTCTCATTGGCCAGGTGGCATCCCTGGCGGCGCTGGCATACCTGGGCAAGCAGACCTTCGGCATGCCGTACTGGCTCGCGGCGCTCGCCCTGCTCCTGTCCTTCGTCCTGGCCCTGGTCGCTTGCCGCGTCACAGGCGAAACGGACACCACGCCCGTGGGCTCGATGGGGCAGTTGACGCAGATGATCGTGGGCGGCCTGCATCCGGGCAGCGCCACCACAACACTCATGAGCGCCAATGTCGTCTCGAGCTCCGCCATTTCCTCGGCGGATCTCCTGACGGATCTCAAGAGCGGTTACCTGCTCGGGGCCAATCCCCGCAAGCAATTCCTCGCCCAGTTCTCCGGCATTTTCATCGGCACCCTGGTAACGGTCACCTCTTTCAGCATCATCGTGCCGGACGCCAGTGTCCTGGGGTCCGACCAGTTCCCCGCCCCGGCGGCGCAAAGCTGGCGCGCGGTGGCTCTCACCATGAGCCAGGGCATCTCGCAGCTTCATCCGATCAAGCGCAACGCCATTCTCGTGGGCACAATCGTCGGAGTCGTCCTGGCGATCCTTCCCGTGCTTTTCCCGAAGAAGCAAAAGTACATGCCCTCCGCCGCCGGCGTCGGTCTCGCCTGGACGTTCCATTGGTATTACAGCCTCCTGTTCTTCATGGGCGCGGCCATCGGCTGGCTGTGGAAGAAGTTTTCGGAAAAGCAGTCGGAGGAATTCACCTATCCCGTCGCCTCGGGCGTCATCGCGGGCGGGTCCATCATGGGCGTGCTGCTCATTTTCATCCAGAACGGCGGCGAAATGTTCGCGAAATTCTTCGGCGGTTAGGCGTCCGCGGAATTCCGCGAAGGCTTTCCACCGCTACGCCGGCGCGCCAGGCCCTCCCGGGCCCGGCAGCGAGGACCGCATCTCCGCATCCGCATCGTCCAGCAGCGCCGCGGCTTCCGGCGCGGGCAAAGCCTCGACTTTCTTGAGCTTTCTCTCGAGCTGCCGGCTGCGGGTGGCCGCCTCTTCGATGGTATTGCCGGTCTCGTCGAGCTTGCGCTTCACTTTCTCGAGCACGTCGCCAAACTTGCCAAACTCAGTCTTCACCGCACCGAGCACCTTCCAGACTTCGCTGGAACGCTTCTGTATCGCCAGCGTGCGAAAGCCCATTTGAAGGCTGTTCAGCAGGGCCGCCAATGTCGTAGGGCCCACCAGCACAATACGGCAATCGCGCTGCAGCGAATCCACAAGCCCGGGCCGCCTCAGCACTTCGGCGTAGAGCCCTTCGGTCGGCAAATACAGCAGCGCAAAATCGGTCGTGTGCGGCGGCTCGATGTACTTGTCGCGGATTTCCCGCGCCTGCGAGCGAACCCGGTCTTCCAGCGCCCTGCCGGCAAGTTCCACCGCCGCGACATCCCCCTTCTCGGATGCATCAACCAGCCGCTCGTAATCCTCCTTTGGAAACTTCGCGTCAATCGGCAGCCAGACAGTTTTTCCATCCTGCTCGTCGCGCCCCGGTAGTTTGAGGGCGAACTCGACCGCTTCGCGCGAGCCCGGCCGGGTGCTGACGTTGCGCGCGTATTGGTCAACGGTGAGGATTTGCTCCAGGAGCACGCCAAGCTGCATTTCGCCCCATGTGCCGCGAGTCTTCACGTTCGTCAGCACCCGCTTCAGGTCCCCAACGCCGCTGGCAAGCTGCTTCATCTCGCCCAGCCCGGCGTGGACCTGTTCCAACCGCTCGCTCACCAGTTTAAAGGATTCTCCAAGCCGCTTCTCCAGGGTTCCCTGCAGTTTCTCGTCCACCGTCCGGCGCATCTCCTCCAGCTTCGCCGTGTTATCCGTCTGCAGTTCCTTGAGCCGCGCCTCCATCGTCGCGCGCAACGCGTCCGCCTTCGCCTCGCTGCTACCGGTCAATTCCTGGAGTTTCGTGGCGAAGGCATCGAGCTGTTGTTTCTGCGATTCCTTGAAAGCATTGAGGGCGCTCGCAAGCTCCATGCGCAGTTGGGCGCCGTGCGCGTCCAAAGCCGTTTTCAGCGCGGAGAGCTGGCCCGAAAAATCCTCGAGCCGCGCCTGCTGTCCGGTGGAAATCGCGCCGATGCTCTGCACCAGGGTCTCCGTGGCCGCCCGAAGCGTGCCCTGCACTTCCTGCCGCAAATCCCGCGCGTGATCCGCCGCCTCCAACCGGTTCCGCCCAAGCTCGTCCTTGAGCGCACGGTCCGCGCGTTCCTGCCCCTCGGCAAGCCCCTCCAACCGCTTCAAGACCGGCCCCGATTCCCCACTCATCCGGCGCAACACCACAATCAGCAGGACCAGGGTGATCGCCGAAATAACAATGGCAACACAGAGCAGCGCGGTGTTCATAGGCCTATTCGTTATGCGGAATCTTTATCGTGCTGCCGCCAATGAACTCGCGAACAACAGCATCCCCCGGAATGATGTCGTGCCCCGTTAGTTGCGCCCGCTCCAGCCCGACGACAGACTCGAGCAGCGCGCTCACGCGCCGGAACCGTATCTGGGCGTCCAGAAAGCCGGGATACGACTCGAAATCGGAAAGCCTCGGGAGACAGCCCGCGGAATCGCAAAGGAACGGCTTGAGCACCGGCAGATCAAACGGGAAACCGCCATTGATCGAGTGGTCCGCCAAACCATTCAGCGGCACAATGCTGAATAGCTCCCCCGCGCGCACGTAATGCCAATGCAGCACGGTCAGCAGCGGGCTGTGGTTCCGGTGGGTGGCGTCCCGCAACATGCGCCGAAGCAGCCGCACATCCGTGAACTTTGTGAGCCGGTTATTGCTCCCATCCCCCTCGAGCAGGACGTTCTGCGTTTCAATATACAGGCGGAATTGTGCCGAAGCATCAATCCCTTCGGTGATCGGCGGGTAAAGCCCATGCAGACAATCCAGCAACAGCACCTGCCCGGGCTCCAGCTTGATGGGCTTGCTGGCCACTCGCCTGCCCTCTTTAAAACTATACACTGGCTTCTGAATGGTCCTGCCCTCCAGCAACTCGAGCAAATGCTGGTTCAGCAACTGAATATCCATCGCCTCGGGCGTCTCATAGTTCCGATCGTTGATCCAATCCGTGGGATGCTCCACCAGCGACCAGAAATAATCGTCCAGGTTCAGCATCAGAAACCTCAGGCCGCTCCGCTCAAGACGCTGCGTCAGTTTCACCGTCGTCGTCGTCTTGCCCGACGAACTCGGGCCGCTCACCCAGAGCATCCGCAGCGGGTCTCCCTTGTTCAGGCGGGCGATAACCTTCGCCGCGGCCTCGTCCAGGCTCTGCTCGTACCGCGCAAGCGACGCCTCCACAAGCCCCTTCAGCCTGCCGGATCGCGTCACTTCATTCAGCCCCGCCACCGTGTCGCACCCGTGCGCCTTGTTCCACGCCCGCGTCTCCGCCATCCGGTCCAGCGGAAAACCGTTCCCGGCAAACTTCTCCTTCGAAATCGCGCCCTCCCGCAGCCAGTGCCGCCCCCAGCGGTAGCATTCGTACGCGTCCGCCGTGTTCTGAAAACCGTAGCTGCGCAACGCGTGCAGCACCTCGTCCTGTATCTCCTCGATGGTCGGCGGAAAATTGGCAATCAGGTGGTGCGGATTCGAGTTCAGGCAGATCACCACGGTATCCGCCATGAAACTCGCGATGCCCTCGTCTGTTCGCCATGCGTTGAAGATGCCGTCGTTAACCCCCTCGATCAGATCCTGCTCAAATCCGCCAATCGAAAGACCCGCCCGAAGTATCGCGCGGCGAATGCGCTCAGGATCGAACTTGACGAGCGCCCTGTTGCGTTTCTGAACTTTGACTATCCTGTTTTGAACCGGCATGCCCCACATCATACGCAGCCTGTCCAGCACTTCCAGCAGAGAACGAACGGGCGGTCAACAGCCTTCCCTATGAAAGCTTTCGTGTCTTCACCTCTTCGTGTGAGACCCAACCCAATTTCAAGCCGTCACGTTTGTTTTCCGTTGCGCATCCTTCGCCTGAGCGGCGTCGTTCCGCAGGAACGACATGGGTATAGCACACGTCGCAAAGAGCGACCCCAAGCCCCACCGGAGCGACACGCAAGCGCTTCTCCTGCGGAGCTCGAATTATTCATGGATGACGAGGGCACTATAATCATAACGCTCCGCTGGAGCTGGTCTGAAAGCGTTGCGCGTAAAATCCCACACGAATGCTTGCATTTAAAACCGGCATTGTGGCATGTTATGCCCCCCAACGGCTGGGTAGCTCAGTCGGTAGAGCAGAGGACTGAAAATCCTTGTGTCGGCGGTTCAATTCCGCCCCCAGCC
>CAYNZC010000129.1:0-11362 GCA_964401575.1 uncultured Verrucomicrobiota bacterium
GAGGACAAGAAATGCCCCGGTGGTGTGCTCTGGGTGGAGCGCCAGGGGGAGGCGCATGCACAGGCTTACGGGAACAGGGCGGTGGTTCCTGATGTCGAGTCCATGAGCCAGGACACGATTTTCGATGCCGCTTCGCTAACGAAAGTGGTTGCGACGACACCGGCCATCATGCTGCTGGTGGAGCGCGGGCAGGTGGCGCTGGATGCGCCGGTGAAAACCTATTTGCCGGAATTCACCGGTGGCGAAAAGGATACCGTAACGATTCGGCACCTGATGACACATACCTCGGGACTCAGGGCCGGAATTTCGACTCGTGGCGATTGGTCCGGCCTCGAGGGCGCTTTGGCGCAGGTTGCCGCCGAGAAGCTTCAGGCCCCGGCGGGCACTGCGTTGCGGTACAGTGACATCAACTACATCACCCTTGGATTCGTAGTGGAGCGCGTTTCGAAGACTCCATTGCAGACATTTGTGAAGCAGGAAATCTACGAGCCGCTGGGAATGACAGATACCGGTTACCTTCCGGATACGGAGAAAATGCAACGGACAGCTCCGACCGAGGTGGTTGAAGGCAAACCGCTCAGGGGTGTTGTCCATGACCCCACGGCGAGAAAAATGGGGGGTGTGGCGGGGCATGCAGGACTGTTCTTGACCGCACATGACCTTGCTCGCTATGCCAGAATGCTGCTCAACGAGGGCGAATTGGATGGAAAGAGGATCTTCAAGTCGGACACCGTAAGGCTGATGACCAGCGTGCAGACTCCCGCCTCGATCGAACAGCGCCGCGGACTTGGGTGGGATATTGATTCAGGTTATAGCGGCCCTCGAGGGAAGGTTTTCCCGCTCGGGTCTTACGGTCATACCGGGTGGACGGGCACATCTTTGTGGATTGATCCTTTCTCGAAAACTTTTGTGATTTTCCTGTCCAATAGGAATCATCCGACCGAGGATGGCAGTGTGCTGCCGTTGCGCGCGCGGCTTGGCACGCTTGCGGCCCTGGCAATCCGTGATTTTGATTTCGACAACATCTCGGGCGCCCTGTCGCCTCGCCCTGGATCGCCTGCGGCGCGAGGGGTGGCCGAGAGCAGTCCAGTGGACAATGGCATCGACGTGCTGGCGCGGCTGAAATTCGGACCGCTCAAGGGGCTCCGAATTGCGCTGATTACAAACCACACGGGCCAGGACCGCAAACGCAACGCAACCATTGATCTCCTGAAAAACGCTGCGGGTGTGGACCTGGTGTTTTTGTACAGCCCGGAGCATGGCATTCGCGGGACGCTGGATGAGCACATATCCGACACCGTGGACGAGAAGACGGGGCTCAAGGTGGTGAGTCTTTACGGCGCGAATCGCAAACCGGCGCCGGAGCAGTTGAAGGACATTGACGCGATTGTCTATGACATCCAGGACATCGGGTGCAGGTTCTACACCTATCCTTCCACCATGGGGCTGGCAATCGAAGCCGCTGCGGAAAACTCCAAGAAGATTTTTGTGCTGGATCGCGTGAACCCGATCGGCGGAAATACCATCGAGGGTCCTGTGCTGGCTGACAAACCGACTTTTGTCGGTTTTTATGATGTTCCATTGCGGCACGGAATGACAGTGGGAGAACTTGCCACGATGTACAACACGGAGAAAAAGCTCGGGGCGGATCTTACCGTCATTCTGTGCGAGGGAT
The DNA here is from genome assembly GCA_964401575.1 of uncultured Verrucomicrobiota bacterium. Lineage (GTDB taxonomy): Bacteria > Verrucomicrobiota > Verrucomicrobiia > Limisphaerales > UBA8199 > CAYNZC01. The sequence goes on from CAYNZC010000129.1 coordinate 1,676, forward strand.
GGAAGCGCGGCGAGGGCTACGACAGGACCGGTTTGCCGTGGGTCAATCCGTCGCCGAATATGCGCAACCTCAAGCAGGCGATTCTTTACCCGGGAGTGGGCTTGCTGGAAAGTGCGGTGTCTGTGGGGCGGGGGACGGAGACACCTTTCGAGCTTATCGGCGCGTGGATGATCTGAAGCTTGCGGCGGAGTTAAACGCGACGGGACTCGAAGGAGTGACCTTTGTGCCGATTCAGTTCACGCCCGCTGCGAGTGTTCACAAGAGCCAGCTTTGCAAGGGAGTTTACATCATGTTGAACGATCCCGAGCGATGCCAGGTGGTCAGCATGGGCGTCGAAATGTCGCGGGTGCTTTACCGGCTCTATCCAGCGGATTTCAAGCTCGATAAGATCAAACATTTGCTGCTGGATCCTGCGACGCTGGAGTCCATTCGCGAGGGCAAGAGCCTGGCAGAAATCAAACAAGCCTGGCAGGCAAAATTGGACGAGTTCAACCAGGCGCGCGGGAAGTATTTGCTCTACAAGTAATCCGCCGCAGCGGGCGTCCGTTACCGTTTCCAGCTTAACGTTGGTGAAGCAGAAGGCTCCTGGACCTGGTGTTTTGGCGTCCCGGAGCAGGTCGTTGCCTTCTGATGCACGATACCTTTGCCTTGCAAACACGCTCCGAATCTAAATCCTTGTGAATCATGTATAGTGCCTGGTTCCAATGCATCAACGAGAAGTGCGGCGCCAAATATCCGCTCAACTCGATCGTCTATGATTGCCGTGAATGCGGCTCGCTCCTTGAGGTGACTCATGATCTGGGGGCGCTCTCGCGCCGGAGTGCTGCGGGGTGGATGAAGCTGTTTGATGACCGCTACCGCACCAACCAGTGGCCCTACGGCTCGGGCATTTGGGGGAAAAAGGAGTGGGTGTTGCCGAACGTTTCGGATCAGAACATCGTTTCCCTGTACGAGGGGGGCACCAACCTTTTCTGGGCGGAGCGTTTTGGAAAGCTAATCGGTGTATCCGATCTATGGATCAAGCTTTGTGGAAACACCCACAGCGGGTCATTCAAGGATCTGGGCATGACGGTGCTCGTTTCGCAAGTGAAACAGATTATTTCCGAGGGAGCTCCGATCAAGGCTGTGGCCTGCGCCTCCACCGGCGACACCTCGGCTGCTTTGGCGACCTACTGTGCCGCGGCGGGCATCCAATCCGTGGTGCTGCTGCCCCGAGGCAAAATTTCGTTGGCGCAGTTAATCCAACCCGTGGCAAACGGCGCGCTTGTGCTGTACTTGGACACGGACTTCGATGGCTGCATGAAACTCGTTCAGCAGATCACGAAGGATCCCACCTTGTACCTCGCCAACTCGATGAACTCCCTGCGTGTGGAGGGTCAGAAGACCGTTGGCATCGAGATCGTGCAGCAATTCGATTGGGAAGTGCCTGACGTTTTCATTATACCCGGCGGCAACCTTGGGAACGTCTCAGCATTGGGCAAGGGTTTATTGATGATGCGGGACCTGGGGATCATCAGCAAGCTTCCGAGAATCGTTGTTGCCCAGGCGCAGAAAGCCAACCCGCTATATCGGTCTTATCTTGTTGGTTTTGAAACTTTTACCCCGGTGAAGGCCGAGAAAACGCTGGCAAGCGCGATTCAGATCGGGAATCCGGTCAGCTTTCAGAAGGCGGTGCGTACCCTCAAACAGTTCGACGGTATTGTTGAGCAGGCATCGGAGGAGGAACTTGCGGATGCTGCTGCGATGGCGGATCGAACAGGAATGTTCACATGCCCACACACCGGGGTTGCCCTGGCAGTGCTGTTGAAGCTGCTCAAGGCGGGCAAGATCGATAAGAGCGAGCGTGTGGTGGTGATTTCGACAGCTCACGGCCTGAAGTTTGTGGAGATGAAGGTGAAGTATCACCAGGAGGAGTTGGAATTCGCGTCCAAATACGCAAACAAGCCGGTGGAACTGCCCGCAACGCTGGAGGCCGTGAAAGGCGCGCTGGATCGGGCGCTTGCGGCCAGGGAGCGCGCATAGGCCCCTCCCTGTGAACCGAAGCTCCCAGCCAATGGGAGGGTGTGCTCCGATTCTCAGGAGGTGGGTTTCTTTTGTTCCACCTCGGCAATATATTTCCGCGTGGCTGCGGGAAGTTCATTCCAGATTTTCAATGCCAGTATTCCGCCAAAGAGCGCAAAAGGCATCAGAAACATCGGCCACCACAGCCAGTTATGCGACACGAGGTAGCCGAGCGAAAGAGATTGGATGCCGCTGCCGAGGTAAACAAATCCATCCACAATCCCCGAGCATGTTGCGGTGGCCCTGCGTCCGCCAAAATCGGCCGCAGCGGTTCCGGACATGAGCGAATGCACGCCGATGACAGCCATGCTGATTAATACGGCTGCGGAGCCCACGATAATCGGGGAGGTTTTCAGGTACACAGCCATGAGGATGGTCATGATAAACATGAAACCGCACAGTATGACCGCAGGCGGTCCGCGACGGGATTGAAAGATCTTGTCGGAAATGAGGCCGCCAGCGAATCCGCCAATGATGCCGAACACACACAGGAGCAGGCCCCAATTGTCGAAGATGAATTCCGCGCCGGGCTGTTCCACTTCTTTGGCGAAGATGAAATACCATTGCATGACACCGTTGCGAAGCACGCCGGAGGTGAGCTCAACAAAAGCGATCAGAAGCATCAGCCTGCTGGTAAAGACGCGGCGTAGCAGGTCCATGGCGGTAAGCTTGCATTGCATCTCGCCGGAGGAGGCATCGTGAGTGTCGAATGGCGGGAAATTGGCTTCCTCGGGTGTGTCTTTAATCAGGAGCCAGTCCAGGATCGCCCAGACAACCAGGAGCGCCGCGGGGATAAAGAAAACAGCCCAGGTGGCATCCACCGGCTTTACATCGGAGGCAAACACTTTCTGCATGATATCATGAAGCCATGTAACTTTGCCCTCCGGGTTGTGCTTGGCCGCGTTGGCAATGGCTGTGCCCCAGTCGAACGCGAAATACACACCAAAGGAAATCAGCGTGCCAAAGATGGCGCCAAAAACGCCGCGCTCCCGCACGTGGAACCAGTAGGCCTTCACTTTGATGATCGAAACCGCGCCGTAGCTCTGGAAATACATGTTAGCGGCGTAGATGATGGAGAAAACGAGCACGAAACTGACGTGGAGCCTGTCCATGAGCATCAGGTAGGTGGCCAGGCCGAGGAGAATGTTGCACAGAGATGAACCGAGCGCGGCAATGATGATGCCTTTCTTGCCGCCGATCTTGTCCACGAGGGGCCCGTTAACGAGAAAGGAGAGGGCGTAGGTGATCGTCCCGGCGGCGAAGATGATACCAAAGTCCTCTTTGGACATTGCGGAACCCAGGGCATTCTTGGAGACGTTGAGGTTGTAACGTCCCATGTAGAGGAAAGCGTAGGTCATTCCCAGCGGCACCCAGTTCACGAAACGCCGGAACATAAACCAACGTCCGTGCTTCATTGGATTATTGTAAAAATACAGCCAGACGATGATCGCGAGGCAAACAGTTACAATCAATAGAGGCATTTATATCCTAGCTTGGTTAAACCGGCAGGTGACCGCACGACTCAATTTGTTGCACGATCGATTCCCGCAAACACTTGGACAGAGTAGCCGAAGAATCGTCAAACACAAGCACACCGGGTGTCCATATTGTAGCCAGCGGACTTGCCGCACAGCCCATCGCGCGCTTTGTAGGGGTCTTGCAGAGCAATAGTTGATGCCATTTAAAGCATTGTGCTGCGCGTGGCACCCGGATTGCTAATGCACAATGCGTCAGCTCGTCTTGTGACGAGTGGCAACATGGTCCGGCTCCTCAAGAGCATGTGGCGCCGGGATGCCATAGATTAGGGTCCCCGCTGAGGACGGTGGTTGCGAAATCCGCGTGTCGCAACGCACACGGCCCCGGCGGGGGCCTGCCTTTTCCCAGCGGATGCATCGCGGAGCGGGGCTTTGCCCGGCACGAACGCAGAGCCGCCATCCCTCATTTCGGCAAACCATACCGCCTGCCCGGCAATGTCAGAGACTCAACCCTTTCAGATCCGCCTCGAAAGATTCGTTCCTGTCCATCATTTCCTTCCAGGAGATGAGGCGATGCTCGTAGGCAGCGGTGCGGCCGAGAATTGTGACGAGGTTGCTGCGGACGCTTGGTGGAACCGTTGCGTTGGTGTAATCGCCAGTGGTGATGCTGCGATGGAACGCAGCGATATTTGCCACGGTGCCTTCCTTGTAGAGCGCACCGGAGCTGGCGTCCGTGCGGATTTCCTTTCCGTGAACTTTTACCGGGCCGGCATAGTGTGTTTCCACCGTTCCCTCCATGCAATGAATGCGGCACAGGATGTCATTGCAGCCGAATCCCACCTGGTGAGAATGGAAGCTGACGAACAGGTTTTCGGGGTAGTGGAAGATGACGGCGAACCTGTCCCAGCAGTCACCTATGTAGTTGCGCGCCCGGCTGCCTGTTCCGTAGGCGCTCAATGGTTCGGTCCCCAGCGCCCACGATGCCACGTCCAGCGAGTGAATGTTCTGCTCTGTAATGACATCGCCGGAAAGTGCGCGGTTGATCGACCATGTGCGCAGTCGCAGTTCGGGATTTTGCGGATCCTTCCGCAGTTCGCGGTCCAGGTTTTCGAAGTAAAGCGGGCAGTGGTATTCCGCCTGCACTGCAATGATTTTCCCGAGTTCGCCCGAGTGAATAGACTTGATGGCGTCCTGGTAAGCTTTGTTGGCGCGGGTCTGGAAATCCACCATGAAACATAGCTTTTGGACGGAGGCTCTTTGCGCGCTCTTTTCTACGGAAATGCATCCAGGCACATCAACAGCGATTGGTTTCGCCATGTACACATGTTTGCCGGCACTTACGGCATCCTCCGCCTGGCGGGGGTGAAAGTATGGGGCCGTTTCTATAACAAGCGCGTCGATTTGTTGATCGAGCATTCGTTTGTAGGCATTCAGGCCTGTGAAGCGCTTGTTCTCGGGAACCTCAAGCTTCGCCCCCGCCTCGTCCACACGGTCCTTGAAGTAATCCGCAACTGCCGCGATGTTGTAACCTCCGTGCGCCTTGAAGAGCTCTGCAATCCATCGACCACGACCGCCGCAACCGGCCAAACCGATATTAATCTTTGAGTTGGCATCGGCGCCGGAGACAAGGCCTGGCTGAACGAACGTGGCGCCCAGGATTGAAGCGCCCGTTCTTGCAAGAAACCGGCGGCGATTGAGATTGCCGGGGATGTTCTGAAGATCAGGGGGACATTTTGTGCTCATGGGCACAAGGGTTCTTGCGAGAGGATTGCTCTGTCAAGGCTGAAGAGATTCGAGAGCATGATTGCAAGCAACGGATTGCAGAGACAAACCTATGCGGAGCGTATCCAGGAGGCGGCGCCGGTCCCCATGCTCGTCGGCACCTAATCGCGCGGCAAAGATCTGGGCGAGCGGTCGGTGCCAAGTTGGATGCTTGCGCCTCTTGCATAGGCGCTTGAATCGTCGGATGACAGTTCTTTGTTACTTGCTTCCAGGGTTTGTTAAGATTAAGAAAATTGGGGGCAATCGTCCGCGAGGGACGGGGAAATTGAACGAACGACACGATACAAGATCGATTTAGAGCCAGCGAATATGATAAAAGCCAAGCCGTACACATTGGATGAAGCGCTCGCGGTTGCGCCCGAAACCCGCTGTTTGAGGGTGGGCAGAGGCATTGTCGGCGCGGCGCCGGATCTGTTTCGCGAGCACGTGGGGCAGGGGCCAGCGTTAGTGGTCGGGGATGTAAACACATTTCCTGCCGCGGGCCATGCGGTCATGGAGGCCTTCCAGGCCGCAGGTCTCCCGGTGCTGGAGCCTTTTATCTTTCGCGAGCGCGATTTGCATGCGGATGTGGTGTATTCCGAGCAACTGGAATCGGCTTTGCGCGGCAACACCGCCTGCCTCGTTGCCGTTGGGTCCGGCTGTCTGAACGATATCTGCAAGTACGCGTCGCACCTGGTCCAGCGCAGGTATATGTGTGTCGCCACGGCGGCGTCGATGGACGGCTACACCTCGTATGGAGCGGCGATGACGTTGAAGGGGGGCAAGCAAACCCTGGTATGTCCGGCTCCAGTTGCCGTGCTTGCGGACGTGGACATCATCCGCGCCGCGCCTGGCGAGATGAATTCGTGGGGCTATGCGGATCTTCTGGCAAAAGTGCCTGCGGGAGCGGACTGGATACTGGCTGATGCCCTGGGCACCGAGCCGATACATCAGATGGGCTGGGATATTGTGCAGGGACGATTGCGCGAGCTCCTTGATGACCCGGTTGGGGTGCGGAATCGTGCGCCTGATGCGATTGGCAAGCTGATCGAGGCCCTGTTGATGGGCGGGTTTGCCATGCAGGTATCCAGGTCCACCCGGGCGGCTTCGGGGGCTGAGCACCTCTTCAGCCACACTTGGGAAATGCAGAACCACACCCACAATGGCCAGATGCCATCGCACGGCTTTAAAGTGGCCGTGGGAACAATGGCGGCCAGTGCGCTCTACGAAAGCCTGCTCCGCAAACCTATCGAACAACTGGACGTGGAGGCTTGCTGCGCAACATGGCCGGACCTCCAGAGCCTGATGGATCGCGCCCGCACCCTGTTCGACGGGCATCCCGCCATCATGGAAATTGTGAACCGCGAGCTTTCGGTCAAGTATTGCGACCGGGCGCAGCTAGCCGTGCAGTTAAGTCTTGTGAAGAGGATTTGGCCTGAGCTTCGCAATCAACTTCGCGAGCAACTGCCGCCGATGGAAACCCTGCGGCACATGCTGGTGCAAGCCGGAGCGCCCACGGCTCCCGAGCACATAGGCATTACGCGCGAGAGATTGCGTCGCACCTACTGGCAGGCATCGTTCATCCGCCGCCGCATTACTGTGCTCGACTTGGCGCTTCGGACCGGGTTTCTTGAGGACTGCCTGGACGAGATCTTTGGTGCGGGAGGAGTCTGGCCTTCCGGGGCAAAATGAGGGATCTGCGCCGATAAAAAAATCGCCGGGATGCCACGCACCCCGGCGATTGCGAAAGAATTGATACCTTAGTTGGCAGCCCGGCCTGCGACGCCTTTTGTGCCTTTGGCGATTACCTTGCCGGTTTCTTTCGGGCGCAGGGCTCGAACGGCCTTTCCGGCCTTCCACATTTCGGACCCGCCGATTGCCCCGAGTTCTTTGGCGAGCTGCTTCTGGTAATCAGGCCGGCCGCACGCCGAAAGGACGCGCGCGCATTCCTTGCCGCTCTTGACCCGCTGATAGAGTTCCTTGAACACCGGCAGCACCGCTTTTCTGAAACGCGGTTTCCAATCCAGCGCGCCGCGTTGCGCCGTTGCGGAGCAGTTGGAATACATCCAGTCCATTCCGTTCTCGTCCACGAGACGAATGAGGCTTTGGGTGAGTTCCTCGACAGTTTCGTTGAAGGCCTCGCTCGGGGTGTGTCCGTTGGCGCGCAGGACCTCGTACTGGGCTTCCATAATCCCGGCCAGGGCGCCCATCAGTACACCACGTTCACCCGTCAGATCACTGAACACCTCGTGCTGGAAAGTCGTCGGGAACAGGTAGCCCGAGCCGATACCGATGCCCACGGCAAGGCAGCGCTCCTCCGCACGGCCGGTTGCGTCCTGCTCAACAGCAAAGCTGGAGTTGATGCCGGCACCCGAAAGGAAGTTGCGGCGCACGGAAGTTCCGGAACCCTTCGGCGCCACCATGATCACGTCCACATTGCTGGGCGGCACCACGCCGGTCTGTTTCTTGTAAGCAATGGAAAAACCATGCGAGAAATAAAGAGCATCACCCGGTTTCAGGTTTTTCTTTACTATCGGCCAAATCGCGCGCTGCGCGGCGTCCGACACGAGCATTTGAATGATTGTCCCGCGCTGAACCGCTTCCTCGATATCAAACAGCGTCTTGCCGGGGATCCATCCGTCCTTCACCGCGCGGTCCCAGTCGCGTTTGAAACTTTTCGCCTGGCCGACGATCACTTTAAACCCGTTGTCCCGGAGGTTTAACCCCTGGGCCGGGCCCTGCACGCCGTAGCCAATAATCGCGATTGTTTCGGTCTTGAGCACCTTGCGCGCGCGCGCCATAGGAAACTCCTTGCGGGTAATAACCTTTTCCTTTGTTCCACCAAAATCAATTAATGCCATATATATTCTTTCCTTAAGAGCGCATTATCGTATCCAGAGAGGCAAAGTAGTCAAATACTTACTCAACGCGATTTATGGCTCGCGCTGCCGCATTCATGAGCGCAAGTCGCGAGAGTGCCTAAGGTTGCGTCGTCCACCGTGAGGCGGGATCGTCCCGATGCAAAAGCCGGGCGGCGCAGGTGCCGCGAAGGCTGCTGCCGGGCAGTACGCCGGTAAAGATTGAAAAATGTTTTCCAAACAGGTTCTATAATGTCTCAGTGATTGCGAAACGCGTCATACCCTGCCTCGATGTGCACGGAGGCAAAGTGACCCGCGGCGTGCAGTTTGGGAAAGCCGAAGCCGGCGAACTGCGCGACGTTGGGGATCCCGTCGCCATGGCGCTCCAATATAACGAGCAGGGCGCCGATGAGATGGTCTTCTTTGACATCACTGCCAGCGCCCACGGCCGTGCGACCATGGTGAGCGTGATCGAACGCACAGCGGAACAGTGCTTCATGCCGCTTACGGTTGGGGGTGGCCTTCGGACCGTGGAGGACATGCGGGTTATGCTGCTGGCGGGAGCGGACAAAATCAGCATTAACTCCTCCGCGATAGCGAACCCGGGGCTGATCCGTGAAGGAGCGGAGAAGTTTGGCAGTCAATGCATCGTGGTCTCGATTGATGCGAGGCGGATTTCGCCGGGGCGATGGGAAGTGTTTTCTCATGGCGGTCGCAAGGCCACAGGCATGGACGCGCTGGAGTGGGCTTGCAAGGCTGTCTCCCTCGGTGCGGGTGAGATCGTGCTTAACAGCATTGATGCAGATGGCACCAAAGCCGGGTTCGATATCCAAATCACCCGCAGGGTCAGTGAAAGCGTGGGAGTGCCGGTCGTCGCCAGCGGTGGCGCCGGGTCGCTCGAGCACATGGCCGAAGTGCTGATCCAGGGCAAAGCTGACGCTGTTCTGGCCGCCAGTATCTTTCACTTTGGGCAACACACCGTCGGCGAAGTGAAGCGGCACCTGGCCGCGCGGGGCATTCCTGTGAGAACCGCCTGATGTTTCGGCGCAAATTGCCTGCTTTTATTTTCAAAAATGCAAACAACTCTATACGACCGTTTTCTGCCATTAGGGCTGCTGGTTTTGAGCAACCTGTTCATGACATTCGCCTGGTACGGGCACCTGCGGCACAAGGGCTCTCCGCTGCATCTCGCCATCCTTGGCAGTTGGGGGATCGCTTTTTTCGAGTATTGCCTGCAGGTTCCGGCCAACCGGTGGGGCAATGAGATTTACTCGGCAACCCAGCTAAAAATCGCCCAGGAAATCATTACGCTGGTCGTATTCGCTGTGTTTGCGGTTCTATACCTTGGCGAAAAGCTGCGATGGAATCATCTCGCTGCTTTTCTCTGCATTGTCGCGGCGGTGGCATTCACGTTTATTCCGGGGAAGTCCTGACCAACGCTTGCGAGACAGTTCTCAAGGCCAGGATGCGAAATCACCACCAAATGGGCCCGGTGCCACCGGGCCTCGTCGGGAACCTCAGCGGTTGGGCTG
>CAYNZC010000130.1:0-11302 GCA_964401575.1 uncultured Verrucomicrobiota bacterium
GGTTTCTAAAGATTCACGCACCTGGCGCCTACCCGGCATCCAAACCTTTCTTTCTTTTCCTTGCGTACACGATTCCGCACGCGAACAACGAGGAAGGCGCCCGCACGGGGGATGGCATGGAAGTGCCTTCCCGGGCTCCATACGAATTTGAGACCTGGCCGGGACCGGAGAAGGGAAAAGCGGCGATGATCACGCGGATGGACCGGGACATAGGAAGATTTTTTGACCGGCTGAAAGAGCTGAAGCTGGAGGATCGGACCCTTGTGATTTTCACCAGTGACAACGGTCCGCACCGGGAGGGCGGGGTGAAGCCGGAGTTTTTCAAGAGTTCGGGGCCGCTTCGGGGGATAAAGCGCGATTTGTATGAGGGCGGCATCCGGGTTCCGATGATTGTGCGCTGGCCGGGCAAAGTGAAGAGCGGGCAGGTGAGCGATGTGGCGTGGGCGCAATGGGATCTTCCGGCGACGCTGGCATCTGTCGCGGGGATTACAAACGCGCCGGCGGGGGACGGGTTGTCCTTTCTCCCTGCGATCCTGGGGCAGGCGCAAACCAACCGGCATGATTACTTTTACTGGGAGTTTCACGAGCGGGGCTTTACGCAGGCGGTTCGGACGGGGGATTGGAAAGGAATAAGAAAGGAAGGGGCGCCGTTCGAGCTTTACGATCTGAAGGCAGATATCGGGGAGGAGAAGAACCTTGCCGATAAACATCCTGAAATGGTGGGCAAGTTGGAGGCCGTCATGAAAAGCGCCCGCACTCCATCCAGTCATTGGCCGGGTCCCAAAGGGTCCTGAGGAGGCGGGATGGCCCGGTTTGATTGTACTTTTCAGACGGGGCTCTGACCGGTAGTCTCTGGCGAGTCATAGAACGGATGAGCGGCGAACAACCAATAGAACTGGAAGGCACGGTATCAACGGTTCTGCCCGGGACGATGTTTAAAGTGACGCTGGACAACAGGCATGAGGTGCTGGCGCACTTATCGGGCAAGATGCGCAAACATTTTGTGCGTCTCACTGTGGGTGATCGTGTCCGGATTGAGATGTCTCCCTACGATCTGACCAAGGCGCGCATTACCTACCGGCTGCGGTGAGGTTTAGCGGTTTGGTACCAGGCGATTGTCTCCCGCAATCCCGACTCGAAGGAGTGAAGTGGCTTGAAGCCTGTTTCCGCGAGCCTGGCGATGGACGCCGTTGAGTGTTTTACATCCCCTGCCCGTTCCGGCGCGTGCCGGATGTCGCTTTGTGAACCTGTGAGCCGCCGGATTGTGGAAGCCAGGTCTGCAATGGTGGTTTTGCCGCCGTAAGCCACGTTAAACACCCCTGTGGCGTGGGACCTGGTGGCGAAGAAAGCATTGGCTGCGGCGATATCCCTGACGTAGATGAAATCCCGTGTTTGAAGGCCATCGCCGAAGATCATGAGGGGCTGGTTTTGCAGGGCGCGGGTTATAAAAATGGGGACTGCGGCGGCGTATTGACTGGCGGGATCCTGCCGCGGGCCGAAGACGTTAAAATACCTGAGGCAGGAGGTTTGCAGTCCGCGCGCGGCGGTGAATAGGGCGCAATAGTATTCGCCATCGAGCTTGGTGATGGCGTAAGGACTTTTTGGGGCGGGCGCCATGCCTTCGGTTTTTGGCGATGCCGGGTTATCACCGTAGATTGCGGCGGAGCTGCTGAAGACGAGCTTCTTCACCCCGGCTCGCGCGGCCTCTTCGAGCACGGTGAGAGTTCCCCGCGTGTTGAGCTCGTCGCATTCGATGGGTTTATCCATGGACTCGGGGACGCTGATCATTGCGGCCAGGTGGAATACGTAGTCCACGCCCTGGAGGGCGGCCCGCACGGCGTCGCGATCCACCACCGAGGCCTCGATCAGCTTGCAATCCAGGCCGTGCAAGTTGGCTTTGTATCCCGAGCGGAGGTTGTCGAGCACCCGCACTTCGGCAGAGCCCTGGAAGTGCTCGACGATATGGCTGCCGATGAACCCGGCGCCGCCAGTGACAAGAACGCGCATGCAGGCAATCTGTTAGCAGGGGCGCGCGCTTCGGGCAAGGGAATGATTGCCGTGGATTGTCCTCGCGTGCCGGACCGGATGCGCCGAGCGGGAAATGCCTGCGGGGGGATGCGCCCTTGATTTCTGAGTGATCCCGAAAGGTTTATGCTGTGAAACTGTATTGATTACGGGCAAGCTGTTGAACGTCTATTTGAAACATGGCGCTTGCAGGACACACAACCCACCGCGTAACCGTTGATGGGAAGTTCTTTCGGGCCGGAAGCGAGAAGTTCTACGTAAAGGGCTTCGCCTACGGTCCGTTTGCGCCCAATGCTGCGGGGCAACCGTTCGCATCGCCGGAGCGGACTGCCGCTGATTTTGCCCTGATGCGCCAGGCCGGGGCGAACGTGGTGCGTGTGTATCATGTGCCGGCGCGGTGGTTTCTGGATCTTGCCCTGGAGCATGGCCTGCGCGTGCTGGTGGATATTCCGTGGAACAAGCACGTTTGTTTTCTGGACGATCCCGGGCAGATGGATGCGGCGCGGGAAGCGGTGCGCCGGGCTGTTTCCGCGTGTGCGCGGCATCCGGCGGTGTTTGCCTTCAGCGTTGCGAACGAGATTCCCGCGGACGTGGTCCGCTGGAGCGGCGAGGTGGCGGTGGCGCGGTTTATAGACAGTCTTGTTGACGAAGCGAAGCGGATTGATCCGGAATGTCTTTGCACCTACACCAATTTTCCTCCAACGGAATTTCTGCGTCCGCAGGGCCTGGATTTTGAGTGTTTCAATGTTTATTTGCACAACGATCGGTCCTTTGGCAACTACCTTTCCCGCCTGCAGATGATGGCTGACGCCAGGCCGCTGGTTCTTGGCGAGTTGGGTGTTGATTCCGTTCGCGAGGGGGAGGAGCGCAAGTGCCGGATGCTGGAGTGGCAGATTGAAGGCGCGTTTCGGGCGGGAGTGGCGGGGGCGGTGGTATTCAGCTTTACGGACGACTGGCATCGCGGCGGCGAGGCGGTGACGGACTGGGGAATGGGGGTCACCACGCGCGACCGGGCGCCCAAGCCATCCTACGAGAGCGTGCGCCGGCAGTTTTTGGCGGCGCCCTATTTTGTGGTGCGGGCGCAGCCGAAAGTGTCCGTGGTGGTTGCGGCCTACAACGCGGAGCGAACGCTTCGGGCCTGCCTGGAATCCCTGCAGCGGCTGAACTACGCCGATTACGAGGTTATCGTGGTGGATGACGGGTCGGCTGACGGGACGCGGCGGATAGCGGAGGGGCACTCGTGGGCACGGCTGATCTTGCATCCGAGGAATCTGGGGCTTTCCGCCGCGCGAAACACAGGGATAGCGGCGGCGACGGGGGAGATCGTGGCATTTACGGATGCGGACTGTCGCGTGGATCCTGACTGGCTGTATTACATTGTTTTGGAGCTGGCCAAAGGCGAGTTTGCGGCTGTGGGCGGGCCGAACCTGCTGCCTCCGGAAGACTCTGCGGTGGCCACGGCGGTGATGGTTTCACCCGGGGGTCCTGCGCACGTGATGCTGACCGACCGGCAGGCGGAGCACATTCCCGGCTGCAACATGGCTTTCTTCAAGTGGGCGCTCGAGCAGATTGGCGGGTTTGACCCGGCATTTGAGAGGGCGGGGGATGATGTGGATGTTTGCTGGCGGCTGCATCATGCCGGCCTGAAGCTGGGGTTCAGCCCGGCGGCGATGGTGTGGCATTATCGCAGATCGACCGTGCGGGCGTACTTGGCGCAGCAAACCGGGTATGGACATGCGGAGGCGTTGCTGGTCCGGAAGCATCCCGAGTATTTCAATGCGCTTGGCGGGAGCATTTGGCGCGGGCGCATCTATGGAACCGGGGCGGCGGGTTTTCGGCTGCAGCGCACCGTGATTTACCGCGGGCTGTTTGGCAGCGCCGGTTTCCAGTCCCTTTACGCTTCCGAGTCTTCCTCCGCGATCCTGTTTTTCACCACGCTTGAGTATCATGTGCTGGTGACGTTGCCGCTCTGGATTTTATCGTTCACGTTCAAGCCGCTGTTGCCGCTGGCGGTGACGAGCCTGCTGTGCTCGTTGATTGTGTGCGGGGCGTCCGGGGCGCAGGCGCGGGTGCCGCGCCGGAAACGGTTTTGGTGGTCGCGTCCCCTGATCGCGCTGCTGTTTTTTCTGCAGCCGATTGTGCGCGGGTGGGCCCGGTATTCCGGGCGTTTGCGTCATCGCGGCAATGCGCTCGATCACGAGACATTGGATTCGCTTGCGCTGCGGCGCGGGGGCAAGTCCCTGGATGCCGCGGCTTATGTGGTTCCGAAAGGGATGAGCCGGCTTGGGTTGCTGGATGAGATTGTGAGCAGGCTCAACCGGGACGGCTGGTCGCACAAACCCGACATTGGCTGGAGCGAGTTCGACGTGGAGATTTATGGATCGCGGTGGGCGGACGCGCAGCTTGTGACGGCGGCGGAGGAGCACCGGGATTGCCAGGTGATCCGGTTCAAGCTCAAGCCGCGCTGGTCGTTGCAGGCGCGAACGGTTTTCTGGTCGCTGCTGGGGCTGGAGCTTCTGCTGCTGGGCATCTTTGCGAACGGGCGGCCGTGGCTGTGGCTGTTGCTATTGACCCTGCCTTTATTTGCGTTTTACGTGCAGGGGCGCACCCGCGCGTTGCAGAGCATGCTGCTGGTGTTTTTGAACAAGATTGCGGAGGAAAAGGGTATCCGGAAGGCGGATTAGCTTGTGCCGGTCATCACGTGCGAGGGTGTGGGCGATTCTTCTTCCTCGGGTTCCTGATCAATATCGAAGATGCTGGCGACGTACGGTCGCCTGGCGAAACCGATCCCGAGTTGAACGCACAGCATGAGCGCCCGGTGGCAGTCGCGGTCATCCTTGATCCACAGCTCTGCCTCCGGGGAGTGGAACTTCGCCTTTCTTGGACATGGTGTTTGCCGGATCTCGCAAGGAATGCCTGCTTCCTTGAAGCTTTCCCCGACCTGCTGAACCTCGTTCTGGTCGGCAGAGAAAAACAACATTTTCATAATAACCGCTGCGTGGGTAACGTGCGCCTGCCGGCGCGCGCGTTCAATCCGGGGAGATTCTGGAAATAACACCGGGAGACTCCCGGGATATATCCGTAGAAGATGAAGCCAATTTCCGATCCTGCGGGCGCGATGGATGCGCGATCAGGCCGGCTTGAAGAGGACGCGGGCGTAGAGGTAGGAGAGGGCTTCTGTCACCACGTGTTTGAACCCGGAGCTTGTGGTCCACCAGCGTTCCGGGATGAATCCCTGCGGGGGCAGGGCAAGGATGCCGATCCTGCAATTCTCGCCCATGGTCCACTCAGCCATGAGGCGCGATCTCCGGGCGTGGGCGCCTTCGGATATCAACAGCATCGAGTCCGGAACGGATCCCCGGGAATCGAGGTGCTCGCGGAGCGCCTTGTAGCAGGTGTAGGTTCTATCCTGGGGAACGTACGGGGCCGGGACGGCCACGAGGTTTGTTTCGGGCACGCCGAGCTTGAGCAGAATGGCTTTGCCGAGATGCGCGAAACTTTCGTATTCGCTCAATCGAACACCGCGGTCCAAAGGAACACCGACGACATAGAGCGTCTCGTAGTTGCCCTGGAGAAATTCCCGGGCGGCGGCCTCCATGCTCGAATCCGTCGCCCAGCCCTCGATGACCATGCATTTGCTCGGGACCCGGACGCTAACCGCGAGGAAGGGGTACGCCTGCTTAATAAAGAGCCAGGTTGCCAGGATGAGAATGCCCAGCAGCACCAGCCATCCTCTCCATGTGGGCAACGTGCATGGGCGTTTTCGGAACAGGGGAAAGCGCCGTTCCGCGCGCGGTTGGCGATCCGGGCTTTGTGCTGGCTGGGGTGTTGTCACCGCGAAGGTGTGGCGCTGGAAGGTTGCGGAGCGGCCGGTGGGCGGATGGCCAGCCAGAGCCATCCGGCGATGAAGCTAAAGCCGCCGATGGGTGTGACTGCGCCGAGCCACCGCAGGTTTGTGATGGCCATGACGTATAAGGATCCCGAAAAAATGGCAATTCCCGCCAGGAAACAGATCCACGGCCCGAGGCGCGAACCCTTCGCGAGGAGGCACAGGGCCAGCATGGAGAGCACGTGGACGAAATGATAAAAGACCGCCTTTTCCCAAATGGCTGTCGTTCCATTGGAGGCGAGCAGATCGCGCAGGCCATGAGCGCCGAAGGCTCCCAGGCCTACAGCGGTTGCGCCCAGGAGCGCGGTGATCCGAAGCAACAATCCGTGTTCCATTATTTGGGGGCTTCGCCGGATTCCTTGCCGCCGGCCGGGACCTGCCGGGCAATTTTTTGCACGTCGGCTGTGGGCAGAATGATTCCGGTATAGTTGGGGTTTTGCGTGCTGAACGATCCTGCCGAGGAGGCGCCTTTGGTGGCGCGCAGGACCATGACTCCGAGCAACTTGCCGTCCAGAGTGAAGCAGGGGCAGCCGAGCGAGCTGGTGGTCATGTTGGCATCCGGGACGTAGAAGAGCCGGGGCCTTTGCACGATGGCGGAGATGCGCTCCGCGGCGATCGAGTGAGCGCGTCCGGCCGCGTTGCCGAGGCGGTTGATTGCGACAATCGGGTCGCCGATTTCCGCGGCGCCGGCCTGCGCGAGGTCCAGCGCGGACATGGGCGTCTGCGGCTTTGTCTTGGGCTTGATAAAAGCCAGGTCCAGATCGTTGTCTCGCAGCAGCACCTCGCACGGCACCTCGTCTCCATTGGGGAGGAGGATTTTGAGGTCTGCCAGTTCGCTTTCCATTTTGATCCGGTCGCCTGAGGTTAGATTCTGCATCATCTGGCCGGGATCAATGGAGGACAGAGAGACGACAGCCAGGCCGGAGGGATCCACAACGGCCCCGGTGACTTCCTGGCGGGACTCGCTGGACCGGCTGGGAGAGCCCTGCATGCTGAGTTTGCTTTTTACAACCAGTTGGACGGTGACGACCGCGTCCTTGTTTTTGTTAAAGACGGCGCGCGCTTTCTGGGCGAATTCGTCGCTGAAAGAGGCGAACGGCAGGGCCGCGAGGGTCGCGACAGCGCATAAGGATTTAAAGTTCGTATTCATTATTCCATTACTTGTTACTCGGATTCCAGGCGGGTTCCAACTCAAGAAAAAGGCTGTGAATGCCGCGAATGACTTTCATCACAACAAACTTGCGCTTCTCAGCAATGATGCGGTCCATGACCGATTTCAGTTGTGACACGTCCTGGATGGCCTCGCCTTCGACTTCGACGATGAGGTCCGACGTGGACATGGAACCCAGTTCGGCCCAACTGCCGGACTTGACCTCCTCGACCAGGGCGCCGGTCTGGCCGGCGGGCCATTGTTCATCTGTGATATCAAAGAACGAAATATCGCGGGCTGTGAATTCGAACTCGTTGCTTTGGTATTTTTTCATTTCGCGCTGCAGTTTTGGCGAGCGTTCGAGTTCGACGGGGATCTTCAGCTTTTCAGAGCCGCGAAGGATGGAGAGTTCGACGGTGGCGCCGATGTCGTATTGACGGATGAGCGCGCTGAGTTCCTCCTCGTGTTCAGGAGCTGACGCGGTGAGCTTTTCGCCGTCCACGGCGAAGATCATATCGCCGGTTTTGAGTCCCGCCTTTTCGGCCGAGTGGCCCGGGAAAACGCGGGTGATGTAGAAACCTTTGAGTTCCGGCAGCTTCAGTTGCGCGGCGATTTCCCGGTTGATGACCGCAGTGGCGACCGGCAGCCATGCCTTGCTGACTTCGAGTCCCGGGTTGCGCATTTCCTGAATTCCCACGGAGACGACGCTGAGCAGTTTTTTAGCGTCGCGCTCGAAGGTGGTGATGACCGGCGCCGGGGGGGACTTTGGCTTCCATGCGCCGGCTGTGGCCTGGCGGAGCGTGTCTATATTCTCGATAGGTTTTCCGTTGACCTCGACGATGACGTCCTTTCTCGCGAGCGGGGGCTTGGCATCTCCTGCCGGTCCGCCCGGGCGGACGGAGGTCACGTAAACGCCGGATTGACTTGAGCGTTTGAGCTCCTTGGCTTCGAGGAAAGAGATATTGCGAACGGTGATGCCCCATTCCTTGATCTCCTGCTCCTTGAGATAGACCTCGCCGCGTTCGAGGGGTGTGATGGGGAACTTGAGTTGCCGGCCATCGCGCAGGAGAACTGCCTGCGTTTCCTTGTGAACCGGCAGTCCCATGACCACAGCCATGACGGCGGGCATCTGCTCGTCGTAGCGGGCATTTGTTTCCTTGCCGTCGATCGAAAGCAGCAGGTCGCCGGCTTTTACGCCTGCGGTTTCCGCGGGGGACCCCTGGACCACGCCGCCGACGACCACGCCGCGGCTGGCTTCGGATTGCTTAAAGAGCGGCTGGACGCTGATGCCGAGCCAGCTTCGAACCACGTTGCCGCGCTCCATGAGTTCCTCGGCCACGGCGCGGGCGAGGTTTCCCGGGATGGCGCCGCCGAGGCCGAAGCTGACCTCGTTGACGCCGATGATTTCCCCGGCGAGATTCACGAGCGGGCCGCCGGAGTTGCCGCCGTAAATGGCGGCGTCGTGACCGATCCACTTGACCAGCGATCCGACATCCTCGCCATCGAGTTGCATGCGGCCGCGCGAGCCGTACATCCTGGGCATGATCATTTCCACGTTGCTGATGATGCCGAGCGTGACGGATTGCGAGAGGGCCATTGGGCTGCCCATGGCGATGACGGGGTCGCCCGGGCGCATTTTTGACGAATCGCCAAAAGTGGCGAAGGCAAACTGTCTTGGTTTGGGCGGCATGAGCTTGAGAACGGCGACGTCGGTGAGAGGGTCTGTTCCCACGAGCACGGCCTCGATCTCTTCACGGTTGGACAAAGTGCAGATCATGCGGGCTCCATGGCCGGCCACGTGGTGATTTGTGACGAGCCGTCCATCCTTTGTGATGATCACGCCGCTGCCGACCGCCTGGGATTTCACCTCGCGGCCTTCCGAGTAATCTGTGGAGACGACGTGAATGCGCACCAGGGCGGGCTTGACCTTGTTGATGGCCGTATCCACAGCCGCGCGGAATTCCTTTCCTTGCGGAACTCGGGCGGCGAGCGAAGCGCCGGGTGTGATGAAAATGATGAGCAGCGCCAGCAAGCCGCCGGCGGCCCAAAACTGCGGGTCTAGACCCGCCTTTATGGTTTTTACCATGCCTCTATTTAGTTCACCCGCGCAGGGGCGCAAGTGATTACTGGAAGCTTAGCGCTGGCGGGGCGAGACCCGGAGCCCGATTTTTTCGGGTGTCTGGGCAAAGGAAAGCAAGCCGCGTTCGGAGGTGACTCCCAGGAAAGGATCATTCGTTACCAGGATGTTGCCGTCAATATCCAGGTAATCGCAAAGCTCGGCCAGGTGAGCCGCGGCGGTGATCAGAATGCTGGTCTCGATCATGCAACCGATCATGGTTTTGAGGCCCTTTTTGCGGGCGGCACTGAGAGCTTCGAACCCGGCGCTGACGCCGCCGGCTTTGACGAGCTTCACGTTCACCCCGTGGAAGCACTCTGCCACCCTGGGAATGTCTTTCGAGCTGTGGTAGGACTCGTCGGCGAGGATGGGCAGTGGAGAGCGTTCCTTGAGCCAGACCCAGTCTTTGACGGGCGCGTTTGCGGGCATTGGCTGCTCGACGAACTGGATGTGGCCATCGGCCTTGAGCCACTGAATCATCTCGAGCGCCTGTTCTTTGGTTTTCCAGCCTTCGTTGGCGTCCACGCGCACTTCTTTGGCGGGAGCCACTTCGCGCAGGGCGGCCATGTTTGCCTTGTCGTCCGGCACGCCCACTTTCATTTTCAGGACGGGGAAGCGCTCGGCTTCCTGCACTTTTTTCCGGATCACGTCCGGCTTGTCGATCCCGATGGTGAAGGAAGTGATGTGCTTGTTTTCGGTAAAGCCCAGGCCGAGGAAGTCGTAGAGCGGTTTGCGGGCTCTTCTGGCGGCGCCGTCCAGCAGGGCGATGTTGACGGCGCACTTGGCGGACATATCGTGAGCGGAAATGCTTTCCAGGTGCTTCATGCTGCCTTCCAAATCACTGAAAGAAAGCGCCTTCGGATCCACCTTGCGGAGGAATGCCTCTACCGTTTCGAGCGTCTCCTGGTAGCGGGATGTCGGGGCGGACTCGCCGATGCCGCGGATGCCGTCGGCATCCTCGAGCTCGACGACGATGACGTCCGATGTGTCCGTTCCGCTGGTGCGCGCAATGGTCCAGGTGTGTGTCATTCGCAATTCCACCCTGCGGAAAGTCAATTTCATGTGGGGAAAAAAGCCGAAAACAGGGCCTTTGGCAACCTTGTTTTCGCCGGTTCGAAACCGGGACGGCGGTTGCGGGGCATACCGGGCGCGAGATGGGCTATGGTTGGAACGTGTTGCGCGCGGATGGCCCGGGAGGGGGAATCGCCTGCGGCTTAATTGAGTTTGCGAGTGGCGCGTTCCTGGAGCCAGATGATGTCCGGGTTGTTTGGCGACGAAAGCGTGAGCGTGTCGTAGAGCCAGTGAGAGTCCGATTGGACGGGCGGGGTGGTTCTTGAATCCTTCCACTTCTTGATTTCGGCGTGTCCGTCCACGAACGATATTCCGCCCGCGCGGTTGTGGTAGCTTGCCGGGAGGTCCTGGTCGAACTGCGTGAGGGACGGGTTATCCGGCCAGCCGCTCATATCAATGAAGAAGTTGCCGAAATTGATGGAATCCTCACGCTGGTCCCAGAACAGGATAGTGCTCGCCGGGCCGGGATCGGTGATATCGCTGGTTTTAAGATAAAGCCGCCATGGGGGTGATGAGACATTGGGCCGGCTGGATAGCTGGCCATGAAAGCCGCCCAGCCAGATGGACATGGACATGCTGCGGACCCGCCGGACGCGCCGGCCGCTGAACGGGCCTGAAGACGGGACGATGGTTGATTTGTCTGCGGGGCATTTCCAGATGCCGGGGTTATTGGCGCCATGTCGCCACAACGGGCTTCGCTGCACATCCTTGCTGACGTCCCAGTTGGAGGTGTTGTCGGCATTATAGTCGAGCCGTCCGGTGCACCAGACGTATTGATCCAGCACGTTTGGGGTGGACCTTCCGCTGGCAAACGGAATGCGGTCGTTGCTGGAGAGGGTGTATTGCATCCAGGCAATCGAGAGCTGTCGCATATTGCTCATGCAGGCGATGCCGTGGGCCTTTTCCTTGGCCTTGCCGAGCGCCGGGAGCATCATGGCCGCGAGGATGGCGATGATTGCGATGACGACAAGAAGTTCGATCAGCGTGAAGCCCGAGGTTCGCAAGAGGCGGTGCGGTTTCATCGTATTAACGTCGAACGCGTGCTTATGAT
>CAYNZC010000131.1:0-11220 GCA_964401575.1 uncultured Verrucomicrobiota bacterium
GTCCGCCACATAAAGGCGCTTGCCGTCGGGCGTGCCGATAATCCCGTTCGGTTGTGCAAGGTTGTCGATCACCCGCGTCACCTTTCCGTTCTTTGCCAGGAAATAAACGCACTCGTTCATTTCCTTGTCGCCCCTCTTCCAGTAGTTCCGTTTGTAAAACGGATCTGTGAAGTAAAGGTTTCCGTTGGGTGCGATCCAGACGTCATTCGGGCCGTTGAACAGCTTTCCCTCGTAGTTCTTCAGAACCACGCGCACTTTGCCATTTGGGCTGATCCGCCAAAGCTCGTTCTTTTCATCGGCAGCCGCCCACAACCGGCCTCTGCGATCGAAGCAAAGGCCGTTGGCCCGGCCGGACGGCTGCATGAAGGTCGCGAGCTTCCCATCAATGCCCCACTTTAAGATCCGGTCGTTTGGCTGGTCCGTGAAATACACGTTCCCTGCCTTGTCGGCCGCCGGACCTTCGGTGAAAAGGAAGCCATCCGCGAGTTTCTCAAGCGATGCGCCCTCCACAATCAATCCAGCGGACGCGCTCTGAAGCATCAGGCCCAGGAGGATGCCAAACGAAAGGAATTTCATTGGCAAAGAATAACAGGGGAAGAAACAAAGGCTAAAGACAAAAAACACCGCCGGTTTCCCGGCGGTGTTTGATAAAAGATCAGAACCTAAAGGTCCGGTTTAGTTGAAGCAGCGGCGGAGCATCGCAATGCCCGACAATGCCAAACCGAGTAGCATCGCCGTCGTGCCTCCATCCGGCACATTGGCCCTGCCCGGATTAAAGAGGGTGATGTGGGAAAGCCCCTTGCCCATGTATTTTCCGGGAAGCGTGATATCTCCAGCAGCGCCGTCAGGTAAATACCACACAACGGTACCAGCCCCGGAGTTGCCATTGCCATACTTGCCAAGAGCGTAGCTGAAACCAGCCGCATTCACGGTCAAGGAGAGGGAGTTATCCTCAAACTTCTGCGAACCAGCAACCACCGCTGTCGGGAATGGACCTGCGACCGTGCTGCCAATTCGAGAGTAGATCTCGCCGGTGGCATCCGGCAACGGGGTCGGACCCGCACCAGCCGAAAGCGTGATCAACCAGTTGATGTAGGAGGCCTCATGCGCTTCACTTGCAGGAACTCCGTCGTTGATGCTGCCGAGATAATTGGCGTCGCCAATCGTCAGGGCGCTGAGTTGGGATGTTGCAGCCAACAAAAGGGCTGCTCCCAAGGCTAGGATGTGTTTTTGCTGTCTCATATAGAACACACTTAAAGCAACGTCCGTGCCAACCACTAAATCAGGTCCGATAAAATAGTCGTAAATACTTCATATACATATAGTTACAATTCACACATTCCTTGAGATCCAGATGGTTGAGCGATGCAATTTCGTAAGGTTTTCCGACGATTTTTCAGGGTCGGACCGGGTTTTGGAGGCGCAACCATCTCTTAAACACTGATAAACAGATACTTGCGTTGTAGTTTGAGGCGGAAATGAAGATGGAAGAATACCCGTCGCTTTTCTTGTGGTTGAAGGGCATCGCATCCCTCCGGTGTTCGGACGATTGAAAGCGCGATTGCACCGATCGGGTGCGGGTTGCTGTGGTTCGTGCATTCTCGCTGATAACCACTTGCAGCGATTCACATTTTTCTTTCGCGGCCGGCGCAGAAGCTGTACCCCTTAGGGAATCAAGGGCCAAAAGAAAAATATGAGAAACGCGAGAATTAATTCAATTGTATTAGGACTTGCAGCGGCGGTTGTTCTTGGGGGCTGCACCACGACAGACCCGGGCGCCGGCGCGGCGGTGCAAAAGAGAGAGTTCGGGCGGATGCCGGATGGCACCCCGATTTATGAGTTTACGCTCAAGAACTCGAAAGGCGCCGAGGCGCGCATTATAAATTACGGGGGGATCATCACGGCGGTCCGCGTGCCGGACAAGCAGGGAAAGATGGGCGATGTGGTGCTGGGCTATGACAACCTTGAGGGGTATCTGAAAGAGACGCCCTATTTCGGAGCGTTGATTGGCCGGTATGGGAACCGGATCGGGAATGCGAAATTCTCGCTGAACGGGAAGGAATACAAGCTTGCGGCAAACGACGGCCCGAACACCCTGCACGGCGGCATCAAGGGATTCGACAAAGTGGTCTGGACGCCCAAAGTCATGGCCACGCTGACCGGAACGGCGCTGGAACTGACCTATCTCAGCAAGGATGGCGAGGAAGGCTTTCCGGGCAATCTGAATGTGCGCGCGGTTTACAGCTTTGGTGAAGACAACGCCATCAAGCTGGTTTATACCGCCACGACCGACCAGGACACCGTGTTGAACCTCACCCAGCACTCGTATTTTAATCTGAAGGGGAGCGGGGACATCCTGGATCACGTGGTGATGATTCCGGCGGACACCTTCACACCTGTGGATAGCACGCTGATTCCCACGGGAGAACTGAAGCCTGTGGAGGGCACGCCGTTCGATTTCAGGACGCCGACGCCGATTGGCGCGCGAATCAACCAGGCGGATGAGCAACTGCGGATCGGCAAAGGCTATGATCACAACTGGGTGATCAACAAGAAGAGCGGCCTGACGCTGATGGCCCGGGTGCAGGAGCCCACCACGGGACGCATCCTCGAGGTGTTCTCGACCGATCCCGGCCTGCAATTCTACAGCGGCAACTTCCTCGATGGGAAGATCACCGGCAAGGGGGGCTGGGCCTACCAGTTCCGCAACGGTTTCTGCATGGAGCCTCAGCACTTCCCGGATTCGCCAAACAAACCGAGTTTCCCGTCCGTCGTGCTCAAGCCCGGACAGAATTACAATCACACGATTATTTACCGTTTCAGCGTGAAGTAAGCGGGGTGTGATCTGGCGAGGCGGGCGTTTCCGCAAGGGAGCGCCCGCCGTTTTATTTCACTCGATCAGGTCCTGAAGGGATTGCACCTGGCGCTGGAGGCTTCGCACCACCGGCGAGGCGCGGGTGATTGCGTTGTCCTGAGTCTGGCCCCGAAACGATTCCATGAGGACCGACACCGCCGCGATAACTTCCCCGTTGCGATCGCGCAGCGGCATGGCCACCGTGACATTCTTGCGGGTCTTGCCGTAAAACGTTTTGCCCGACTTGAGGACTTTTGCGGCTGTCTCCTCGTCCGGGGGGCCTTGGGGCGGCTCTTTGCTGGCGAGAAGCTGCGCGCCGGAGCCGTTGGTGCGGGCGATGAACACGTGCAAATCCAGCAACCGCTCGTACGTTGCGGCCGTCTCGCGCACCAGGCGCGCCGCCGGCAGCTCGACCGGGATATACGTGAGCCGCGTCTCCGTGAAATAGGTGACCGAGTCCGACTTGGTCCAAAAGCCGAACTTACCGCGATAGAAGCTCGTGTCTGAGATTGTGGGGATCACCTGCGCGCCGTTGAGCGAGCAGCGGATCTGGTTGCCTTTGCACTCGATGCTCATCTCGTGCCAGACACCCGTTGGGATTGGGATTTCCGGCCCGAGAATAACACCGCGCTGGCCGTTCACCACTTTGTAAAAGCGGAACGTGTTCCCGAGCGAGCTCGCCCGAACCACGTAGTAATTCCGTTCGTCCTGAACCCGGAAGACCAGCCCGGCCATGCGTTCGACTTTGCCATCAACCGTTTTGAACCGCGTTGAAAGCCGGAAATCAGCGAAAACCTCATCCTCGTAAATGAGCATGGGAAACCGTTCGTCTGTGGGGTCGGTGGATAACTGGGCCAGGACACTTTTGCGCACAGGCGAGTTGTCCGCTGAACCAGCCGGCGGCGTGACCTCTGACTGAATGACGCGCCACTGTCCGGGCGGCCCATCGCCCCCCACCACGCTGCGAAAATGGGGTGGCGGCTGGTCCTGGGCGACATCCGCAAAATCAAAACGCTTTTCCGCGCCGATAGCGATGCCGCCCCAGGCGATCGCGGCGGCACACAGGCATCGGAGCACGCGGGAAAGTGAGGGTCGCATTCCGTTCAGCGTCATGATTCTCAAGGTTCGAGCAATGGCTGACTTTATGCCCTGAAGATGCCGTGTCAAGCATGTGAAGACGCGACTGCATCGGAGAGACGGTGGCCTCACCGCCATCGGCGCTGTGCGGGCGATCGCGCGCTTCATGGGACGATGTAAAAATCGTCCCTGCCAGGGATGGGGACGACGTGGAATTCGTCGCCAAAATGAGGGCGACGTTTCGGCTATACGCTGGCCGCCGCATGCGTCTATAATACGGCCCATGGCCTTTGTGCGCCTATGCATCCTGTTGCTGCTGATGGCGATCTCCTGCGGGGCGGCTGTGGTGGCCAACACGCCGGAGAATCGCGCGTTCAACGCGGCTGCGGAAGCGTTTCGAGCGGGTTTCTTTGATCGTTCCGAGCGTGAGTTCGGCGAGTTCGCGGCCGCTTTCCCGGAGTCCACGCGCCTGGCCGAGGCGCTGCTGTTCCGCGCCCAATCGCGCATTCAGCTCACCAATTACGCGGGAGCAATCGAGTTGCTGGCAGCCGGGCGAAAAACGGCCGGTCCTCTTGCGGATCAATATGCTTTCTGGACCGCGGAAGCCACCCTGAAGCAGGGCGATGCGGCCAGGGCTGCGGATTTATTCGCTGCAACCGCAAGCGAATTTCCGGCTTCTCCACGCGCGATGGAAGCCATAGTGGCGGAGGCTTCCGCGCGAGCGGGGCTTGGGCAGTGGGACAGGATTTCGTCGGCGCTTGGCCAGAGCAACGGATTGTTTCAGGCCGCCCTTGCGACCAACCGCGCGGCGGGGCCCGTGCTGCGGGGCGCGCTGCTTTTGGCGCAGGCCCATTTGGTGCAGGGCCGGTTGGAGCCGGCAGAGGCCATCCTGGGCCTGATCGCATCCACACCGCTCGATCCTGCGCTGGATTGGAGCCGCAACCATCTGCTGTGCCGGATCCGGATCGCGCAACAGAAGTACGACGAAGGGCTGGTTGTGGTGACGAATCTTCTGAGAATGTCCACCAACGCCGCCGAACCGGCCTGGGCGCCCGAGGCGGTTTCCCTGCAGGCATCCATACTCACAAAAGTGGGAAGGGTGGAAGAGGCCGTGAGCGCTTACGAAAAGAACCTCGCGCCCGGGGCGCCGGAGAATTACCAGCGCGAGGCGCTGTTGAAAGTGACCGAGCTGTCCATTGACAGAGGCCGCCTTGCCTATGCCGCGCAGGTGATGGAGAAGTTTGCTGCGCAGCAGACCAATTCGCCTGTTTTGGACGCTGTGCTGCTGGTGAGCGGCGAGTTGGGCCTGCGCCAGTATGCGATGCTGCAGAATCAATCATTGGAGAAGGCGCCGCAGGCGACCAACCTGCTCGATCAATCCTCGGCCTCGCTCAAGAGAATGGTTGAATTGTTTCCGAAAAGCGCGCTGCTCGGACGGGCCTGCCTGAACCTCGGCTGGTGCTTTTGGCTGCAAGACAAGGTTGCAGAAAGCCAGGATGCCTTCAAAAAGGCCTCCGGGCTGTTGCCCATATCCATCGAGCAGGCTGTGGCCATGTTCAAGCTGGGCGACGCGCAGTTAAAGCTCGGGGACCACACAAACGCGATTGCCAGCTACACGGCTGTGGTGGATCGCTACTCGGAGAACCCCGAAGCGCGCACGAACTTCATCGAGCGGGCGCTTTATCAAACCATTCGCGCTGCCATACCGGCAGGCGATCGGGCTGCCGGAACAAAGGCCCTTTCGCGCATGCTGGCATGGTTCCCGGACGGCCGCCTGGGCGAACGATCGGTCCTGCTCGGGGGCATCGAGATCAGCAAGTACAATCCCGAGGAAGCCAGGGGCATCTTCCTGGGCTTTATCAAAGCCTTTCCGAATGCCGAGCTCCTGCCGGAAGTTCAGCTCGCGCTTGCCCGCAGCTACGAGCAACAGGGGGACTGGACGAATGCCATTGCGCTGTATGATGCCTGGGGGGCGGCGAACACAAACCACCCCGCGCTCGCCCGGGCCGAGTACTCACGCGCGTGGTCCAATGCCAAAGCCGGGCTGGAGACGAACGCCTTCAACCTGTTCAGCACGTTTGTGGCGCGCTTTCCAGCCACCGAGTTCACCCCGCTCGCGCGATGGTGGCTCGGGGATTACGAGCTGCACGCGGGCCAGTTCGAAAATGCCGAGCGCGCCTACAAGGAGATTTTCCAGAGCACCAACGTGCCCGTGTCGGACACCCGGCTCCAATACGAGGCGACGATGATGGCAGGCCGGGCGGCATTTGCGCGGCAAAGCGGCAGCCAGGCAGCCGCATACTTCACCAGCCTCTGGAACGACACAAACTGCCCCGCGGATATTCGCGCGCAGGCACTTTTCGCCTATGGCGACACCCTGGTATCCATGGAAACCGATGAAACCAACCGGCTGGCCAACTACGACGAAGCCATTCGCGTCTTCAGCCGGATTTCGGAAATGTTTCCGACAAACAGCATCGGGGTGCTGGCTCTCGGGCAAAAGGCGAGCTGCCTGATGCAGTGGGCGATGGCCTCCGGACAATACGACGCCGCATCAAACGCTTTCGAGCAGGTCATCGCCTCCCCGTATGCGGACGGGCGAACCCGCAGCATTGCAAAAGTGGGGCTGGCGTCCGTGCTCGAAAAACGCGCGGAAACCGATCCGGCAAAGAAGGCGGATCTGCTCAAAGCCGCCATGGATCATTGCCTGGATGTTCTCTTCGGCTCGACAAAGGTGTGGAAAGAGGGTGAAACGGCCGACCCGTTCTGGGTGCGAAAAGCCGGGCTCGATGCCGCCCGCTATGCCGAGGCGCGAGGCGAATGGGAGCAGGCCAGCGGCATTTACCGGAAACTGCAGGAACTGATGCCCGTCCTGCGCACGCGCATGGAGAAGAACATCGCCCGGGCGCAGGAACAACTCCTCAAGGCGCGGCAAACGTCCGGGGCGGCCGAAAAGAAGTGATCGTCCCGGGTCGCTCAGCCTCGCGTGCCGCGAGAGGCCAGCGGCTTCCAGCTCCCTTTCCAGTCGAAATACTCGAGGGCGCCGAGCCGCTTTTTGTAGTCGTACACGGACGGCTCAATGTAGGAGTAGCCCGGGTAATAAAACCTCAACGATCGTTCGCGGGCATGCGCAATCTCGACCAGCATGGTGAACGTGCCAAGACGCCGCCCGGATTCCGCAAGGTCAAACATTCCGTAGATGCTGGAGACTGAGCACTGGCCCTCATCGAAATAACTGGCGGCCACGAGCCGGACGTTCTGATAGACCGCCACTTCAAATGTCTCGCAGGGACCCGCGTCCGGACGGGGGCCAAGATAAGCCTCGAGCGAAGGAGGGACGTTTGCCTTGAACCGGGCCTTGTGCTGGTCGAACAGCAACAGCCGCGTGGTATCCATCCGGCGCACCTTTTCTATGCGGACCTCGAGGTCCGCGTTCTTCCTCAACACGCGACGCTGGCTTTTCGAGAATCGGAAGTCATCGAGAGGAAGCCGAAGCGGCAGGACAAACTGGCCATCCGGTGTCAAGGAATAGCGATAAAACTGCGGGCCAAACCGGCGCCAGCCATTTGCCAGGAGCAGGTCCAATTTGCGCGGCGGAACATGCCACCGCAGGAAAAGACCAAAAACGAATGGGAAATCCATGCCCGCGGGAACCATACAGAACCGGAGAGATGCGGATCAAAGACAATTTCAAGGATGGAGCGGGCGAAGGGAATCGAACCCTCGTGTGCAGCTTGGAAGGCTGCCGTTCTACCATTGAACTACGCCCGCGTCGAACTCAATACTAACCGCTGGAGGAGGGTTGTCAATTGCAGGCGCTCTCTTCGCCACAACCCGCGCCGGGAGTGGAGGAACGGAAACGCGCGTCATGGGACAAAGGGCAAGGCGCAGCGGGACACGGCGCAAGACATTCCTGTCCGGAACAATGGCGATTCCGTTTCACACGGGGGCTGAATTCCGGTAAAAGACGGGGCGATGCGCTGGCTTTATCGTCACGTGATTCGTCCGGTTCTCTTCACGCAAAACCCTGAAGAGATCCATGACCGCACCATGCGCGCGCTGGGCGTGGTGTCGCGGCACAGGGCTCTTTGTGGGATGATGCGCGCGTGTTTCGGGTCGGCAGAGCTCCCGGTCGATCTCTTCGGGCTGCGGTTTCCGAATCCCGTGGGCCTGGCCGCCGGAATGGACAAGCACGCGGAGGCATTGGCCGCCTGGCCCGCCATGGGTTTTGGATTTGCCGAACTCGGGGCGGTGACGTGGCACGCCCAGCCGGGCAACCCGCCGCCGCGGGTGTTTCGCGCGATCCCCGAAGAGGCCATCGTGAACCGGATGGGTTTCAACAATCCCGGCGCGGAACATGTGGCCAGGGCGCTGGCCGCCTGCCACGCGCGGGGGAATTGGCCGCCGCACCCGGTGGGGATGAATCTTGGCAAATCAAAAATCACCCCATTGACCGACGCGGCGCAGGACTATGCAAGGTCCTTCGAGGCGCTCTGGGCGCACCTGGATTTTTTTGTGGTGAACGTCAGCTCGCCAAACACGCCTAACCTGCGCGAGCTGCAGGACAAGAGCGCGTTGCGCGACATTTTGCAGGCGTTGCGGCAAAGCCAGTCCGCGATGATCCGGGCGCGCGGACCGGGCGCGGCGCCAAAACCGATTCTTGTGAAAGTGGCCCCCGATCTCTCGTGGCAGGCGCTGGATGAGATTCTCGAGCTGGTTGAGCCATGCGAGGTGGCCGGACTGATCGCAACAAACACCACCATCACGCGCCCGGCGGCGTACGACAACGCGGTGCGCCGTGTTTATGCGGAGACCGGCGGGCTTAGCGGGCGTCCGCTGGCAGCCCGCAGCACGGAAGTGATCGCGCACCTGCACAAGCAAAGCGGCGGGAAAGTGCCGATCATTGGCGTGGGAGGCATCTTCAATGCGCGGGATGCCTGGGAGAAAATCACGGCAGGTGCAAGCCTGGTGCAGGTTTATACAGGCATGGTTTACGAGGGGCCGTCCATCGCGCGGCGGATTGTGCGCGGACTGCGCGAGCAGCTTCAAAAGACGGGCATTCGCAACCTCAACGAGGCCGTGGGCACCCGCGATGCAAGCTGGCGGACCTAGTCAGAAGATCGGCGCGGCGGGCGAATTCACGCTGCAACGAGGCGGGCCACCTGAAAAGAATTGCAATCCCCATACTGCAACCTTGTCAACCATCTCAAGCAGCTTCGCAGAGCAGGCGCATAGTTATGTCATTTCAGCGCGGCAATTTCTATGAGGCTCACTAAACCGTGCCGTGAATCAGCCTTCGCCAGCCTTTTTACCTGTGCTTTCGTCGTCCTGTTCAGGAACCAGCGCATTGCCGAATCGACAATCTGCGCCACGCTCTTGCCTTCAGGCTCTATGCGACAACGAACGTGGCATTCGTACTCCGGCGGATCGGTTCTGGGCCCAAGAGCTTTCAAATACACTCCGATGTTGATGTAGTAATCGTCGGTGTTCCACTGCGACATCTGGACATTGAAGACAGCAATCACGTCGTTCAACTCCCGGTGCCAGGTCGTTCGCTTTTTTCTGAATTGCTGCCCCTTTAGCAGGGGTGTTAATTCGGCAAGCAACTTGGATTTCAGCGGTGGTGACATCGTAGTGCGCCAAAAGTAACTGTTACCCGTAATTGGGGCGAGAGTTATATCCATTGTTGTGGATCTTGAGGGCTGAAGGCCCGCAATGTGACAGCCCGGGCTGAAGGCCCGGGTGCCTGCGCACACCATTATTTTCATGAGCCCTGCAAGGGCGCCCTTACAGGGCTCAGATGTATTCTTCGGTCAACCTAACACGCACATAGGCCGGAGCCGGGGAGCTGAGGCGGGCTGTTTGGCCGATGGAATGCGAGAGCGCGGCCGCCGGCGTGTTCCGGTGCGTTTGCTGCGGCAAGGTGCGCAACGATGAGGAGAGACAGGGACCGCGAAGCAAGGTGTGCCTGCGGTGCGTGAGGGAGGCGGGGTTTTGGAATTAACCACGGATAACACGGATGTCACGGATGAAGATTGCCGCTAAAAATCGCAAAAGGCACAAGGGCTTACTTGGCGAGGGCTTTGTTGAGAAACTCCGGGGCGATTTTGAAGATGGCATTGGTCGTGGCTTGCCTGGCTTCAGGAGCAGCGGAGGTCAGAAGATCTACCAAAGACGGCGTGATACCGCGAGGGCGGCCCGCCAGGCCCGCGAGACTTTCCGACACGACAGTGACAACGATGCTGTTCAGGACCACGTCTGCTTGCGCTGCTATATCTTTATCGAGATCGGTCCGGCACTCAACCACCGCTGGGATTGCGGGGATCGCGTTCCTGCCCATGCTCCCGAGCTGGAAGAGGGCCGTGGAGCGGGCATGTGCGCCGGCTTCAGGGCTGGATGGTGCTGGAGCGTTGGTCAGGAGCTGGCCGAGAGCAACGATGCCTTGCGGCCCGAGGCTCGCGAGAGCCTCTACAATCTTTTGGGCGCCTGCTGGATTTCGAGAGCGCTGGGCGAGGCGAAGGAGCTCCGGGGCTGCCGAAGCTGCGTCGGGGCCAAGGATGTTGAACCCGTCCGATGCGGATACCGCTCTAAGCCATTCTTTATCTGGGCTATTACCGTCGGGAATCAGGCGGGTAAGTGGGCCTTTTCGGAACGTGCGGATGAACTCAGCGAGCTTTGCTCTCTGGTTGTTGGGCTCATACCCGATCCATTGGAGAAGATATGGCACTGCGGCGGGGCCGATGGCACGGACGGCCTTGGCAGCCTCGGCGTTTCTGCTCCAAGCCTGCGGCGCCTCAGGGTGAGGCCAGTGGAACCGGCTGGCAGTGTACAGATAGGTCCAGTAGCTGAGGGGACGGCCTTGGTATGTGGGTTCCCGGTCCCATGCGAAAAGTGCGGCCCAACCGGCGAGCACAGCCAGGCAGCAGACGAGAATGATGCGATTCCGTTGCTTCCGCACGAGGAGAGCTTTTCATGAATTCTGCCGTGAAGGAATCTCAAATCGTGAGCACAACTGCTCAGCCGGTTGGGCACGCCAAGGCGCTGGAAAAACTGACGGCCTTGCTCGGCGACGATGTCGCCTGCCTATCGGGCACTGTTTGACGGCGAGCGAAACATTGCGGTGTACTTGGGTAAAGCGTCGGGCGGTCTGTGCGCGATCGATTTCGACGCGGATGAGGATCTCGCCGCTTTCCTGGCGGTAAACCCGAAATTGAGAGGCACCCTCCAAACCCGCGGCTCCCGCGGAGGCATGCTCTGGCTCCGCATTTCCCCAACTCTCAACCCTCAAC
>CAYNZC010000132.1:0-10855 GCA_964401575.1 uncultured Verrucomicrobiota bacterium
ACTCGAATCGCGCCATCGCCGGAAATCGGACCGCTTACCGAGTTGTGTCTTGTGGCGGATTGGCCGTGGACTGTCAAAGTGCCGTCCAACTGGATGGGGCCGCTGAAGGTGACGTTGGCGGATGTCCCAGCCGCCCGGATGGTCTTGGTCCCGCTGCTGCCGGCCGGTACGATGATAGCATTTGTATAGGTGCTGCCACCAAAAACCTGAACATTCTCGCTTCCGGATGTGTCTCCGATGGTTAGGGGACCGGTGCCGACCCGGTTGCCTGCGGCAGTCAATCCACCCGCCTTCACAACCACACCGCCGCTGAACGTGCTCGCGCCGCTTCCAAGCTGCAAGTTGCCGTTGCCGGCCTTAGTGATGCTTTTCGGGCCGTTGATTTCGGTGATTTCTCCGTAGATTGCCACATACTTGGGGCCCACGTTTGTCACCAGCAGGTTGTCCGCAAGCACCACCGGTGGATAGATCCGGTCAAACCCGCTGCTCGTAGCCGGAATCAACTGAATAATCTGCGCCCCATTTCCCCCATTATCAAAAATCAGGTTGTTTTCCGGAAATTCATTCGTGATCGTAAAACTATTGGCCGTGTCCGCCGGCCCTATCCAAAGGCTTCCCAGCGTAACACTAGTGTCGTTTGTAACGAAAGTGGTCGCCACTAATCCATTGGTCAATATCGCCATGGAACCCACGCCATTCGGGACCCCTGCAGGGTCCCAGTTTGCCGGATTATTCCAGTTACCGTCAGTGTTTAGAAACCATGAGTTGGTCGTTGCCGCCTGGGCGGAAAGACACGCTCCAAGTAGCAGGGGAGTGATGCGAGAACTGAGCCAATTGTATTTCATAACACTACTTTCGTTCGGATTATTCAGTGATCGTTGCCCTGCGGCCCTCTTTGCTGCAGGTGCAGTGGTTAATAACCAATCGCATTGTACCCAAGAAAACGTCTGAAGTAAATATGAAATTCCGAGCTATTGTACGCCGATAGTCAGGTTTACAGGCATTTTCAAAGCGTGTGGGGGGCACGTGTCGGTCCTAACGATCTGAGGTTCATTTCAACGATTGGTTTCTTCGAGGTTCGAGTACATAAAAAAGCTGGCACCCGGGGGGGGCACCAGCTTTGCGACAGAGAATGTTAATCAGGGCTTAACCAAGCGGTAGAACACCTTCGGGGTTGCCGGATCAACCGTGATGGTCAGGCTTGTTCCCGCGTCTGAGCCCGGAATCGGGAACCACGAGGCGCTGTCGGCAATGTCCACGGAATTGGACTGTGCCAGCCAGCCCTTGTGGGTTTCGGGCCAGGAGAGAGTCAACTCGCTCGTCGAGCTGTTGAAGGACGTTAGGATGTTTGTGGCATACGTTGCCATTGTCCCTGTGATTGTGAGCAGTCCGCTGACCGGTTCGAACTGTGCCGTTGCGCCCGGCACAATCACTTCCGAGAACGCGCCGCTCGGCGTTGGGGTGCTGAACAATTTGAAGGAGTCGCCTACCGCCAGGTCTCCCGCGATGTTGATCGCCACGAGGGCGCCGCCGTATGTGATTGAACTGGCCACCACTACGTCATTCGTTCCAAGGGCTTTGTTCAGTTCCATCACGTTGGTGCTGCCGGTTGCCAGAACAAGAGCGTTGTTGATGGTGAGGAGGCCGAGGCCGTTCATGCCAGGCGCGAGTGTGCCGCCAGCTTCGATCGTCGTTGAACTGTCCAAAAGGCCGGTTCCCGCAAGGATGCCGTTGGTGACCGTTACCGCTCCGAAGCTTGTGGCGCCACCGGTGGTGTTGGCGATATAAAGCGTGCCGCCTCCAACCGTCGTCGTGCCATCATAAGTATTTGCGCCGGAGAGAGTGACGGCCGTCAGTGCGGACCCGTTGACAAGGAGCGATCCGGTTCCGGAGATTGGGCCGCTGACGACAACGGACCGCGGAGAGGAAGAAGCGCCTCCCAGGATCAGGTCTGTTCCAAGAGTGATGTTACCGCTATAGGTGGCTGTTGCGTCGTTCGTGCAGCCAAGTGTGCGACCGCCGGAAACGCCTGCCACCACAGCGATATCGTTTGTGACCGTTCCGTCGCCGGTGATGGACATGTTGCTGGTGCTGGCAGCTTCTCCCATGGTCAACAAGCCTGTTCCGAAAGCCGAGTCACCATAATAGGTCACGCTTCCCTCGGAAATAGTGAAGCCGCCGTTGAAGCTGTTGGCGCCATAAAGGTTCAGACCCTGCGCGCCCTTCTTGATAATGCCGCCGGCGCCGGAAATGGGGCCCTCGATGTAATGGCCAACCGTGCTGTTCATGGTGAGAGTGCGAATTTCTGAGCCCAGATCCATGGGACCTAAAAGGCGGAGCGTTCCCCTGGCGGCATCGCAGCCGAACTTGAAATCGCCATTCACGACGATCGAATTCGTGATCACCCGGTTGCTGTTGCCATCCCCGGAGAGGATGGTGCCGTTCTCGATAGTGAGAGTGCCTGTGCCGAGAGAATAGGTCAGGTTCAGAGCGGTGGCGCCTACGTAGCCATAGATTTCGTGACCGATTACTCTCAGGTTGCCCGTTTTCAGGGTCACTCCGCCCGAGAAAGTGTTGGAGCCGGTCAGGTACACGTAATTGGTAGCCTCGCGTCCTGCCTGAGATGTCGCCACGATGCCGCCGAGACCGCTGATGTCGCCTCTGGCTCTTGTGTAGCGAGTGCTGCTGCTGGCGTTGATCTCGAGGGTATCGTTCAGGGTGATTGGGCCGTACACATTGAGGATGCCGCCACCGCCCGAATTGCGAATGATTTTTGTTCCCGAGCTCCCGGACGCCACGATGATTGAGTTCGTGTAGTTTCCGTTTCCGATGACTCCGGAACTGGAGACCCCGGTGGTGTCCCCGAGAGTTATAACACCTGTGCCGACTTTGCTGGCGGTCGAACCGGTGGTGGCAGCGTTGAGATTGCCGGCCCTCACGTGTATTCCACCTGTGAATGTGTTGGCTTCGCTGCCAAGAACCAGGTAGCCGCTCCCCGTCTTGATAATCTGCCTTGAACCACCGGATTCTGTGATTGGGCCGCTGAAGGTAACGGCCTTGGAGGCGGTGTACACGGTAAGGTCCTCGGCAATTTCGATCGGAACCCAAAGACGGTCTCCGGTCGTGTTCGAGCCCGGTCCGTTCCCGGTTATGGATACGCCCTGGCCGTTGTTTTCCATTCGCCAGGTGACGCCGGGGTCGTTGGTGATGGTAAAGTGAAAGCTGCTGGCGCCGCTGATTTCCAGCGCACCCAGGATCACGTTGATGTCACTGGTAATCAAGGTCGCGACGCCCAGGGATGTGTTGGTGATGATCGCCATGGAACCCACACCGTTGGGCACTTCGGCGGGATCCCAGTTTGAGGCGGTGTTCCAGGTGCTGTTTCCGGTCGCAATCCAGGAATTGGTTGTTGCCGCCTGGGCAGCAAGACACGCCCCGAGTAACAGGGGGGTAACACGAGAACTGAGCCACATCATCTTCATAGCACTACTTTTGTTCGGATTGGATTTAGTGATCGATACCCTGCGGCCCTCTGCCAGCAGTGATTGACGACCAAGTGCATTATACCCGAAAACAGACCGAAGTAAATCAGGGATTCATAGCTGGGCGCGCCGTGAAGCCTTTTTGCGCGCCGCCTTACGGGAGAATTTCTGCTGACCAGCAGTCGGTTTGACGATTGCGGCGTTGCGGTGATTCCGGGCTTGCCGGCAAGAGGGTGTGGCGCGGGCGCCTTGCCCGCTGGGCATCGTGCTTCTGCGGAACAGATTTGCCGCGTGCCCCGTTTGCGCTTAGACTGGCGGGAGATCTGATGAAGACATTTGAGGAAATGGATTTTCCGGGAAGGCTGATTGCCGTCGAGGGTTTGGACGGCTCCGGCAAGTCCACCCAGATTTACCTGCTCAAGCGGTGGCTCGAGCTTCAAGGGCTGAAGGTCTATTTTAGCGAGTGGAACTCGTCTGAGCTTGTCAAGGCGGCGACCAGCAAGGGCAAGAAGCGCGAACTGCTTACGCCGACAACATTCAGCCTGATTCACGCCACGGACTTTGCCGATCGGTATGAACGGCACCTGGTGCCGCTGCTGCGGGCTGGCTACATTGTGCTGTGCGACCGCTATGTCTTTACAGCCTTTGCGCGCGACGTGGTGCGGGGTTGTCCGCCCGAGTGGGTTCGAGGCATTTATGGCTTCGCCGGCATGCCTGACCTGACGTTCTTTTTCAAGACCGACCTCGAGGTCTCGCTCCAGCGTATTCTGGACGGGCGTCCGCAGCTCAAGTATTTCGAGGCGGGAATGGACCTGCGGTTGTCCTCCGACCCTTACGAGAGCTTCCGGATCTTTCAGGGCCGCCTTCTCGAGCAGTACCTGGCGATGAGCACGGAGTTTCATTTTTTGACGATTGACGCCAACCAACTTGTTGAGAAGCAGCAGTCACTCGTGCGGCAGTTGGTCCGCCAACGCATTCATCTCGATCAGTTTCGCCGCGTCGAGCGGCCGAAAATCATCCGGCGGGCACAGCCCAAACCGGAATCCAGAACTGCGGAGGAGGAAGAATGAGAACACCGGGTTTAGGAAAAGTGGTCGCTCCCAGGCGCACACCGCGCCGGTTTTACGGCCAGGGTGTGCCAAAGGTGGACGTGGAAAACCTGGCGGGCCGGCTCATTGCGGTTGAAGGTGCGGATGGCTCGGGGCGCTCGACGCAGATTGCCATGCTTGTCGAGTGGCTCGAGGGCAGGGGACACGCCACAACCCAGGTGGGGCTGAAGCGCTCGACGCTCGTGAGCGAAGAACTGGAGCGCGCCCAGCAGGGAAACATTCTCAGTCGCACAACGCTGAGCCTGTTTTATGCGACAGACTTTGCCGATCAAATGGAGAACATCATTCTTCCGGCGCTCAAGGCCGGCTTTGTTGTGCTCGCCGACCGCTACATTTACACCCTGATGGCCCGAGACATGGTGCGCGGCATGGACGAGGCATGGCTGAAAAATTTGTATGGAATTGCCCTTGAGCCGGACGCGGTTTTTTATCTGAACGTTGCGCCGGATGAATTGGTGCAGCGGAGTTTTGCGAAGAACACGGCGCTCGACTACTGGGAAAGCGGAATGGACCTTGGATTGTCCAGGGACATGTTCGACAGCTTTTTCAAGTATCAACTGCGGATGCAGGAGACGTTCCGGAAGCTGCAAGTGACCTACGGATTCACCATCGTCAACGGCATGCGCAGCGCGGAGGCTATCCACTCGGACCTTCGGAAAAAAATCCTGCCGGTGCTGGCGGGGAAGTGATGGGCTGCAATGGGGCGCGGCTCCCGAAGCCGGGAAGGCGGCGATATGATCGTGCCGGCTGCGGCTGGCCCGGCGACCCCGCCGGCGGTTACCGGGAACGTTTGGCGGAATGCCCTTGAGCGCGCGCGCCTTCCGGCGTGCCGGAATCGAAGTTCAGATAGTCCCGTGCGTTCGAGTAACAAATCCTGCGAACCATAGGCCCCACCAGTTTGTAATCATTGGGCAACTCGCCGTTTTCCATATCGCGGCCCAGCAGGTTGCAGAGCACGCGCCGGAAGTATTCGTGTCGTGGGTATGACATGAAAGAGCGGGAGTCGGTGACCATTCCGACAAAGCGGGAGAGCAGGCCCAGGTTGGAGAGGGCGTTCATCTGCCATTCCATGCCCTCCTTCTGATCCAGGAACCACCATCCGGAGCCCAACTGCATTTTGCCGGGGATAGAACCATCCTGGAAATTGCCGAGCATCGTGGCGAACACGTAGTTGTCAGCCGGATTAAGGTTATAAATGATCGTTTTCGGGAGCGCCTTTTCCTGCTCCAACAGATTAAGATACGCGGCAAGCGAAGCCGCCTGCGGGAAATCTCCGATGGAATCGAATCCCGTGTCCGGCCCGATCTCCTTGAGAAGCCTTGAGTTGTTGTTTCGTTGCGCCCCGAGGTGCAACTGCTTCACCCAGCCCCGGGCCGCATCCAGCCGTCCGAAGTGAAGCATCATGTAAGTTCCAAAACGCGCATGGTCGTCGGGCGAGGCCGCTCGGCCTTTCATGGCAGCGGAAAAGATCTGTCGCGCCTGCAGGTCTGTGCAGGGCGCCGCCAGCGCCTGGTTGAGACCGTGGTCGGAGAGCCGGCAACCTCTGGAATGGAAGAACTCGTGTCGCTTGCTGATGGCCTCCAGCAAATCGTTCGCCGATCTAATCTCGATGTTCGCGGCTTTTTCGAGGTTGCCAACCCAGGGTTTGAACGCTGCGGGCTGGTTCACACCAAACGCCTTGTCCGGCCGGAACGCAGGAAGCACCCGCGCGCGGATACCGGCCTGAGCCAGCGCGTTGTGGTGTCTCAGGTCGTCCGTGGGGTCATCCGTGGTGCACACGTGTGTTACATTGAACTTCCCCAAAATACCCTGTGTCGTCAGTTCATTGCGCTGCAAGGCCTGGTTCGCTTTCTTCCAGATTCTGGGCGCGGAGGTAGAATCCAGGAGTTCGGTAATGCCAAAGTATCGCTTGAGTTCGAGGTGGGTCCACTGGTAAAGCGGGTTTCGCAGCGTTTGCGGCACAGTCGCCGCCCAGGCGAGGAACTTTTCGTAGGGTTCGGCCGCACCTGTGCAGAAGCGCTCGGCAACCCCATTCGAACGCATCGCGCGCCATTTGTAATGGTCGCCTTCGAGCCAGATCTCGAACAGGTTCGCGAAGCGGCGGTTTTCCGCGAGATCCTTCGGTGGCAAATGGCAATGGTAATCGAAGATGGGCTGCTCTTCGGCAAAATCGTGGTAAAGGCGGCGCGCGGCGCGGCTGTGCAGCAGGAAATCTTCGTGAATAAAGTTCATAAGCACGGGGCTATTCTAGCGATGCGGGAACCCACGTCGAGAGTGGGTTTGGTGACTTACCCGGGGGCGATTGGTTCATAGAATGTGTCCCGCTGAACCGGCTCTCGTCCGACCTCGCGGATCGCCCGGATCATGGCCTCCCTTGTCTGCAATTGTGGCGATTTTGCCCCTGCCATGTGAAAGATGTGCTCTTCCACGATCGTGCCGTGGAGGTCATCGGCCCCGAAACTGAGGGCTACTTGTGCCAGCTTGAGGCCCATTCCCACCCAATAGGCCGTGATGTGGTCGAAGTTATCGAGGTAGATCCGGCTTACGGCTATGGTTCGCAGAGTGTCAAAGCCCGTGGGCGGATGATCCACGGGTATTTCATTGTTCTCCGGGTGATACGGCAGCGGCACCAGCCCTGCAAAACCGTGTGTTTCATCCTGGAGTTTGCGCAAGCGGCTCAGATGATCCACGCGGTCCGCCAGGCTCTCGACATGTCCGTAAAGCATGGTGCAGGTGCTGCGGCAGCCCATCTTGTGCCACGTGCGATGAACATCCAGATACTCCTCCGCGGATTCCTTGCCCCGCGCGATTTGATCGCGGACAGACGGGGTAAAAATCTCCGCGCCACCGCCGGTCAGGGAATCGAGTCCCGCTTCGCGAAGAGCCTCGAGGGTCTGGGGGACGGATTGTTTAGAGAGCCACGCCATGTGCAGGATCTCGATAGCGGTAAAACACTTGAGCTGCAGCCGCGGATCGAGCTTTCTCAAGGCCCGCAGCATTTCCAGGTAATAGCTGAACGGCAGAGATGGGTGCAGCCCGCCGACGATGTGCAACTCGGTAATACCATCCGCCAGGGCCTCGCGCGCCTTCTCGACGATTTGCTCGATCGTGAGCTCAAAGCCGTTGTGGTCCCGCTTCTTGCGCGCGAAGGAGCAAAACTGGCAGCTCAAGATGCAATAATTGGAGTAATTGATGTAGCGATTAACGATGTAAGAGGCCCGGTTGCTCACTTTGCGCTGCCGCGCAAGATCCGCTATGGCGCCGACGGCGTTCAGGTCGCGGCTTTCAAACAGCCGCATGGCGTCCGATTCGCTGATGCGCTGGCCGGAAGACACTTTGTCATAGAGATCTTTGAACTGGCTGTGCCTGACAGAAAAATGCACGGAATACCAGTAGCAGAAATGGGGTCTTGCAGCAAGGCATGCAGAGGGACAAATCGATAACCGCATTCAAGCGAGTCAGACCTGTCGAGGTCCGACCGTGTGTCATTCCGACAGATCCAATTCCGGCGCGAGCGCTATTGATGGCCCTCGCCGGCAGATGGATTTCGCGGCTTTCTCAGGCGATGCCACCGTTTCATCACGCTGCGCCGCATGCGGGTGTTCCAGCGATGCCATTCCCGGCGAACGGACGGGGAGCCACTGGTAAGCATCCGGATACATTCCACAAGCTCGGTGTCACCGCGTTTGGCCGCTTCATCGGCTATCTCCTGGTAAATGGGATAGAGGTAGGGTTTGGGAGGTTTTTGTTCCAGCGCTCGCAAATTGAGCGGCGCATTGAAGGGCACCTGGGAGACATCCACTCCCACCGCCCGCAGCGCGAACATCGTGCGGCGGCATTTCTCGCACACCCCGCAGTTGTATTGGCCCCGTGTATAGGCCGCGCAGACCCGCAGGAGTCTTAGGGCTGCCGGCACCTTGCTGATGGCCCTGATCTTGTCGGCCCGGGCAGCATCGGCGCCGTCGTGAACAATCTGCACACGGCCGCTGGACAGGTAGGTGTCGATGAGCGGATGCGCGCCCCATGCCTGCAGGCGCGGGTAATGCCAGGAGGCTGGCACGTAAACCCTTGCGAACTGCTCCTGCAAAAACAGCGCCACCGCGTCCAGGCAGACCCCGTGAAAATAAGTGCCCCAAAAGTTGTTCTTCTCGTACTTCCGCTTAAAAACTCCGAAACTTGCGTCCGCGTGGTCCCTGATATTCGTCTCCACCTTGATGGACTGGAGCCCGAGTTCGGATGCAGCCTCCGAGACGCCGCGGACTGTCAGCGGCCACACCACCTGGTCATTGAAGGGCATATCAAAGCCCTTAACCGTGATCAGCGCGCGAAGCTCGTTTAAATGCGTGAGCGCCGAATACCACGAATCGACCCCGCACGAAAAAAAAGTGGCAGCCGGGCCGTCATCGCGTTCGGCGGACGTGGGGACCGTTTCGGGGATGATGACCTGGACGATCTGAAACAACTCGGGAAACCAGGAATGGAACATCCGTTGGAATTCCTGGACGGTGCGTGTGAGACGCTTCGATACCGGAGCGCGGATTTCGAGGGACTCTCCAACGAACATCGCGGGCACGATGAGGGCTGCCAGCCAGGCATCGCCAAGGGGCTGGGGAGGGTCAACGTCCGCAAGAAAATTGAACTGGATCAGCGCAGGAGAGCGGACCGCCTGTTCGGAACGCATCTCGGCCGCAAAACGCGAAACCCCGCCCGATGCCTCAAAACGTAGTGGCTCAACAACCATCGTGGCAATTATTGAACCCTGCCGCAGCATCCTGCAAGCAGCAATCCGGCAGACTTCAAATCAGTTTTGAAGGGTTCGGTGCGCGCACGCGAAAAGGGCGGGGGCGGTCTTTGCCGGGTGCGCGCCAAACAGCGCCGAACGATGGCGCTATATCCGGCTGCCTTTCGGCGGCCCCACGCTACTGAGTGTCCTGAACTTCGTAGTAGCCTTTGGCGAGGTAAAGCGCCCGGAATCGTTCCATCGCGGCATCCACTGACTGGCCGGCGGCGTTGGCCGATTGCGTCTCGCGTCCGAGGTAGGTGGCGCTGACAGTGCTGGTTACAAGAATCACGTCATCTTCGCTCTCTGGAACGATGAGTTGCTTCGGAGCGCTTTTCATGAGTTTGGGGAAGTACACCAAGCGATCCGGCCGGATGGCCAGGATGCTGTCCCTGCCATACATGGTGTCCAGGATCTCAGTATAAGGTTCATTCTTCTCCTGGTAACGAGTAACGATTGTATAGGTGGATCCTTTCGGTCCCTTGGCCACGTAAAACCGTGCGCCCTGGGGGCTGCTGATTGTGAATTGCCGGCTGCGGTTCACGATATTTGCGCGTAACACGCGCATGTCGAGCGTGTCCGCGTCGAACACAATGTAACCGGCAGCGGTCCCGGGACGAACCACGTCGTAGCCAATGGTCTGGTTGGACTCAACCATTCTAAAAATGATGACATCCGCCTGAACGGTTGCGGTGCAGGCAGTTAGGAACATCGCCAGAGCTAATGTAATGTTACGCACGAACATTGGACGTTTTAGCGATGATTATGCTTCAATTCTCTCTCAAAGAGGGTTTTCGGCACAAACTT
This sequence comes from uncultured Verrucomicrobiota bacterium, assembly GCA_964401575.1. Classification (GTDB taxonomy): domain Bacteria; phylum Verrucomicrobiota; class Verrucomicrobiia; order Limisphaerales; family UBA8199; genus CAYNZC01. Next base: position 10,179 of record CAYNZC010000132.1, read on the forward strand.
TGCTCATTTAAAAATGTATGTTGTTTTGGATCGTTGCTGTGTGGGTTGGCCTATCGGTGGTGGGTGTTCTGGCACTATTCATGGTGTCCTCGTGCCCGATGCCGCAGCAGAACCAAAAACCTGCGGCCCGGGCGTTCCGCCCCGTGCGGCGCAAGGCGCGAACCGGAGTATTTGCTACCCGGCAGAATTGTCAAAAAGTTCCACAAACCACTTTGGTGGCCGGATAGCCTTGCCCTGCACGTTTGTGAATGCATGCACCGTGTAACCTTTCACCACGGCGCGACGATCCGGCAGAAGAGTGATTTGGACATCGAACCGCATTCTGGCCATGCCTGAAAAGGCAGCGGTGGTGGCCACCTCCAGCAGGTCGTCGTAGCGAGCTCTTCCCTGGTAATCGAGGTGTGCCTCCACCAGCGGCAGAAAGGCGCCTTTGGTTTCCATACCCGCGTAAGACATCCCCATGCGGTTCCGCATCAATTCCGTTCGTCCGCACTCGAACCAATCCAGCGCGCGGGCATTGTAGAACGTGCCCATTTGATCGGTTTCGGCATATCTCACACGTATCTGAATCGTATCGGACAGCGCATTCATCGTCCCAAGACTACGCAGGCCGCGGAGCCGAACAAAGCCGGAAACGCATGGTTTGGTTGTCCCAAGTCCCGCCTTCCGGAAGGGCG
>CAYNZC010000133.1:0-10586 GCA_964401575.1 uncultured Verrucomicrobiota bacterium
TGCCGTAATGGGTGACATCAACAAGCTTCTCGACGCCTCCATCGAACGGGTGGCCCTGCGTGAAAAGGCCGTGCCGGTAATGGACCTGTCGAAGATTGATTTCGAGGCGCTCGCCAAACGATTCAAGGAATCCAAACACAAGAACACCGACCTTGAAGTCCTGAAAGCAGCCATCCGCGCCCAACTGGAAAAGCTGATTCGCCTGAACAAGACCCGCGCGGATTTCCAGCAGAAGTTTGAGGAACTGATTGATTCCTACAACGCAGGCAGCCGGAACATTGAGGAATTGTTCGAGGAATTGCTGGCCTTCAGTCGCAACCTGAGCGATGAGCAGCACCGCCACGTGCGCGAGAACATGACCGAAGAGGAGTTGGTCGTTTTCGACATCCTCACTCGGCCCTCACCGGAATTGAGCACCGAAGAACGCGACCAGGTGAAGAAGGTGGCCAGGCAGTTACTTGAGCGGCTGAAGGCTCTGTTGGTTTTGGATTGGCGAAAGCGGCAGAGTTCCCGTGCACGGGTCGAGGATGCGATAAAGAACCTGCTTGATGCCGGTTTACCCCGCGCCTACACGCCTGAACTTTACCAGCAAAAGTGTTCGACGCTGTTTGAGCACTTCTACGAGAGCTATCCCGAAAGTGGGGCGGGCGTTTACGCGACGACCGAATAAGCGTTCATCCCAGCAAACCGCGACCGGTGATTTTACCGCTGGCAACCGGCCCGGCTCGGCGCGTCACCGGAGGGGCCGCCGGGCGAGGCTGTTCCCGCTCTTACATCGCGATCAGCCTGGGGCTCCACCGCAGAGAATATGCAAAGGAGGGAGTATGCGATTTGCCGTCATGGCTGTCGGTTGACATGCGTAAGCGGGAGGGAATACTTTTGAGCTCCTATGGCCGACGTTAGAGGGGAATCCACACGACCGCCCCTGGAGCGGATGATGAAGTTTCACAACCTGATTCGGGCGGGGAACTATCCCAACTGCTCCATGATGGCGCGGAAATTCAGGGTGCATCTGCGAACGGTGAACCGGGACGTGCAGTTCATGCGAGACCGGTTGGGCCTGCCCCTGGAGTATGATCCCGGGAAACGCGGTTTTTACTACACCAGGCGTGTGGATCAGTTTCCCGCGATGCCCATAACCGAATCGGAGATCTTCGCGCTTCTTGTGGCCCACAAAGCCATTGAACAATACCAGGGAACCCCGTTTGAGCGGCCGCTCATGACGGCCTTCCGAAAGATATCCGGCCAACTTGACCAGCAAATGGAATATAGCGTGGGGAATCCTGATGAGTTGCTTTCGTTCCGTCCGGTGGCGCCGGAAACAGCCGACGTGGAGAACTTCGAGATTCTGACACGCGCCCTGAGGCAGAAGCGGGTTCTCAGATTCGAGTATCGGAAACTGGGGGCAGAGGCGGCGGAGGAGCGGGTGGTGCATCCCTACCACCTGGCTTGTATTGAGAATCACTGGTACCTGTTTGCGTTCGATGTGAACCGGAAAGACATGCGGACGTTCGTGCTAACGCGGTTGTCGGATCCGGAAATTATGCCCGGGCAGTTCACAATTTCGAAAGCGTTTAATCTGAATGAGCACCTCAAGGGGGCTTTCGCGGTTTTCAAAGGGAAAGGCAATTACGAAGTGGTCATCGAGTTTGACAGGTGGGCGACGGATTTGATGCGCGGTCGGCGGTGGCATTGGAGCCAGGAAATCACCGAGCTGCCCGGAGGCTGCTCACGGCTGCGGCTGCGGCTCGACAACCTCGAGGAAATAGTCGGCTGGGTGCTGGGCTGGGGTCCGCACGCGACCGTGATCGGGCCCGCTGATTTGGTGAAACGAGTCGGGGCCAGTGCAAAGGCAATCATGGAGAAGTGCGGCGTTGCCGCGCGGGAGGCCGGGCCGGGGACGGAGGGACAACTGACACCGGTATAGCGATGGCTGCGGGACGGTCGGACCGGGGAACGGAAAGAAGGTTGAGCCCCCGCCCGGGTGAGCGGCAGCCGAAGGGTAATCGCGGATTGCATCTCGGGATTTCAAGAGGGTAACGGGGGCCTTCTCCCCGGTTTTTCATGCAGGAAGCACACCCCTGACAGCAATTGTCATAGGGAATGTGCGAAGCTTTCTTAACGTTTAAGAAAGGGCTGATTTATGGCTACAGGCATAGAAGCGGTGGTAAACTTTTTCGACGCGGCAGAATGGAACTATGAGCTGGACGAGGAGGACCAAAAGCTGTGGTCGGGCATGAATGGCAAAAACGGGAATTGGAAGTTTTTTGTTGCGGCCTCCGATGAAAACGAGATGTGTCTGGCGATCGCAATTCTTCCCCAGAAATGCCCTGAAGAACGGCGGCAGGCCTGTGCGGAACTGCTGACCAGGATCAACTGCGGGCTGGTGATGGGCTGCTTTGAAATGGATATGGAGGATGGCAGGGTTCATTTCAGGACCGCGTGCCCCTATCCGAATGGGCAGCTTGAAGACTATGTCATCAAGAATGTGGTGGGCTGCAATATCTGGGTCATGGACAGATATTTCGCGGCCATTATGGAGGTGATTTACGGGGGAGCATCCCCGAAGGCCGTGATGGCGAAACTGGAAGCGGCCGGCGGAGAGAAGAGGAGCGAGCCACGCGAACACAATCGTTTTATGAGCAACTGAGGGGAACAAGGCGGACCCGCAGAAGCCGTTCGTGCCAATGGGAGTGGCAAGAAATGAAATTGAGGCACGCATGCAACAAGGAGAAAGCACCATATGAACGCGAGATCAGAACAAGCCGAAATGAAAATGTGCTTTAGCAAAAGGCGGTATGATCGGAGAGGCGTCCGTTCTGTTTTGAACTGCTTCTCCAGGGTCCGCGGGCGCCATGGCCGTCCGGAAGGATTGCGCGCTTATGCGTGTCCGCTTTGTTGCGGTTGGCACGTTACGAAAAGCAGGGCATACAAGCCAGCGCGCGAACCCGATTTGCTCGCTTCACTTTGAGCAACCTCGACGCCGCACTGCTTTGTGCAAATCGGGTTTATGAAAGAACTGCTTTGCCGGTCGAGGAACTCGTCAGCCCCTCGGTCAACCGTTCAAGCCCCTCCCTTTCCGCCTTGAAGCACCCTTCCTCCGGCCCCCAGTCAGCCGACTTTCTCCCGCTTGTTGTCCGGGCTGGATGCCCGCCAGCTCAACCAGGTGTTGTTAGCCATCCGAGCTCAGGTGCGCAGGCAGCCACCGCCCGATGAACTGATTGCCGTGAACGGCAAGGAACCTCGCCAAAGCCATGGCTTTCGTCACACGCCAGCACCCTAAACTGTGAAGAACCCCTTCATGCATACGCGCTGCACGATCGGGAAATGTTGTTGACGCCTCATTCGACCCGATAACCGCCCGGCGACGGGGACACTATCTTCCCTCCGTTCTCGAGAACGCCCGGTGATTGATCTCGTGCGCAAACCAGTAATTGATGTTGGCGGGATTTGAATGAAGCCCGATTTCCTTCTCTCGGCATATACTCTCCCTTACGAGCATTTTGGCAGGTGTCAGAACAGCATACCCGCAGGCGATGGCTGCGGGGCAACAGAGAGCAGGCTCGCCACCGTCCCGCGCCCGGGCTAGGTTTCGCGCGGGTGAAGGAAGACATTCAATCGCAGACTGCGGAAGAGTTGGAGGCCCGGCTCAAAGACTGGGGCCAGCCGTCCTATCGTGCCGGACAGGTTTTGGGGTGGATTTACGGGCGGAAGGCGGGGTCCTGGGACGCCATGACAAACCTGCCGCAGTCCCTTCGCGAGCGCCTGGCGGCGCAATACGATTTTCATCCACTCGGGCTTGTGCGGAAGCAGGGTTCGGCGGATACCACGCAAAAATTTCTGTGGAAGCTTCGGGATGGCGCGATGATCGAGAGCGTGCTGATTCCCGCGAACCCGGCGCTTTACGGGGATCCGAGCGATCGCCAAACGTTGTGCGTGTCCACGCAGGTTGGGTGCGCATACGGCTGCCGTTTTTGCGCCAGCGGGCTGGATGGATGGAAGCGGAATCTCGATCCCGGGGAGATCGTGGGGCAGGCTCTTGCCGTGGAGCGGTGGCACGCGACCAATGCAGGCGGGCGCGACCTCTCGGCCGGTGATGTTGTGGCAGCGGCTGAGAAAGGGCGATGGATCAGCAACCTGGTGATCATGGGCATGGGCGAGCCGCTTGCAAACTACGACCATCTGCTGAAAGCCTTGCGCATTCTCAACGCGTCATGGGCAATGGGCATTGGCGCCCGCAAGATCACCATTTCAACCAGCGGCCTTGTCCCGCAGATCCGGAAACTGGCCGAGGAACCGCAGCAATACCGGCTGGCGATCAGCCTTCACGGGGCCACGGATGACGTCCGCTCGAAGATCATGCCGGTGAATCGGAAGTATCCGCTGAAGGAGCTGATAGCCGCCTGCGAATACTACCAGAAGCGCAAAGGCAGGATGCTGACCTTCGAATACATATTGATTGCGGGGCTGAATGATGGGCCCGGGCAGGCAATGCTGCTGGCCACTCTGGCTCGACGGCTCAATGCCAGGATCAACCTGATTCCATACAACAGGGTCGAGGGGCTGCCGTGGGAGCGCCCCACAGAAGAAGCCATGGCGAGCTTTCTTGCTGTGCTCGAAAGGCAAAAGGTCAGCGCCACGTTGCGCCGGGAAAAGGGGCACGACATTGATGCCGCGTGCGGTCAGTTGCGTCTTCGGGAAATGGGCCAGGGCGGGGCATGAACAAGGTCTGCGACCTGAAGCCCGAGTGAGAGGAGGGCGGGGAGGACGGGCAAAGAGGGCAGAGACGGGATTGCCCCGGTTTTGGGGAGGTATGTCCGCGCCGCGGCAATGGCGCCGGGATTACTTTGCGCCGGTGCCCAGCAGCACAACCGGCACCGTTTGCCAGAGAATTTTGATATCGAGCCAGAGGGTCCAGTTGTCAATGTATTCCAGATCCAGCCGCACCCAATCCTTGAAATCCTTCACGTTGTTGCGTCCGCTGATCTGCCACAGGCATGTGAGGCCGGGTTTGACGCTGAGGCGGCGGCGGTGCGCGAAATCGCTGAACTGTTTGACTTCGTCCACCGGCAGAGGCCTTGGCCCCACGAGGCTCATCTCGCCCCGGAGAACATTCAAGAGCTGGGGAAATTCGTCGAGACTGAACTTTCTCAACCACTTGCCCAGGGGAGTGATGCGGGGGTCGTTTGTGACCTTGAACACCGGGCCGGTCATTTCATTCATGGCGGCAAGCTCGTGCTTGAGCTGCTCGGCGTTGGTGCACATGGTCCGGAACTTGTAGAGCGTGAAAGGTCGCCCGTTGAGCCCTGAGCGTTGTTGCTTGAAGAAGATGGGCCCCGGCGAGGTGATCTTGATCAGCAACGCGCATACGAAAAGAATCGGCGCGGTGAAGAGAAGCATCATCAGGGCAAGGACGAAATCCATGACCTGTTTTGCCACGCTTTGCCAGGAAGCTTCCGGAGTGCAGCTGAAGACCAGGATGGGCAGCCCGTGGAATTCGTCCATCCGGGTTCTGGAAATCTGCGTCTGGAAGAACCGGGCCACGAGCCACACCTCGACCCCCTCCAATTCGCAGGCCCGAATTGCCTTCTCGACCATGTCGAAGTAGGAACGGTGCGCGGAAATGATGACGCCGTTGATGCTGTGGTTGTGGAGGATTTCGAGCAGTTTTCCCGTGGGCGCCTCGTTAAGGTCGAGTTCGCCCGCAACCTCGATGCCTTCAGAGGTCTGGCGCAGGCGCTCCTTCATGTGGGCAGTTTCGGCGCCTGTGCCGATCAGCAGGAACCTGCGCCGAAGTTGTTTCTGAGCAATCCTGGTGCGGAAGAACGCCTGGAGAACCTCCTCCTTGGCGAAAAGGAAAAGGAAGCTCACAACCCCGAACCAGATGATCACCGAGCGTGGAAAATCCATCCGGAAAAAGTAAAAGGCGACCACGAGACCAAGGCTGACAATGGCGCAGCCTTTGAGGAGGAGCCATGCAGTTACGGAGCGCGAGCAGAAGATGGGGCGGTTGTAAAAGCCCTGGGCTTCGAGAACCATCGGCCCGGCGGGTATCAAAATGAGATACAGCCAAACGTAATTGGCGAAGGAGGGGATGGTCCTGAGATCAAACAGTTCTATAAGGTCGGGGTTTGATCGAAGCACAAACGCGACCCAGAAGCTGGCGGCAAAGATGCATGCATCCATGAGCTCATGGATTTGCATTCGAATAATTCTGTCGCGCCGGAGCATAGAATGGTTGTGGCCGGGTGTCGCTTAGCGTGTTTGGGCCAGGTTTGGCGAGAGGTTGTCCGGCATTTGCTGGAACTGCGGCGCCGCTGCGGCAATGAACTCTTTCATGCGCGCGTAGGCGGCTTCCTCCTGCCCGGGGTTGCAAACAGCGAAGCAGCTTACGTAAGCCCAGCGCTGCAATTCGCCGGTCTTGAACAGGTGCTTGCCCATCCACCACATGCGTTCAAAGCCCGAAACGCTGGCACTGAGCGCATTATCCGCGACATACCAGTAAACGTAGATTCCCCGGGCGTTGACGACCTGGCCGCCCTGCTCGATCTGTTTGTTCGCAATCAGTCGTACGACCGGCAGGTCATACGCCGCGGGCGACTGAATGCGAACCTTGTCCTCGGCGGACAACGCGTTGTCGATGCCCCAGCCCATGCCGGCAAGGCAGAACTGCGGTTTGTGAAGGCTCGTGCGGTCGCGACCCATCAGCACCACGTTGAGCAGGGTGATGAAGCCGTCCGGCGCGGTGTAACGGGCCTGGCCGTAGCTCGTATCGGACGGGAGCGTGTCGCGCGTGATATCGTCCACCTCGATGAACTCCGCCTTGTAATCCAGCACTTCGGCGGGCAGAACGACGTGCAGACGATTGGGATCGGCTGTCGGCTCGGTCTTGACGCCGGGTTTGCCAAGACGCTGGTGAGACTGAAGGCGAAGCAACACTCCGGCGGTGGCTGCCAGCAGCGCCAGGGTGACGATCAGGATGATCCAGTGTTGTTTAGTCTTCATGTGAATGGTCGGCAGATCGACCGGCGGGATCGTAACAGATTAGGGAGTTTACGGAAAGCATTCTCTGGCAAAGCAAAGCCGCGGAATCAACCGCGAACGCCGGCGGAATCCTCGCGTGGCGCTGGGTCTGCCGGGGTATTGGTTGAATCGGTTGGTGCTTTCGGGCGTGGCCGGTCGTCCAGGTAACGCTCGAGCAACAACAGGCCGATAAAGGCCGGTATGTAGGGCATCAGGCTGAAGATCCCCATCGGCCCGCCCTCGTGGACGTAAGATCCCGCTTCCTGTCCGCCAATCTCGGCGGCAATCACAATGCTAAGCATGCGAATCAGGTTTCCCAGGATTGCGAGTGGAAAGGATGAGACAATCATTAGCGTCCGGCGCCAGAACCCGCGGAGAGAGGCGAACGCCAGGACGACGGCAAAGGCGAAAGTGGCGACCAGGCTGCGCACGCCGCTGCAAGCGGCGGCCACTTCGTATTGATACCTGCCAGTGGGGTCCGAGAGGGCAGTGCCCTGCCGGACGACGTCTATCGCCAGCATATTGTGACAGATGACCTCCACCATTTGGGTTACCAGGAGTCTTAAACGGAATGTGATCGGCTCAGCCAGGGAACCGAGGGGGATCACAAAGACGAAGACGGAGAAAGGCAGAAACGAGGCGCGCATCCAGGGATAGCCCCAGACCAGGCCTGTCAGTCCGTAGAGGCCCAGAACCAGTCCCACCACCGAAATGCGCGGTTGCTGCGCGATGAAACCGACGACGTGAATGAAAAGGCCCAAAGCCACAAGTGCCAGGGCGGGCCACCACGTCGAAAACCGCAAGGCCATGAGATCCTTGCGGCGGAGCCAAAGCAGGAGCGCCACAACGAACGGGACGGCAAACCGAAAGGAATCCTCCGAGCCTGCGAAATCCCGCCCGCCCGCGCTGTAGGCCACGTAAAGCCAGTTAAACAGGGATGGCGTAGCCCCGTAGCCCAGCGTCGAATTGCCCATGAAGTGGAACAACGCCAGCCAGCAGGCGATCAGGAAAATGATCAGCCCTTTGCCGGGCAACTTGTCCCAAAGCGCGCGGAATTCGGCCTCGAACAAGGCGAGTATTCCGTTATTCGTATGCTGCTCCATGCCAGAAATCTCCATTATAGCTACCGGAAAACCCTGCCCGACTCAAATGATTTCACCCGCAAAAGTACCCGATGCCATAAGGGGAATCCCCGGGGATGGCACAGCCACAAACGTTCTCGTTCGCTTTCCCTCCCTCTGGAAACCCTGCATAAGGGTCAGCGAACGACGAGGGACAAGCGGTTTCTGGTGTGCTCGGCGCAAAGGCAACCCTCGAGATAACTCAGGATCTGCGATTTCAGGGTGCGGCATCGGGGGGTCCATCGCCGCGCGCCAGCCAGCGCTTTCACGCAATCCTGCAACCCGGAAAAACTCAAGATTTCAGGGTCATCCTTGATCATTTTCCTCAGTTCCGCCCGCAGCGTCGCGAAGAACACCAGTTCGCACCCGGATTCGCCGGCGAGCTTCCTCAGGTCCGACTCGACGAGCCTGCGAGTTTTTGCCGGGGAGGGCATCTCGCCGCCGCCAAGGCTTTTGAGGGCTTTTTCGAGCGCCTCGGCAAACTCGGCAACGGTCACCGTCTCGCGGCCAACCTCATGCTTGAAGTAATGAAAAACAGCGCTGGCAGCATTGTCCACGAAGTCGGGCTCGAACATCTGTTCCGCCTCGCCCGTGAGCTCGATGCTGATCATGTCCGGCGTCAGCGGCACCGACTCCCCGGCCAGCGTCTTGAAAAGCAGGCAGTTGGCTCCGAGCGCTATCATTTGGCTTCCTCCAGTTTTTTCACTTCCGAGACGAAGTCCGTCGCCTCCTGGAAGCGGCGATAAACACTGGCAAACCGCACGTAGGCCACGTGGTCAATGTTTCTAAGACCTTCCATTACCAGCTTTCCGATAAACTCCGCGGGCACCTCCCGCTCATATTTGTCCGTAACTTCATTGACGATTTTTTCAACCAGATCTTCGATCGTTTTCGGTCCGATCGGGCGTTTCTGGCATGCCTTCATGATGCCCGAGAACAACTTTTCGCGCGAAAAATCTTCCCGCCGTCCATCACGTTTGACAACAACAAGCCCGCCGCGCTCGATTTCTTCGTATGTCGTGTAGCGAAAACCGCAGGCGATGCATTCCCTTCGGCGGCGGATTGTTGCCCCCTCGCGAGAAGCTCGCGAGTCGATCACCTTATCATCCTGGCAAGCACATTTAGGGCATCTCATGTGGCTCTACACCTTGTGGAGGTAATTCTTACCATACAACTTATTGTGGAGTCAATGGGTTTGTAGATGTTTTGGCAGTAAGGTTTTTGGGTTTGGAGGTGCGGAAAACCGGTCGCAGACCCGCTCACCGGCGTGCTTGCGGAGCGGCGACTTCCAGTCGGCTTGCGCTTATGCGAATGCGGAGAAATGAATGACCAGGGGAAGGGCTGACTGCCAACGGATGCGTTCCCCGGCTCTGGCTCGCGGGATTATTGCCCGGTTTTGCGCGATGAACGATAGATCACGCCTGGGGACACCCGCTCGGCGTAGGACATCATCGCAAACACTGCCAGTTGAGGCAGCCCCGGCTGGGGTCTGTCTTTAAGCACCGAAGCGATGTACTTCATCTCGGCGTCGGACGCGCCGATCAGTTCGCTCATTTCCGGGATCAGCCGCCCGTAGATGTAAGTGTGGAAGGGCAGCCCACCGCTCTTGCTGCCCCACTGATGGTGGTAATCCCAGGGACAGGACGTCACCCGGCTGGCCTGGTTGGCTTGCATCCAGTTCAGGCACCATCGAATCTGGGCCAGGGCTTCCTCGCGCAGCTTCCCCTCTTTGGGCAGGTACGGCAAGCCGGTCGAGTAGGCTTCCAGCACGTACATGACCACGGTGGGAGCGCCGGTGCTCCAAAACTCAAACTTGGTTTTGCTCAAATCGATGTGGTTAAGCCAATGGATCGCGTTCAGGCCGGTCTGGAGGTGCTTCTCGTCACCCGTTTCGGCGTAGAGCTGAAATGCCAGTGATCCAAAAATACCGGAAGAGCACCACCATTCGCCGCCGTATCTCGGCCAGAGCCCGTTCATCACCCCGCCGGCCTCGCCAATGTATTTGCCGGTTACCAGTTTGGAGAACGACAACACCGAATTGAGATAGCGCTGCTTCTCAGCCGGGGTCTCGCAGCGAACGGCGGTGGCCAGAATGCCCAGGGCAATGCTGGAGCTGTCCGCGACGTACCACGCTGCGTTGGTATCCCCGGGCTTGCGGTTGTAGTTCATGTAATATGCGCCTTTGGGGATCATCTCTCTCTGATAGGCAATCATCCGGTCGGCCCAGGTCTTGCACGTGTTGAGATACTGCCTCTTGCCGGTCATGTCATAAGCGACAGCCAATGCCCTCACCCCATACGAGTCGTTATAAAACGGCACCGGTTTGGGCTCATGCCGCGCCGGATTGTTGATATGATCGACGGCCAAATCGCATAGCGCCAAAAAGTCGGATTTCATACCCTCCGGCGCTACCGGCGGCGCGGCGAGCGCTCCAGGACCGCA